>NZ_MVDI01000001.1:1011610-1348813 GCF_002939305.1 Chroococcidiopsis sp. TS-821 | reverse complement strand
GCGCTTGAGCAGCGGTTGCTTGAATTTGCCGCGCTGGGTAATTCATTTGTACGTTACCGCGTGCCGTAAAAATTCCTGTTTGCGAGTTTGCCTCTTGAACATCAGAATTGATGATCAGCGAGTTTTGTTCGGCGGTTTGACCTTGGGCACGTTGTAAAGGAGTATTTAAGGCGATCGCACTCATCAAAGTCAATGGCATTAGCGCGATCGCGAAACCAAAGCGACGCATAAAAGACGAGGGCAAAGAAAAGGGCATCATATAACGTTTGTCTGACAATTAAGCACGAACCCTGGCAACGCAGAACTGTATTTTACCTGACGATGACTGCTATGCTTAAGTTTCAACTCCTCAAGCATCTCCAATTCAAATTTACACATCCACTCATTCTGGCTGCACTGTTGTAATTATAGGCAGCAAGTCTGAATTTGCGTTAAATTCTTCAGTTACTACCCAATCACGAACTTTTTCAGGTCCTGCTTGTTGCAATTGTGCTAACAAATGACTACTCGCATCTACCAATTCTGCAACATCGATACCACTAAAAATTGGCAAGTAGCCTTGTAATCGATGAATCCCTTCTCCCAGTAAAATGACTGCCCCTCGCCAGTTCGCATTACCCAAGTGGTAGAGCGCCACAGCAAGCTGTAAGATCCCTTGATAAAACGTTTTCTCTGGCTCTGTTGCTTCCATCCACAGAGCTTCTAGCGTATCGTGACAGGTGTAGAACTGTCGAGTATTAAATTGCTCTACACCTTCCCAGAATTGATCTGGTATTGATTCGTTCATCCCATGCTAGAGCGGACTTCTTTTATCGTATCTAAAGGTATCTCCTGATGCTTCCCAGCAAATTCATTATCTGGGGTAAGAAACAGCATGCAGTGGCACTCTTTACGTTCGCGCATAGGAACGCACGGACAATTCCAAAATGCTGCACTAGCCTCGGCTTGTTTATCTTCATAATGACGGCAAGGACACAAAGGAGAACCTAAATCGTCCTTATGTTTTGCCAGTCCTTCAATAACGACAGCAGTCACCGAAGGTTCAGCGCAAAAGTAAGTTCCCGTACGCTTAGCATAAGTTTGCGCGAACTGCCACATTGCTTCCAAACTTTTGTCCGTTGATAAGTTGCTGCTATCTGTGGGTTTCATAATCTTAAAGGTTTGTAATCAAGACGTTTTCTGCATTCTAACGTAGGTAGACACACCATTCTGACTTCTAGACATTAGTGAGTTGCTATTCAGCAAGCCTTGAATTTACTGCAATTGAGCCAACAGCAATACTCAACCAAATGTAGCATCAAGCATGCATCAATTCTTCAGATAGCAAATATAGATTATTCGCGATGTTCTTTCTTTATCTCTTTTCTTTGCGTGTTTTGTGTCTATACAGTTGATTTCAAAAACTGCGCTCCACTCGCACAACTTGTTGCAATTGGAGTTGCAACGGCTGTTCTTTATCAATCAAAAGACCAAAAGAATTATGAACCACTTTCGATTGCCAAATTGAATCATTTCCCCATAATAACCAGTAGCTATCAGGAGAAATTTTATTCAAACTCAGTGCATTTTGACTCAACCAAATAAGACGACTTTGAGGTAAATTTGCAACTTGTGCTTCATTAAAATTTGTTGCCGCTAAAGTGTGTAAAACAGTTCGATTTCCTTCAACTAAACCTGTTGCAGCCGTCCAAAGTTGTACATTTAATTGCTGCTTTCGTGCATAAAAATATAAAGATGCAGCAGCAATAACGGCTTGTTCAAAACAATCTTCCTCCCAAGTTTCTGCACTATCTAAGCAAATCACAAGTTCGCGCCCTTCTGTCATCATTTCTAATTCTCTAACGCGAAATTCTCCATAACGCGCGCTACTGCGCCAGTGAATTAGTCGTAGAGGATCGCCTATGCGATAAGGACGCAGCGATCGCGTTAATCCTTCAGTCGCTAATTGCACGCGCTGTTGTTGGTTATACGACTTGGCATGATTCTCTTGACCAACGCTATCAATAATCGGACACGCTGTTAATGGTAAAACAGTAGGATAGACAACGGCTGTCGCAGGTATTTCTTGCTGACGGCGACACCAAAATAATCCTACAGGTGCAGCGGTGCGTAATTGTATGGTATGCCAGCGGTAAACACCTCGCTGTTGTGTAGGGTGATGATATCTCCAGGTGTAACTTTGATGTGGCAGAATGACTTCAAGCGGTGCTTGAACTGGTTTACCTAAAATAAAAGGAAGTAAGTCTTGAATTTGCAGTAAACTTTTGGGATGGGCTGTTTCATTAGCGATTTCAACTTCTACAGTTAATGCTTCACCAGCGCTGACGGGTTGAATTGCAGCGCGACGAATTTTGATATTGCGAAGCGATCGTACAGGTAAAATCGCAGCGATTCCGAGTAGGGCGAAACTCAAGCCACTTAAAACATACAGCCACCCTGCCATTGTATTGACAGCGGCACCAAAAAAACAGCTAGTGACGCCAATGAGCACCCAACCACTGTATGCTGGTGTTACCCAATGCGACTCTAGCCAGTCAGCAATTTGCTTGTTGAGGGTCATTAGTAAAGGATAAGTGCAGGCAAGATAGCCTGCATCACGCATGTCATGTTTTAAGAGTACCCTTCACTTATGGCATTGCTATCAACGCTTTGCTAGTTTTTTCGTCATTTTCCGCAGACGGATTGACTGTGGTGTCACTTCGACTAATTCATCAGGTCCAATATACTCCAAAGCGCGTTCTAAGCTCATTTCCATTGGTGCTTGCAACTGAACTAGTTCTTCACCGCTAGAAGCCCGATGGTTTGTCAATTGTTTTGTCTTACAAACGTTCAGTTCTAAATCTTGCGGGCGGTTGTGTTCGCCAACAATCATTCCTTTGTAAACTTTAGTGCCTGGAGTAATAAAGAAGACGCCGCGATCTTCGGCATTTTTCATCGCATAGAAAGTTGCAGTTCCTTCTTCAAAGGCAATTAATACACCATTACGCCGCGCTTCAATTTCGCCGCTGAGTGGGCGGTAATCGAGGAAGCTGTGATTCATAATGCCATCACCGCGAGTCAGACGCATGAATTCACCGCGAAAACCGACTAAGCCACGCGCTGGAATCACAAATTCTAACTGCGTGCGACCATTACCACCAACTTGCATATCTTGCATTTCGCCGCGACGCTGTCCGAGACGTTCGATACAGCCGCCTACACCGTCTTCCGGAACATCTAGCACCAAGTACTCGTAAGGTTCGCAGGGTTGTCCGTTAACTTCGCGATAAATCACCTGTGGTTGAGAAACTTGAAACTCGTATCCTTCGCGTCGCATCGTTTCAATTAAAATTCCCAAGTGTAACTCACCTCGACCAGACACTAAGAATTTATCGGGTGAATCGGTTTCTTCAATGCGGAGTGCTACGTTTGTTTCCAATTCGCGGAATAGGCGATCGCGTAATTGTCTAGAAGTAACAAAATTTCCTTCTTGTCCCGCAAATGGCGAATCATTCACTGAGAAAGTCATTTGCAATGTAGGTTCATCCACTTTAATCAGTGGTAGCGCCTGCGGTTCGTTGGGACAGGTAATTGTTTCTCCAATGTTTGCATCCGCAAATCCTGCAACTGCAACAATGTTTCCTGCAGAGGCTTCCTGCAATTCGATACGCTTGAGTCCTTCAAAGCCCATTAATTTAGTGACTTTGGCTTTTACAATCTCACCAGTTTCGGTAATTAAAGCCGCTTGTTGACCCATGCGGATCGTACCGTTGTGGATTCTACCAATGACAATGCGTCCCAGATATTCAGAATAATCTAACGTTGTGACTTGCAATTGTAGAGGTTTATCAGGATTACCTACTGGTGGTGGGACGTGGTGCAAAATTGCCTCAAATAGGGGTTGCATATCTACCCCTTCCGCATCAAGGTCGTCTTTGGCGTAACCTTCTAAGCCAGAGGCGAACAGATAAGGAAAGTCGCACTGATCGTCGTCTGCGCCTAACTCGATAAACAAATCTAATACTTTATCAACTGCGCCATGCGGATCAGCTTGCGGACGGTCAATTTTGTTAACGACTACAATCGGACGTAAGCCTTTTTCTAGCGCTTTTTTCAAAACAAAGCGTGTTTGTGGCATAGGTCCTTCGTTCGCATCCACAATCAGGATACAACCATCAACCATCCCTAGAACGCGCTCAACTTCGCCGCCGAAATCTGCGTGTCCTGGAGTATCAACAATATTGATTAATGTATCTTTGTAGCGAACTGCTGTGTTTTTTGCCAGAATTGTAATACCCCGCTCTCTTTCCAAGGCGTTAGAATCCATAACGCACTCTGGAATCTCTTCCCCTTCGCGAAAAATACCAGATTGTTTAAGTAAAGCATCAACCAGGGTAGTTTTGCCGTGGTCAACGTGGGCAATAATGGCAACATTACGAATAGGGAGCGTCATAGGAGCGTTCCATTAATGGTAGAGAGGAATTAGATTGCAGCTTGGTAACAGAATGTGGCAGCGATCGCGCATTCTGTAAAGAAGCCTTAATAATTGTAGCGCATTGGTTACACACCTAGCTTGAGCAATTAAGTCGGAGTGTTTGTTGGGGTTGCATATCTAAGTTAAGGAATTATTCGCTTCGATGCACATTTTCATAATGTGCTTACCGACGGCGAACTGATTTTGGTTGGGTAAGAGTTTTTCTTTGAGCAGAACACATTCTAAGACTACAAAGAAGTTTTACGAAACCTTGGACACCCCAATCAACCTTTGTAGGATGCCTGCTTAGATAATAAACACCGGATATTAGCGAATATACTATCAACGAAGGCTTGCAACCTTACGAACAGCGATCGCGATTACGCGACAACATCGAACAGATCCATGCTGACGAAGATCTGAAGTGAGATGAATTCTACGTTGCCAGCATTGTCAAATACTGTAGCATCATTGCGCTGATGCAAGACTTTTATGCCGATCAGTAGAAAAATCACAAGAAAGACACGCAGCTTCCGCACGCAAGAATACGGCTGCTACTCAAAGAAACAGGGTTTGTTCCTGATGCTTGATGCTACAGCGAATACTTGCTGTTGTTTGCAGCTAAAGAAACTCATACTCTACTCAAGCTCAAAATTCTTGTAAAACATACTTCTGAAAATACTGGCTCGATCTTGCAAATGACTTCTCCCCAGGTGACGAGATTGTTAAAGTCAACCGCTTGTATGAACTTTTGTACCTAAAAATTCAGATAATTGCCTGCCAAGGTTAAATAAACTGGTGTACTAGCCTGAGATGAATTACAATGGCTGCTCAAATGTTTGTTGAGTTGTCGAGGAGATTTGAGTATGAGTATGAAACACAAGCTATGGTTTGATTTAGTGGCACTTCCAACTTTAGTGGGAGCAATGCTAACTATGTTACTAACACCAGGTGTATCTGCCACAGTCAGATCTGCTACGAAAACTCAAGCCTCCTGCGATGTATCAACTGACTTTCAGGCTTTATCTGCTATCAACCCCCACCAGAATCGTGTTGTTCTGATCGCATCTACTGATGTGACATTTGAAGAACACCCTCTTTTAGATTTTAGTGCAGCAGAAAGTGATGCTGCCGTCAATTTATTTGGCTGTGACTGTCCTGCGTGTCTCAATGTGTTGCGTCAGTTACGCAATTCACCTGAAATGCAAAGAGGTCAAGGTCATTGCTGGGATAACCTGGAACTAAGAGTATCTCGGGAGAAAGTACGAGAAGTCTTGACAAACTTAGAAAAAGAAGAGGCTTTAGAATTGGCACAAGAAAAGCGATGGAGTTTAGGACGATGGGAATCAACTAAAAAATAGATCTCGCATTGCTGGGGTAGCAGAAAGTAGATCCTGCTTCCATTTCTCTCCCTGGCAAGGAGAGAGCTAAAAGGCTCCCTATTTCGTACCACGTTATGGATTTTTGCCCCTTCCCTTATAGGTTTGGGGTTATGTTCTATTAGTTGTGTTAAAACTTACATTATGCTTGCCAGAAAGAGCAATCGTCGAGCTTACTGCGCGTGTAAACTAGCAAAAACATTTGATGTAATGATGGAAGATTTATTTGAGATAATAGAAGATTAAAGCCAGCACTTTTTGAGTGACAAATCGTGCGAGCAAAGGAGAGTCTTGGATCTAGTTGATATTCAATTGATGTAGTATCAGTCAAAAATCTTAAGGTAGCAGTGCTTGCTGAATTACATTCACCGTGTTGTTTGTAGTATATTCAAGGGCACACTAGATACAGGTAGTTCAAAATAGCAATCTACAGCAATGCAGCAAGTCAACTCAACCGTTGCATACCTCTTATGGTGTTTGTGCTTTTTTGGAATTTGCGGCGGTCAAAGATTCTACACAGGTCATGTTACTAGTGGTTTGATTTATCTGTTCACGTTTGGCTTTCTCGGTGTTGGTCAACTCATCGACTTAGCTTTTATTCCCAGCATGGTGAATCGGCGTAATATTTATCTGCGGGGACTACACGCCCAGCAATCAATAGAGTTAAATATTGGCGTGACTCCTCGGCATAACTTACAAGCAAACGCCTCGCCTTCAACAGCATCTAGTCCGATGCAAAAGCTACTGTTAGCAGCAAAGAAAAATGGCGGACAACTATCAATTGCACAAGCAGCTATGTATACAGGGCTAGATCCAAAAGAAGCGAAGAAACTGCTGCAAGAAGCAGAAAAAGTAGGATGTGCTGAGATTTGCAACGATCCTGTAACCGGTGCGATTCGCTATCGCTTTGACGTGTAGCGGTCGTAAATGCGATCGCATCTTTACAACTTCAGTGCTAAGTAGCTTCTGTGGCAACACCAGAACGGGCTAAAATACCCAAGAACCTCTTTATCTTCGCGTTCTTTGTGGTTCAAGTCACCTCACCAGCCCGTAAAAGGAGTATCGCATGAGTTATCGCATGGATCGTCGCGCTTACGCTGAGACATTTGGTCCAACAGTAGGCGATCGCGTGCGACTTGCAGATACAGAGTTGATTATCGAAGTCGAACGAGACTTGACAACTTATGGCGATGAAGTCAAGTTTGGCGGCGGTAAAGTGATTCGCGATGGTATGGGACAATCGCCAATATCTAACGCCGATGGTGCTGTCGATGCTGTAATTACAAATGCGTTAATTCTCGATTGGTGGGGAATTGTTAAAGCAGATATTGGCATTAAAGACGGCAAGATTTTCAAAATTGGCAAAGCCGGAAATCCCTACATCCAAGACAACATAGATATTATTATTGGTCCTGGGACAGAAGCGATCGCGGGAGAAGGAATGATCCTTACCGCTGGGGGAATTGACGCACACATTCACTTTATTTGTCCGCAGCAGATTGAAACCGCGATCGCCTCTGGAATTACGACAATGATCGGTGGCGGTACAGGTCCAGCTACAGGAACAAACGCAACTACTTGTACGCCAGGACCTTGGAACATTTACCGAATGTTGCAAGCGGCGGATGCATTTCCGGTCAACTTGGGCTTTTTAGGTAAAGGAAATAGTAGTCAACCGCAAGGACTTGTTGAACAGATACAAGCCGGTGTCATGGGGTTAAAACTTCATGAAGATTGGGGAACAACTCCCGCTACGATTGATGTTTGCTTAAGTGTTGCTGATGAATACGACGTACAAGTCGCAATTCACACTGATACGCTCAACGAAGCCGGATTTGTCGAAGATACGATCGCCGCTTTCAAAAACCGCGTAATTCATACTTATCACACCGAAGGTGCGGGTGGCGGTCATGCACCAGATATTATCAAAGTTTGTGGAGAAGCCAACGTTTTACCTTCTTCTACCAATCCCACGCGTCCTTACACATTGAATACGCTAGACGAACACTTAGATATGTTGATGGTATGCCATCACCTCGATCCAGGAATTCCAGAAGATGTTGCGTTTGCTGAGTCGCGAATTCGCAGAGAAACAATTGCAGCGGAAGATATTTTGCACGATCTTGGTGCTTTTAGCATGATTTCGTCTGATTCGCAAGCGATGGGAAGAGTCGGAGAAGTGATTATTCGCACTTGGCAAACCGCACACAAAATGAAAGTACAGCGCGGTTCACTTGCGGAAGACACCGCAGCAAACGACAACTTTCGTGCCAAACGCTATGTTGCTAAATATACGATTAACCCCGCGATCGCGCATGGTATTGCTGAATATGTCGGTTCCGTAGAAGAAGGAAAACTTGCTGATTTATGTTTGTGGCGTCCGGCGTTTTTTGGTGTCAAGCCGGAGATTGTGATTAAAGGCGGGGCGATCGCCTATGCGCAGATGGGAGATGCAAACGCCAGTATCCCTACACCACAGCCTGTACATATGCGTCCAATGTTTGCCAGTTTTGGTGGAGCGATCGCCGCAACTTCGCTGACTTTTGTTTCGCAAGCCGCAAAAAATTTGGGAATCTCTCAACAACTCAACTTAAAAAAACGTATCGTTGCTGTGTCTGGAACTCGCCAGCTAAGCAAAAGCGAAATGAAGTTAAATGACTTTTTGCCTCGCATTGACGTCGATCCAGAAACTTATGAAGTCAAAGCAAATGGTGAATTACTTACGTGTGAACCTGCAACAACTCTACCTTTAGCACAACGCTACTTTCTCTTTTAAGAATTTGCGAGCAACCAGAAAATTTGCCTGATGCATCTGCAACAGGTTATGAAAACTTTTCAATCAACTCCTATAGCAATTGAAGGGAAAGTTAAGACAATCTAAAAGCTCAAAAACCTTTTCCTGGTTAGCTTTTAGCCCTGACTCTGACTTTGCTCTTTGCTATATGAAGAATACTAGCGGTTACAAATATCCGAGATCTGCGCTGATTAATGACCAATCGTATTGCAAGATAGCAGTTAAACTGAATTATTAGCAACTATTTGGATTTGCTCAATAGGCATCTGCTGCTGTATGCTTCTGATAAATTGATACTTCCATATCACTGCTTGTTGTTAACTTGAACGCGGCTGAATCTGTTTCAATCAATCGCTCAATACATTCTAGAGAAAATGATTGATGGCAAGTCGGTATAAAAATAATCCTTCGTAAGTAGGAGGTCAAGCAAGCAGTTAGAGGGAAAAATAATACAGATGCCAGTTGTTAATAAAAATTAACTCAAGTATAAATACTTCTCCATGTGCTCCCAACCTTCTCGTGACAATATTCTTGTTGTAGACGATTCTCCGGATAATGTTTTCTTGATTCAAACGATCTTAGAAGAAGAAGGATATACAATTTCCACTGCTGAGGATGGCTCAACCGCCCTAAGACTAGTGGAACAATCTCCACCACAATTGGTACTTTTGGATGTAATGATGCCAGGAATGGACGGGTTTGAGGTGACACAACGCATCCGGCGTAATAGTCAGCTACCGTTTATCCCTATTTTGCTAATCACAGCCTACGACCAGCCGAGTGTAGCGCAAGGGCTAGACATGGGCGCAGACGATTTTATTCGTAAACCCGTAGAAGTTGATGAATTACTAGCACGCGTGCGATCGCTATTACGGCTAAAGCATAGTGTAGACGAGCGCGATCAAATAGCCCGCCAGCGAGAAGACTTTGTGTCTCGTCTGACGCATGATTTACGGACTCCGCTTGTCGCTGCAGATAGAATGCTAGCACTGTTTCAACAAGGTGCCTTGGGAGAACTTTCGCCGACAATGAAGGAAGCGATTGCGACAATGGCACGAAGTAATCAAAACTTGTTGCAAATGGTGAATACTCTACTAGAGGTGTACCGCTTTGAGGCAGATCGTAAAGTTTTAAACTTCATGCCGATCGACTTACAAGAAATTCTCGCAGAAGTTGTCAAGGAGTTAGAACCTCTAGCACAAGAAAAAAATCTCCCACTTCAACTTGACGTGGAGTCTCAAGATAATCCAAAAGTCATCGGCGATCGCTTGGAAATTCACCGTTTATTTACAAACTTAGTGGGAAACGCTATTAAATTTACCGATTCTGGTTCTGTAACCGTACGCATAAAACCATCAAATAAAGCTGCAGATAAATACATAACCATCGAGGTTGCAGACACTGGTACAGGTATTCCTCAGGAAGAACAAGCTACCTTATTTGAACGATTTCGCCAAGGAAGTCACAAACGTTCTGGTAGTGGTTTAGGACTTTATCTTTCTCGTAGAATTGTAGAAGCTCACCAGGGTACAATCGAGGTCAGATCGACGCCTGGGCAAGGTAGCGTGTTTAGTGTTGACTTACCAATTACTCAGTAAGTTCAGTGACAATTTTCAGCTGGCTTGAATACCAGCTGGCAGCCAAATGATAAAGTTATTTTTGCTACAACTAACTAGATCAATAACTAAGCCCTTTTCGCTAAATTAGAAATTAGAAATTGCACAGAAATTCAAAACTAATTTATTAGAGAACATATAGCTAGCGTAGCAATAGCAAGACACTCAAACATTAAATTACCCTGTAGAATAGTGGTGTTAAGAGATTGTAAAAAAACTTAGGAATCAGGGAAAACAATGCTTGCTGCACTATCTATAAATGATATTATCCGCAAACAACGCGTTTATTTCCAAAATGGAAAAACAAAAGATGTTGAGTTTCGGATTGAACAATTAAAAACTCTAAAACGAGCCATTCAAGAAAATACAGAAGGCATTGTAGATGCGCTAAAAAAAGATTTACGCAAACCGGAGTTAGAAACATATGCTACAGAAATCAGCATTACGCGAGAAATTGATTATGCTTTGAAACATATCAGATCGTGGGTAAAGCCCAAAAAAGTACGTATTCCCCTCGAACAACTTCCTGGAAAGGGATATATTTATCCCGAACCGCTAGGAGTTGTCTTAATTATTGGTCCGTGGAATTATCCGTTTCAGTTAGTTATAGCGCCTTTAATTGGTGCGATCGCCGCAGGTAACTGCGTCATTGTTAAGCCTTCTGAAATTGCGCCAAATACATCAGCAGTTGTTGCACAGATTATTCAGAAATATTTCGACCCAGCTTATATTGCAGTTGTAGAAGGTGGAATTGATATTAGTAAACAATTACTAGCAGAAAAATTCGATCATATCTTTTTTACGGGTGGTACGGCTGTTGGTAGAATTGTCATGGAAGCTGCAGCCAAACATCTCACACCAGTCACTTTAGAACTAGGCGGCAAAAGTCCTTGTATTGTAGATAGCGATATTAATCTCGAACATACCGCGCGGCGAATCGCTTGGGGTAAATTTATCAACGCAGGACAAACGTGTATCGCACCAGACTATCTTTTGGTTCATCGTCAGATTAAACAACAATTGCTTGATAGCTTACAAAAAGTCATCAGAGAATTTTATGGAGAAGAGCCACAACAAAGTTCTGACTATGGCAGAATTATCAACCAAAAACAATTTTCACGTTTAGTAGAATTACTGCGCGATGGAAAAATTGTTACGGGAGGAAGTACAGATTCGCGTGACCTTTATATTGCTCCAACGATTATCGATCAAGTCTCACTGGAAATGCCAGTGATGCAAGAAGAAATTTTTGGTCCAATTTTACCGATTATTGAATACGACGATTTGAGCGAAGCGATCGCAATCATTAACGAAAAACCCAAACCTTTAGCTTTATACTTGTTTTCGCGCAATCGAGATATTCAACAGCGGGTTTTACAAGAAACTTCATCAGGTGGCGCGTGCATTAACGATACCGTTATGCATGTCGGCGTTTCCTCTTTACCGTTTGGTGGTGTTGGAGATAGTGGTATAGGGAAGTACCATGGTAAAGCGAGTTTTGATACCTTCTCGCACGAAAAAAGCGTCCTCAAAAAGTCTTTTTGGCTTGACTTAAAGTGGCGTTACGCGCCTTACGCAGGCAAATTAAACTTAATCAAACGGTTAATTGGTTAGTCAGAGTCAGTACAAACTTCCATAACCCAAATCTGTTGACTATGGCTACAAATAAAGTCCACTTTTGTGGACTTATGCATAAATCTATTACACGTAGTGTGTAAAGGGACGCGCAGTTTGAGTAGCTTTGTGTTATGACAGAAGTTTACAGTCCAAAGAAACCGCTATATCGTTCTTCCGCCCAAGGGTCACCTCGTCGATGATATCCGTTGCGTTCCCAAAAGCCTGACTCTTCGCGATCTAGAAATTCCAAACCATTAATCCATTTAGCACTTTTCCAAGCATAAAGATGCGGAACAACAAGCCGCAAGGGACCGCCATGTTCTGCAGGTAGCGGTTCGCCAAATAGCGTGTGTGCAAAAAAGTTTTCTTCGCGGACAAAGTCTTCTAGGGGAAGATTTGTGGTGTAACCTCCATAGCAGTGTTCCATAACATGAACAGCTTTGGGATCGACTTCAATTAATTTCATAAAGTCTGTCACCTTGACGCCAATCCACTTCACATCAAGTTTGGACCAGCGCGTCACGCAGTGAAAATCAGCAGTAAATTCGTGTTGTGGCAGTGCCATAAAATCGGACATGGTGAATGTGGCAGGTTTTGCTAAGCCCCATACACGAAACCGCCATTCTGCGATATCTATTTTTGGAGTTTGACCGTAGGTTAAGACCGGGAATCCTTTTGTGAGATACTGCCCAGGAGGAACGCGATCGCTTTGTGCGTCTCCTGGTTTTTGAAAAAATTTTCCTAGCATTTGCTTGGGTAGATGACGTTGCTATGGGATATGTCTAATTCCATTTTGAGATAAAACTTTGCAAATGTGCTGTTTGCTATGTGTCTCACTATCCCATTGCTACAAGTCTATTCCTCGTCTTCAGCTTCTTCTTCCTTAGAGGGATAGACAAACGTAGAGCGCCCAGTCAAAATTGATTTACCTAAAGACAATGCTTTTTGCGCTTCCAGTGCTGCTTTACGTCTCCAAGTCGCTCTTCTTTGGTCGCGTTTCGATTTAGATGTTTTCTTCTTAGGAACAGCCATAATAATTACACTGCATTCACAACCTTTCTATTTTAAAGCATGACTCCTAATCTGCAGTGGGTGTTAGCAGAAACCTCTAAATCAAAAAAGTAAAAACATGCAGCCCTGATTCATAATTTGTATTTGATTCGGTAGAGTATTTAGTTTTGGTTATCTTCTGGAACGATGTCAGTTATCTCCGGCACACTCTCTACAGGAAGAGCATCATTAGCAGGTACTGGCGAGAACGTTGGCATATTGGGATTAAGGTTATTTGGGTCGAGCGAGCTACTTGGTGTTGCTAAACCGTCGGTGGGAATTGGATCGGAGATGGCATTGTTATTAGCTGGTAATGTCTCACTAGCATCTGGAACACTAGCTTCACCAGGGATAATAGTGGGTAACTCAGGAGTTGGTGTTTCTACAGGTACGATCGCAGGTGCTTCTATTGCTTCGCCTTCAGGTAACTCCTCAGGTATCATTTCTGGTTTAGAATCTGATTCTCGAATCAGTCGATCGATTTGCTCCATTTCTGCTGTTATTTCAGGAGTCACCGTTGTAGTCGTTTGCTGCTGATTTGTACTTTCTGCAACATTATCAAAGCCCAACAGCATTTTTGCGGTTGAGAAGTATTTCATTTGGTCTTTCGTTTGAGCTTTGCGATGTTGCCATTCGTTACGGCTAATTTCTAACGATAAAACAGGAGCGATCGCACCGTAACTATCAGCGACAATCATGACTGAGACTGCGGGTGTATGTCGATCCTGACTAAAGCGTTGTTTTACCGCATTTATTGCCACACTCTCTGCCCGACTTATTAAACTTTGGTAACTTTCCTGCGGTTGTCTGTTAACCGCCAGATTCATGCGGGCTGGTGCAGCTTGCGTCGTTGAAATCGGTTGCGTTGTCTGCTGAGCGATCGCAGGATAACGACCTAAAACCTCACCTCCTAGTCCAATTAATGCAGCTAATGTCAGAATCCGGCTTACATTCGCAGCAACTTTTTGATACTTTGTCCTGTTGTCGCAGTTAGATCGAGTTTTCTTTGAGGGCTGATGGTAAAAATACATCATTACCGCATCTCCTTAAATAAACACCTGACTCAACAAGCCTAGGGCTTAGCCTTGCCTTGAATGTTAAATTTTGTCGTCAAATATAACTAATTATTTCAGATTTGTCGCGATTTTTCTGAAAAAATCTGTCTTATGTCAGATGAAATTTACTTATATTACGCTATAATTATGTTTTCGCCATCATATCACGCGGTTAACGACGGTATTCATCACCGCAGTCGCCGATCAATTGGTAAAGATTGCGTGACTGCGCGAGGATTGTTTCAATTTGTTCGTAATCCGTCTTATCTAAAGCAAAGCTAAAAACAGCTGCGTTGTCTTCGATATGCTGGGAAATGCTCAGTCTTGCGCCAACAATGACACCAGCGACGGCAGGCTGCTCTAAAACATAACGAACCGCAACATTAGCGATACTAACAGCATGTTTCTCTGCGATCGCCTTGAGCGTTGTGAGTAGTTCCTGAAATAATTGCCACCCGCCCCAAGCATCAATCATGTTTTTGTACTTTCGCAAACTGACGGTATTGAGTTCACCGCCGCGTGGTTCTGGTTTATTTAAGTATTTTTCGGATAAAAACCCGCCACATAGCGAACCATATGCCAATAGTTGTATGTTATGCTGCTGGCAATACGAACTCATACGCACTTGTGGACGACGGTCAATTAAAGAATACTGTACTTGATTTGAGACAATATTGATACCGTTTCGACTAATAATTTCTAGATGTTCGGTATCAAAATTAGTCAAGGCTAGATGCTTGATTTTTCCTTCTTCCTGTAGTTCTGCCATATACTTCAATGCATCTAAGTAGCTGCGATCGCGGTATTCCCACCAGTGAAATTGCAACAGATCGAGCGTTTCAGTATCCATCCGGCGACGCGAGATATCGATATTCTCTGCGACGATTTTTTTTGTCATTCTGCCAGGTCGAGGCACCCATTTTGTAAAAGCTTGTATTTCAGATAAAGCAGTTTTTCCGTATCTGGCTGCTAGTTGTCGTCGAAACTCACCGATAAAATCTTCCGCAGGACCGTAATGATCCGCTAAATCCCAAGTTGTGAAGCCTGCATCTTTGTACTCAAACATATTTTGAATCGCAACTTGAGGATTAATGCGACCATGCGCCCCAGAAACCTGCCACATACCATTCAAAATGCGGCAAATATTTAAATCTTCCGTAAATTGCAGTCTGCTCGATGCGGGTAGAGTCACAATCTGTCGTCCTGAGAATGAGAGGGCAGTTTCCATCGTGCCATAATGTACTGCGGCGATCGCATAATCATCATCTCTGGTAATGGGTAATCATTGCTTAATGAGCAACTACTAATAACCATTCACCAGCCTTAAATTTTTCATTTACTTAGAAAACTAAAAAGTTTGGCATTTTCTGGTTTAGATATCTGCTGTCAACTATAAAAAAAACTCACTGAAACTGTTCATTGACCTCAGTGAGTTTACGAATTTCAGTTTTCGATGACTGGAATTAAGAAAAAGTTGAAAAGAATCAAAGAGTTTCCGCGCTCAAAATTGCGAAATTCAAAAGAGGCTCACTCGTTAGAAGCAGTGATATCAAAACTTAATCTATCAAGCTATAACTCGACTGCTTAACAGTAAGCTGTGATATCTTCTCCACACTCATCGGCTAAGTAGCACAATGCACGAAAGCGCAAACCCACAACTTCTTCATAAAGGGGATTCAGCTTGCACATCGGTGGAATATGAAATGTGCGACCAAACAGTTTTAAATCGCGCTCAAAAGGACACTGTGCAGGAATCAATTTACACAAACGGTGAGCAAATTTGCGATCGCTAACTTTGATCTTATTAATCCATTGACGTAGCGGTTGCAACATATCACATTTATGCTTGTTGCTAGGTTGTAACGGTTGTTGCGGACGATTGGCTGCGGCAATTGCTTGGTCAATTCCTATCCAGCTAGAAAGTAAAATTTTTGTTGTGTAATCAGAGACATTCATCGTTCACTCCTCAAAAACCGCGAGGCAAATTGAACTTCATAATTCAGATCTACAAGACGCTAATCAGCGATATCGGAATAGTCCTGCTCTAAGCTAAGATGCAGGTTCATATTTATTGACGTAATAGATAGAGAAACGTTTCTCCATAACGATCACATTAACTAGAAATATTGATAGTCTGTAAGACCATTCACCCGATCTTGTTAATAATTTGCTCTAGTTAAACATTTAATGAAGTTAAGAAGAGCAATCAGGAAATAATCTTCAGCCAGTGTGTAAATACAGAGAATTGGTCAACATACATAAGTAGAAAGATTGAAGCCAATAAAAGTAGATGCACTCATGCCTAAGAAGGATTTTTTCTTGAGAAGCTTAACTTGCAACTGCAATCATCTTCGCTAATTTGTTTCCAAAGAAAATGGGAAGCATTACTGAACTTTCCTGCAGCACATAAGTGCCTATTTCAGTAGATTCACCACAGTTAAAATGCGACTCATGCCAATAATAAGCATCTATCTTCCATCCTCTAATGCACGCAAGTAGGAAAGATGCTCGCTCGCAGAAGTTGTACTGTTTCCTTTGGAATACTGGCATTCCAGCCCCTCGCTCATGGGGGACTGAGGAGGCTTCTCAACACCTCAAATTTGGGACAATGACGGTGACAATTTTTGTCTAGCATAGTTTAGCGATCTGAGGGTAATGCTTCTGAGCTTTTATACTGTTTTAACTTTTCCCCTCGATCGCTATGATAGCTCAACAAATTGACAATTTAAACTTAATGAGCTGTAATGTAGCTTATTTATGAGGCTACTTGGGTAGCTGTACGGCGGCGGCGTCTACCGTCAGTAACTTTTACTGGTTCGTCAGGAGTCTGTAGTAACAAGGTAATAGACGGTTGACACTGAAGTTCGCGCCGAATTTCGCGATAAAGTTCGCGTTCGAGTTGTCCTTGAAGTCCCAGCCAATCAACTTCAGGTTGTTCCCCGTTAGCTGCTTGTGCAAAGTCCGACCAACGATAGTGTAAGAAGTTTTCGATACGCTCTTGTACCCATTTTTGCAGTAGCGATCGCTCGATTGAGATCGCTACACCTCGTAGGTGAACTTCAGGCTTGGTCATCAATTTTCCATGCCAATCTACAGCTGCGGCGACGGTAACGATTCCTTCTTCAGCAAGCTGCTGACGTTCTTTAAGAACCGTACCACTGACCATTCCAGAACCAGATGTATCGACTAACTCGATTCCTGATGGCACTTTACCTGCAATTTGAATCGAGTCTTGAGAAACTTCGACAACATCGCCGTTACGGATAATTACCATGTTTTCTGGTGGAATTCCCATGCTTTGTGCAGTTTCGGCGTGCTTTACCAGCATTCGGTACTCGCCGTGTACGGGTAGAAAGAACTTCGGTTTTGTCAGTGCTAATATCAGCTTTTGGTCTTCCTGACATCCGTGACCCGAAACATGAATTCCTTTCTCTTTACCATAAATGACTTTGGCTCCCTGCATCATCAGGCGATCTATCGTATTGACAACAGCAATTGTATTGCCTGGAATGGGATTAGCTGAGAAGACAACAGTATCGCCCTCACGGATACGCAGCTGCGAATGTTCGCCTTTCGAAATCCGCGTTAAGGCTGACATTGGTTCGCCTTGAGAGCCTGTGGTGAGAATGAGTACTTGCTCGTCAGGAAGCGATCGCACAACATGCAACGGTTGTAAAAGCTCATCTTCGCATTTGATATAGCCTAAGTTTCGCGCGTGGGCAATCACATTTAACATCGAACGCCCAACGACTGAGACGACACGCTTGTGCTTTTTTGCTAACTCTAAAATCATGCTGATGCGATGTACCGAGGAAGCAAACGTTGTGATTAAAAGTCGTCCTGATGCTTGGCTAAAAATGCGGTCTAAGTTAGGATAAACTGAGCGTTCTGAGGGCGTGTGTCCAGGAACTTCTGCATTGGTCGAGTCGCTAATTAAGCAGAGAACTCCTTTTTCTCCATGTTCTGCAAGGCGGTGTAAATCGAAGAATTCGCCATCTACCGGAGTATGGTCAATTTTGAAGTCTCCTGTATGAACGATCACGCCTACTGGAGTATGAATTGCGACTGTAAAGCTATCAGCAATTGAGTGCGTATTGCGAATAAACTCGACTAAAAAAGAGGAGCCTAGGCGCACAACATCGCGGGGGCGTACGCTTCTTAGTTCAGTATGAGCGCGAACGCCTGCTTCTTCAAGCTTGCCCTCTAGCATTGTCATTGCTAGGCGGGGACCGTAGATTACGGGAATTTCAAATTGCTTGAGGTGAAACGCGATTCCGCCGATATGGTCTTCATGACCGTGCGTCACGATCATACCTTTGATTTTGTGCCGATTTTCTCGCAGATATGTCATGTCTGGCAGCACAATATTGACGCCATGCATTTCATCGGTAGGAAACGCTAGCCCTGCATCTAATAGAATAATTTCATCATCGTATTCAAAAACACAAGTGTTTTTACCAATTTCGTGTAGCCCACCAAGGGGAATAATTTTGACTGCTGATTTTTCTTTGTTGTTCATATTTTTTAAGTTTATGCGTGAGTTTTTCTTAGAAAAGCAATGAGATTTCTGCTATTTAAGTTTTAATAAAGCCTGAGAAAACACAATAAAATTGCATTTTCTAGGTGCCAATATATTTTTTTATCGCACTCAAATATTATTTAGTTTTCAAAGATTAAATCACAAAATACCTATTTCTATAAGTACCTTTTTGATTTTCCGATCCACTTCGCCCACTTCTTCATAAAGCGGTAAGCGTGTTGAACCAACTTCCCATCCTTGAAGTCTGAGCGCTGTTTTTATAGGAATGGGATTTGTTGTAGTAAATAGAGCTTTAAATAGCGGAAAAAGTTTCAAATGAATTTGAGTTGCTGCTTGAATTTGCCCTGAGGTAAAGGCTTGAATCATGCTTTGTAGCTGCGTGCCTACTAAGTGACTCGCAACACTTACTACACCACTACCGCCAACGGATAATAACGGTAATGTCAGGGAATCATCACCTGAGTAGAGTTTAAATTCACTGGGAGTTATCCGGCGAATTTCACTCGCTTGGTCAAGATTACCGCTTGATTCTTTGATCCCTACTATATTTTCTATTTCGGCTAACCGCGCTACTGTGTCAGGATGCACGTTGATACCTGTCCTCCCAGGCACGTTATACAAGATGATTGGTAAGTCAGGACAAGCTTGCGCGATCGCCTTAAAGTGTTGATAGATACCAGCTTGTGGCGGCTTATTGTAGTAAGGAACAATTTGTAAAGATCCATGTACTCCTATTTTAGCGGCTTTTTGCGTTGCAGCGATCGCTTCTTTTGTTGAATTCGACCCTGTACCTGCCATTACCAAAGCTTTTCCCGCTACGGCTGTGAGGATGACTTGAAATAATTCGTACTCTTCATCCCAAGAAAGTGTAGGTGATTCGCCAGTTGTCCCGCAGACGACGATTGTATCTGTCCCATTTTCAGCTAGATACACGGCTAGTTGCTCCGCTACGGCATAATTGACGCTGCCATCTTCCTTAAATGGCGTAATCATCGCGGTTACAACTCGTCCAAAATCTATCACCCTTTGACTCCTCATTCGTAAGCGGTTAGCACCTATGTATTATTCACTATTACCCGCGGTTACTTGTGACTGATAGTTGATTGTCAGACGTTGCTGGCTGTAGCCAGTTTTTTTCGATCAACAGTTCGGCAATCTGTACCGCGTTTAATGCTGCGCCTTTGCGGATTTGGTCGCCACAAAGCCACATTTCCAGCCCGTGGGGATGCGAAATGTCTTGGCGGATGCGCCCAACAAGAACTGGGTCGCGTCCTGTAGCCTCAATTGGCATGGGAAAATGGTTAGCTTGCCAGTCTTCCACAATTTGCACCCCAGGCGCTTTTTGCAAAATTTCTTTAGCTTCTTGAACACTCATGGGTGTTTCAAACTCTAAGTTTATTGCTTCTGAGTGCGCGCGTAAGACGGGAACCCGAACACAAGTTGCTGTAACTCGAATATTTTGGTCATTAAAAATCTTGCGAGTTTCGTTGACCATTTTCATTTCTTCCTCGCAGTATCCCCACTCGTTAAGCGGAGAGTTGTGGGGAAACAAGTTGAACGCCAACGGATAGGGCAAGACCTCAGCGACTGGTGCTTCTCCTTTTAAGATTGCCTGCGCTTGAGTTTTCACTTCTTCCATTGCGCGCGCCCCTGCACCACTTGCCGATTGATATGTCGCTGCTACAATGCGCTGCACGCGTTTAACTTGATGCAACGGCCAAACCGCAACGGTCATGAGAATCGTTGTACAGTTGGGATTAGCAATGATTCCTTGATGACTAGCAGCCGCTTGAGGATTAACTTCGGGAACGACTAGAGGAACGTGTGGTTCCATGCGAAACGCGCTGGAATTATCAATAACAACCGCACCCGCCGCAACGGCTTTTGCTGCCCATGTTTTGGAAGTAGAACCGCCTGCGGATGCCAAAACGATGTCTACGTTGTCAAACGCGCGATCGCTAACTGCTTCTACAACAATGCGTTCTCCTTGAAACTGCAAACTCTTACCTGCACTGCGAGGAGATGCTAAAAGCTTTAAACTCTCTATGGGAAAGTTTCTACTCGCTAATAAATCTAGAAGCTCTGCACCAACAGCGCCCGTCGCGCCTAAAATGGCAACACGATATGATTTTGACAAATGACCTCCTTGTCCTGCTTATTTAGTTAACTTATCTTTATCAAGAGTGGTATACACTTTTTCTAATTTTAGGTTTATACTTTATCAGTTTTTGTTGGAGTTATTAGTTTTCCCAACCAACAATAAAAAAATTACTATGTATCGGAAAATTTTATTTATCTTTAAGCGAGTTAGCAGTAGATAGCATACCTTTCTTATCTTAAACTAATTTTAACAATCTAAATAATAACTCTATAGTTGTAAGATTTTACAAGAAAGATAAGCATCGTCCTCCGAGGAAAAGTTACTAACAGAGGTATACAATTTCAGCGCATTTTTCCTCAAATATCCAGATAACCGAATATTTTTGGTAGGTTCTACACAAATATGGTATCAAGAAGCTTGCTGATGGCTCATGTCATCATAACTGCACTGCATAGTTATGACAACTAGGATAACCGCTACCTGCTTGAACCGCAGCCAATAAAGGCTAGACAATGCGTTGCCATCTAAGTGGCAAACTAGAACTAGAGTACTATTTCGTCGTTTATATCAAAGAGTAATGTAGCTTCCTATATACTCTGTGCAGATACTTCTTAGTAGACACTAAGCTTAAAGATAAAATGGGTTAATGCTCAGGTGCTAATAACGAGTAGCCATTGATTAAGAATTGCTTGAGTAGTCAAAACTGTTTGGAAACATAAGCGCAACATGAAAGTCACCCAGGAAAAACTTCCCGCTAGTCAAATTGGTTTAAGTATTGAAATTCCCGCTGAAAAGTCTCAGCAGACCTATGACCAGGTTATTCAGAAACTTACGCGCACCATGAATGTTCCTGGGTTTCGCAAAGGTAAAGTACCGCGCCAAATCCTATTGCAACGTTTAGGTGCCGTACAAGTTAAAGCAGCTGCCTTAGAAGAACTGATTCAAACTGGAATTACAGAAGCGATCGAGCAAGAAGCTATACAAGCGATCGGTCAACCACAACTACGCTCGTCGTTTGAAGAATTGATCGCTCAATACGAGCCTGGCAAAGCCTTGCACTTTTTGGCAGCGGTTGACGTACAACCCGAGGTCAACCTAACTCAATACACCGGCTTACAAGTAAAAGCCGAGGAAGTCAAATATAAGCCTGAAAAAGTTGACCAGCTCATTGCAGAACAACAAAGTGAAATGGCGACTCTGATTCCTGTGGAAGGACGTGCTGCAGCGCTAGGAGACGTCGCAATAGTAGATTTCAAAGGCTATTTAGCTCAAGAAGGCGAAGAAGAACCGCAAGCGATCGCGGGTGCATCAGCTGACGATTTTCAATTGGAACTGCAACAAGAACGCTTTATCCCTGGCTTTATCGATGGCATTGTCGGAATGCAGCCGGGGGAGACTAAAGAAGTTGCAGCGCAGTTTCCTGAAGATTATCCTCAGCCAGATGTTGCCGGACGTGCAGCAGTTTTTACTGTGACATTAAAAGAGCTGAAAGAAAAAGAGTTACCAGAACTTAATGACGATTTTGCGCAAGAAGTGAGCGAGTTTCAAACTTTGAATGAATTGCGCAGTTCTTTAGAGGAGCGCTTTAGAGCAGAAGCTGAGCGACAAACTAAAGCAAATAAAGAAAAGGCGCTCATCGATGAGCTAGTTAAACATTTAGAAGTAGATCTACCCGAAACACTCATCGAAAAAGAAGTCAATGCCATGCTGACACAAGCAGCCGTGCAGTTGAGCCAACAAGGAATTGATGTTAAAAAATTGTTTACGCAAGAGAGTGTTGCTAAGTTAAGAGAAAACTCCCGTCCAGAAGCAATTGAGCGGCTTAGAAGCGCGCTAGCACTTCAGGAAGTCGCTCGACGCGAGTCGATAACAGTCGAAAACTCTGAAGTGGAAGCGAAAGCAAAAGAAATCTTAGCGCAGTACTCGAATGAAGATATCGACGTTAAAAGATTGCGTGAAGTTGTAGAAGAAGACTTGCTGCGAGAAAAAATTACGCGCTGGCTAGAAGAACACAACACAATCGAATTGCTACCAGAAGGCTCGTTAAGTGCTTCTGAAGCTGAAGCGTCAACTGAAGATGAACCTGTAGCAGCAACTACTACTGATGTTGCAGCAAGCGATCGCCCAGCTTCAACTGACTCAACGGAAGAAATTGAGGCATCGTGAGCGTTGCGGCTTTCAGATGACTTAAAGAAATTTTACTGAATGCTTAGACAACAGTGACTCGCATTGGTAGAGCTTGGGTAAGACAATAAATTTTGCTAAGCAAGAAATATCTTGCCTAAGCTGCGCGCGCAACGGCGCTCTTACTGCTATCTTTAGAAACAGAGAAATAATGCACTTTATCGAAGTATATTGTTTCTTCAAGTTATGAAAATTTCCTAAAGTTGATTTATTAATGAATAAGGCATAATAGTTCACAGGTGGTGCATTCACTAAATAGTTTAAATGCACGACACATTCAGTATCATTCTGAGACACTGTGATATGCTCGTATCTCAAACTTCAAATCACCCGATAACTAGTTCACACTCCTTAGAAATCAACTCGCTTGGTGCCAGCAACATTGTCCCCATGGTTGTCGAACAATCGGGTATGGGAGAGCGGGCATTCGACATCTACTCCAGATTACTCAGAGAGCGAATTATTTTTTTGGGAACTCAGGTAGATGACGCTGTAGCCGACTCAATAGTTGCACAATTGTTATTCTTAGATGCAGAAGACCCTGAAAAAGATATTCAACTCTATATCAATTCACCAGGGGGATCTGTAACAGCAGGCATGGCAATTTATGACACAATGCAGCAAATTCGCTGTGATGTTGCTACGATCTGCTTTGGGCTAGCTGCAAGCATGGGTGCTTTCCTTTTGGCAGCAGGAGCGCATGGCAAGCGGATGTCACTACCCAATTCGCGGATCATGATTCACCAGCCACTAGGTGGTGCTCAAGGACAAGCAGTAGATATTGAAATTCAAGCAAGAGAAATCCTCTACCTCAAGCGCAAGCTTAATGAAATCTTGGCATATCATACCGGTAAACCTCTAGAGCGAATTGAAGCCGATACGGAAAGAGACTTTTTCATGTCTGCCGAAGAGGCAAAAAACTACGGCTTGATTGACCAAGTGATCTCTAAACAAAATCTCCCCAAAGCCAACGAACCAGTAAGCACAGTAAATTAAGAGGCAGGTATGTCAAAGTACGACTCCCATTTAAAATGTTCATTCTGCGGCAAATCTCAAGAGCAGGTGCGCAAGCTAATTGCTGGACCGGGAGTCTACATCTGTGACGAATGTGTTGACTTATGTAACGAAATATTAGATGAGGAATTGCTCGACTCGAAGGAAACTGCTCCACAGCAACCAAATCGAGTCGAAGCCCCACCGAAGCGGCGATCGCGTGCGAGTAATTTCTCTTTTAGCCAAATGCCTAAGCCACGCGAGATCAAAAAACATCTTGATGACCATGTGATTGGTCAAGACGAGGCGAAAAAAGTTCTGTCGGTTGCTGTGTATAACCACTACAAACGGTTAAGTTTAGTACAAGCTAAAAACAGTGGTAAGGTATCGCCAGAAGAGGCAGTAGAATTACAAAAATCAAATATTCTCTTAATTGGTCCTACTGGTTGCGGTAAAACGCTTTTGGCACAAACTCTAGCAAAGATATTAGATGTGCCTTTTGCGGTAGCAGACGCAACAACGCTAACTGAAGCAGGATATGTTGGCGAAGACGTTGAAAATATTTTGCTGCGACTACTGCAAGTCGCTGACTTGGATGTAGAAGAAGCACAGCGTGGCATTATTTACATCGATGAAATTGATAAAATCGCGCGCAAGAGCGAAAATCCTTCGATCACACGCGACGTCTCTGGTGAGGGAGTACAACAAGCGTTACTGAAAATGCTAGAAGGAACCATAGCAAACGTACCGCCACAAGGAGGACGCAAGCATCCCTACCAAGATTGTATTCAAATCGACACGAGTAACATTTTATTTATTTGCGGTGGCGCGTTTGTTGGGTTAGAGAAAGTCGTAGAACAGCGGACTGGCAAGAAATCGATGGGCTTCATTCAACCTGGTGAAAGCTCGTCACGGGATCAGCGCACTGCAGACGTCCTCAGGCACTTAGAACCAGATGACCTAGTGAAGTTTGGCATGATTCCTGAATTTATTGGTAGAGTACCAGTAGTCGCAGTACTCGATCCGCTCGACGAAGAAGCCTTGATGGCAATTTTGACTCAACCACGCAGTGCATTGGTGAAGCAGTATCAAAAATTACTCAAGATGGACAACGTGCAACTTGAGTTTAAACCTGATGCCTTGCGGGCGATCGCGCAAGAAGCCTACCGCCGTAAAACTGGCGCAAGAGCATTACGCGGTATCGTTGAAGAATTAATGCTAGATGTGATGTACGAGTTGCCTTCACGAAAAGATGTAACGCGCTGCACTGTAACATCGGAAATGGTAGAAAAACGCTCGACTGCGGAATTATTAATGCATCCTTCATCCTTACCCAAGCCGGAATCAGCATAGACGCTTTATCGGACATTTTGCAAAAGTTGCCAATCAGTCGTAGGTTAAAAGTAAAAGGTTAACCTCTTTAGAAAATATCTTTTTGCAAAAGTCTAGGAAAATGCCTTACGTTGATGTTCGCGGTGTAGAACATTACTATGAATGGATTCGGACGCCAAGTTCAGAACCTCACGCTAAACCTGTTATGGTATTTATTCACGGGTGGGCTGGCTCGGCGCGGTACTGGCAAGGTATAGCTCGTGCTTTGGCAGATAAATTTGACTGTTTACTGTACGATTTGCGCGGATTTGGTAGGTCTCGCGGTAGATCCTTGCTACCATCCACAAGTATTGCTGTTGCTGACTCAGAAATTCCGCGAGAAAAATCAGCAGCAGTGCAAGAATTGACTTACGAGTTGGAAGAATATGCAGGCGACTTAGCAGCGTTACTAGATCGATTAAAAATTGAGCAAGTATATATCCATGCACATTCGATGGGTGCGTCAGTTGCCACTTTGTTTTTAAACCGCTACCCACAACGAGTACACCGCGCAATTCTTACTTGTAGTGGAATTTTTGAGTATGATGAAAAAGCTTTTGCCGCCTTTCATAAGTTTGGCGGTTATGTTGTGAAGTTTCGTCCGAAGTGGTTGAGTAAAATTCCTTTTGTCGATCGGATGTTCATTGCGCGGTTTTTACATCGTCCGATACCCGCGGCAGAACGTAAAGCTTTCTTACAAGATTTCCTGCTTGCTGATTATGAGGCAGCTTTAGGCACAATCTTTACTTCGGTGAGTAAACAAGCTGCTGAAGTCATGCCGCAAGAGTTTGCGCGGATTACCGTACCAACATTGTTAGTAGCTGGAGAATACGACAAAATCATTCCTGCTGAAATGGGACGCCAAGCGGCAAAGTTAAATCCCTTGGTTGAATATGTCGTAATTCCTAACACGGCTCATTTCCCGATGCTAGAAGATGCAGAAACTTATCTGCAAAAAGTACGTGCGTTCTTGCAAATTGAGCAACCGCTCGAAGTCGCCGGTTGAAGGAATGAGTAGCGAATGTGGCAGCAGTTAACCTCCGTTGTCGTGGGAACTTTCCTAACTTTGTTTCCTGTGACTAATCCAGTCGGTGCGATTCCCATTTTTTATGGATTAACCGGCGCAACTACAAAATTTTATCGCCTTCGCCAAGCACGTCAGACAGCAATTAATGTTGTTTTAGTTTTAGGGGTCTTTTTACTGGCAGGCAGAGAAATACTCAGCTTTTTTGGGATATCGCTAGGAGTGTTACGGATTGCTGGTGGTTTACTGATTGCGCATACAGCTTGGGAAATGGTCACAGCGCGTCAACGACTCACCGTGCCAGAAAGCGATGAAGCTATCGATAAAGATGATATTTCTTTTACACCAATGGCAATTCCGATAATTAGCGGTCCTGGCGCGATTGGTGTTGTGATTGGTTTTGCTGCAAGCAACAGCGGATGGATTGATAATATCGGTTGCTTAGTTGGAATTGTTTTACTTGGGGCGACGATCTATTTGTGTCTTGCTTTGGGAGAACCTTTAGTTGGTATATTAGGCAAAAATGGTTTGGGAGCGTTGAATCGAGTCCTGGGATTTTTTATCTTGGCGATCGCCGTACAATTTATTGCCGATGGTTCTGTGACGCTCCTCAGAGAAGCAGCACCCAATCTGTTGCGCTAAAGCACCGATTGAATACTACTGCTATAGCCATTGCAGGAATGGTTGAGACATAGTAGAAGCTCGCAGTCAGCTGGTAACCTTCGATCTCTAAACCATAAATCTGAGCTTCGGCGCGTCCTCTGACCTCTGCGATAGCATCAGCCCAAGCCCAATTCGCGCTTGAGAAAATCAATTGACTTTTCACTAATGTAATTTTCGCTGCAAATGAGTTGCGGAGGACGAATAATGTCCTCTCTGGCAGCTTGGACAGCGGCTTTAACTGCAGGAAAACTTGCTTGGTCAAAACTAATAATCACTTGCGCACTTCTGACAATTGCATTGAGCTTATAGTTATCGCCGAGTTGGGCACTCATGACTAATAGTTCATCACCTCGAAGACTGTAGGCAATGACTTCTGCTGCGCGGAGAATACCAGAACTCAAGCTGACCATGCCCAGGTTAGTGCCTTTGGGCAGTTTTTTCAACAGTTGTATTTCTTTGGCATAGTCGTAAATATCGATAGGAATCACGCGGACAGACTTAGGCGCGGCGATCGCTTCAGCGCGAGCGATAAAATACCGAGTTGTCACCACTGTCCCCGCTGGAGTTTGTTCTAGGACTTGCGCTAATTCCTCTAATGGCACTAATTGTACAGGTCTTTGAATCGATTGCTCAAGTTCGTCAACCATTAACTTACCCGCACCAATATCATCCGCTGGAACAGTGACTAATACCCGCGCACTTGACCGCAACCGCCAGTCAATTTCTGCTAAAAATAGCTCTCTTGCTTGATTTAAAGAACAGCCAGCTTTGAGTAGCTCATCGAGACTATTTTGCACGATTCTTTCTGCTTGGGGATATTTCTCCAAAATCGGAATTGGTGCTGGGTTACGCATTGATGGTTGAGCGCGGACGTAAATGCCAGAACCTGCACGGCTTTCAACAAGTCCGTCTTCCTCTAAGTGGCGATAGACTTTGCTGATTGTGTTTCGGTGTAACCCTGTTTGCATCGCGAGGGCGCGCGTACTTGGAAGTCTGTGACCTGGGGGAAATTGTCGTGAGGTAATCGCGTACCAAATTTGATTGAGTAACTGAGTTGAAGCTGGAATTTCACTATCTGGTTGGATATGAAACTGAACCATTGTTCCTCCAAAAGACAATCTGCGGCAAAAACCAAAAAAGATGTTTGATACTGAAATGGTTGCTTACAGATTGACTATGAAAAGACGAAAATACAAAAGATAGACAACGTTTGCAGCCACAGGTAACGCATATTTGTTCTGTTAAGAGTGAACTGTGCTTAAAATCTTTACTTTATTTGTTCGTTTCTTACCAAATCTGCATAAGTTCTCAACATTTAGCAAAGTTTCTTTAATATTTAAGTGACGCTACCGCGAATAGATGGACAGAAGGAAATATCACGCTTATTCATAATATTAGGTAATGGGTAATGGGTAATGGGAAGTTGATTCTTATCAATTACCAGTTACCAATGACCAAATTCCATATGACAGCAAACACATTTGTCATGACTAGCGCAGAAATTCGTTCTTCTCATGTAAAAGTTCCCAATGGCGACCTTCAAGTTCCAGCTTATCTGACGATGCCTGTCGATGAAGGTTCTTATCCAGGTATTGTCGTCATTCAGGAAATTTTTGGTGTTAACGAACACATTCGCGACGTGACAGAAAGAATCGCCAGAGAAGGGTATGTTGCGATCGCCCCTGCCATTTTTCACCGTGTTGCGCCGAATTTTGAAGTTGGCTACTCGCCACAAGACGTAGAACTAGGGAGAAAATACAAACAACAAACCAAAGCAGACGAACTGTTGAGTGACATTCAAGCGACCATAGACTATCTCAAAGACCTACCACAAGTCAGAAAAGACGGCTTTGGGTGTATTGGCTTTTGCTTCGGCGGTCACGTAGCTTATTTAGCTGCGACACTCCGCGATATTCAAGCAACGGCATCTTTTTACGGAGCAGGAATCACAAGTCAAACGCCTGGCGGTGGTTCTCCGACAATTACACGCACTCCAGAAATCAGCGGCACAATTTATGCTTTCTTTGGGATGCAAGATGCGAGTATTCCAGCGAAGGATGTCGATCAAATAGAGGCAGAGTTAAAGAAATATCAAGTTTCGCACAAGATCTTTCGCTACGCCCAAGCAGATCATGGTTTTTTCTGCGATCGCCGCGCGAGCTATAACCCCGAAGCTGCGGCTGATGCGTGGGAACACGTCAAACAACTATTTCAGCAGCATCTAAAGGAAGCGTAAAGCACCTGCTTCAGATTGAGAGGACATTACAATTAATCAATAGGTAAGTGGGTAAATGGTAAGAGGGAAGCATAAAGAACTTAGCTGAACGCAAGCCGATAGCTCATCATAAATCCTAATTACCACTTACCAATGACCGACTTGCATATTACATTCAGTTCATTTTGTTTTGATAGCTCATGACATCTCAATCTCAGCCTTCTTCTGCAGCTTCATCCTTTTCTATGGATGATTTTGCCAAAGCTTTAGACCAACAAGATTTTCAATTTAGTAAAGGACAAGTCGTGCGGGGGAAGGTATTTCAATACGAAAGCGATGGTGCTTATGTAGACATTGGTGGAAAATCCGCAGCTTTCATTCCTTTAGCTGAAGTTGGTTTGCACTCTGTCAGCGATCTATCTACAGTTTTACCGTTGCAGGAGGAACAAGAATTTTTGATTATCCGCGAACAAGATGCGGATGGGCAAGTCACACTATCACGCCGTCAGCTGCAAATCAAACAACTGTGGGAACAGCTAAGCGAAATGCAAGAAGATGGCAAAAGTTTGGAAGTGCGCGTCAAGGGAGTCAATAAAGGTGGCGTCACTGTCGACGTCCAAGGTTTGCGCGGATTTATTCCGCGATCGCACTTACTCGAACGCGAGAATTTGGAAAATTTGGTCGGGCAAAACCTCAATGCGAGTTTGCTAGAAGTCAATCGCGACAATAATAAACTTGTGCTGTCGCAACGCCTCGCAACGCGATCGCAAGCAATAACTCAGTTTGAGCCTGGGCAACTCGTAACCGGCAAAATTAGCGCGATTAAGCCATTTGGTGTTTTTGTCGAGTTGGATGGACTTAACGGTTTGCTGCATATCAAGCAAATTAGTCAAAACTACATCGCATCTTTGCCTTCACTTTTCCAAACGGGGCAAGAAATTTCGGCGATCGTTGTGGATGTTGATGAGAGCCAAAGTCGAATTTCGCTTTCTACAAGGGTTTTAGAAAACTATCCTGGCGAAATGCTAGAAAAAAGAGACGAGGTGATGGCAAGTGTAGAAGCACGAGCAAACCGCGCCCGAAAAAAATTGCTCGAATAGTTTGTTTTTTATAAAGTCAGCGGTAAAATTGAGCCCAATCTTTGCCAAGATAAGATTGTTTGCCAGCAATCTAATTTGCAAAAATGGGCATGACAGTAAAATCATCCGACAGCGCTGATAGCTTTCTCATTCTCATCTTGCCAGTCGCGCTAGCGATTACTTTTCTCTTTTCCACTTGGCGATTGCTCCTAGCAATTGCTGGTTTTGTTGTACTTTTGAATATTTTCCAACGCTATCGATGGCAAAAGTGGAGCAAAACCCTAAATCCAACTTTCCACAAATTGATTCAAGAAAATCAAGGACGAATTACAATTCTAGATTTAGCAATGCGCGCTAATCTTTCAGCAGCAAAGGCAAAGCGCTACCTCGATTACAAAGCTGCAGAATTTGGCGCGCGGATACTTGAACCGGAAGACGGCAGTAGTAGGGGCTATTTCTTTGTCACGGCAAAAACTCTTGGTAGTATATTCGATGACAGCGAACCGCCTTTGTCTTTACCCGAAGAATCCGAGCAAAAGACACTGGTAGAAGATTTGCCTGCGTCAGAAGAAAACGAACAAAACCAAGTTCAAATAGCCGAGGAAAACGAAGTCGCAACGACTTCAGCAGAACATACAACTGTTGTTGAAGCTGAGACTGCGAGTCTTGCTACGCCCACTCACGTTCGAGTAGCACCAGAATCACTTCTGCAATCTGAACTTGCTAAGCGATTAGATGTAAATTCGAGTACAGTTTACAAACATCGCTCAAATCCAGATTTTGCTGAATGGAGTCGCAGCCGCGATCCAGAGGGAATTGCTTGGGAGTACTCGTCAGAAGAAAAGCGTTTTTTTCCGATCGTTGCAGTTGAGCAGTAGTCATGGAATCTAAAGACAAAACATGTATGCAATTTAACTCTCTGACTTTTAGTTGTGGAGTTTTGCTAAAAGCTAACTACCTGTTTTGACAGAATTTATGAGATGAGAATTTATGACCTATTCACCATCAATCGCAAATGCCACCTCAGAGTTTACTCCAGGTTGGGATAGCGAACTACTACAACAGTTATTAGACCGCGCCTCACTATCGCGCGAACAAGCCGCACGACTGATGCAAGCATGGCTCGACGAAGCAATTCCACCAGTTTTGTCAGGAGCAATTTTAGCTGCAATTCAAGCTAAAGGCGTATCTGCAGAAGAACTTGCGGGAATGGCTGAGGTTTTGTTGGCTCAATCGCAATGCCAATCTACAATCACGCACCACGAGCCAGTAATTGATACTTGCGGTACGGGTGGTGATGGTGCTGCGACTTTTAATATTTCGACGGCTGTTGCTTTTGTGGCAGCTGCGGCGGGAGTACGTGTCGCAAAACATGGCAATCGTTCGGCTTCGAGTCGTGTTGGTTCTGCCGATGTTCTGGAAGCGGTGGGTGTCAATCTCGATGCGCCCCCCCACAAAGTTCAAGCGGCACTTGAAGAAGTTGGGATTACTTTTTTGTTTGCACGGGGTTGGCATCCAGCAATGAAAGTTGTCGCACCGCTACGGCAAACGCTGAAGGTACGCACAGTTTTTAATTTGTTAGGACCATTGATCAACCCCTTGCGCCCCACAGGACAGGTGATTGGGGTATTTGATGGGGCAATCTTGGAAACTGTCGCCAAAGCTTTATGTCAATTAGGTACCCAACGCGCGATCGTCCTTCATGGACGAGAAAAACTCGATGAAGCAGGCTTGGCTGATGTTACAGATTTAGCCGTACTCGTGCAAGGAGAAGTTCATTTAACAACGCTCGATCCCCAACAGTTAGGTTTAACGCCTGCTCCCATTGCAGCAATTCGTGGCAGTGACGTTCAAGAAAATGCCGCAATTCTCCAAGCAGTCTTGCAGGGTAAAGGTACTCAAGCTCAACAAGATGTTGTAGCACTCAATGCAGCACTTGCTTTACAAGTAGGTGGACTTGTTGCTTCTGAAAATTATACAGCAGGTATCGCCCTCGCGAAAGAAATTCTGCATAGTGGTGCAGCTTGGGCAAAGCTTGAGCAATTAGTCAAGTTTCTTCAGCGGGTATGAAATTCTACAATGTCTTGCTTAATTGTTAAGTCGTAACGGCTAAAAAAGTTTTGCCCTAATAGTGGCAAAGGGGCAACTAAGACTTGAGTATCGCGGAGGATGGCACCGCCAACTTCGATTGATTCTATGCGTCCTATCGGCAAGCTAACAGCTTCACCACTGGCAACTTGAACAATTTGGCTGCCTACAGGAACTAATCCAAGGTGATTTGCCATAGCCTCCGTAATTGTCGTTTGTGTTGCTCCTGTATCCAAAATCATCTCAAATTTTTGCTTATTATTAAATGTGACATCGATTACTGGTGTTCCACCATAGCGGCGTTTAATTTTGGCAGTAAATACTTGTCGTGTTGTTGGTGGCAAGTGCTGATAATTTTTACAAAGTTGACTCAAGTTAACTACCGCACCTGTAGAATTAATCATGTAACAACTTTCAACCTCTTGCGCGTTTGCTGGCAGCGCAATAAAGTTGATACCTACAACAGTTAATGTAGTTTTAAATAGAAGTAAAATAGTTCGCCGCATTATTTTTTAACTAGGTTGTTGATAAGCAAAAATAGGTCTATTTTTTTGACTCTCAAATCTTTGAAATATAAAATATTCCCTAACCGCCGACCCCTGACTCTTGAACTCTCCTCTATATCTAGCGCGGGCGAAATTCGATAACATCCCGCTTGAATGTCAGATCGTAATTGTGAAAAAAGTCATGTCCTAGTAATCCGGTTTCTAATTGCGCAGACGGCGCGATCGCCACAGGTAAATTGTTAACGACGATTCCTCCAACCTCGATAGTATCAACATAGCCAATCAGAAATTCCACACCTCTATCACTAGCAGTATTTGCCTTTGCGGTAGTTGTGGGTTTAATTCCTAGCGCAGTCGCGATCGCCTGCGTAACCACCGTGTTGCTAGCCCCAGTATCGACAATCATTTCAAACTGTTGCGTGCCGTTAAACGTCACATTAATAACAGGCGTGCCACTTTCACGGCGTTTTACTGGAACGCGGATAACTGTTTGATTTTGTTCAACGGGTGGCAAAACTTCGAGCCTTTCCGGTTCTAATGCGTTCAACGGTAAGCTGGCTGGCGCCGTTGTCATTGAGCTAAGATTAACTTGTTGCTGAGCATACCTAATGTTTTGTTGATACTCAGTTATCTTTTTTTGCGCAATCGTTGAGCGATCGCTATCTGCAGGTACTGCTTTCATTAAAGCCAGTGCTTCTTGCCATTTACTCACGACCAAGCGCCAATCGTCGGCTGACTGCGCTGATTGACTAATCGTATATGCCGCTGTTGCTTTGTCTAGTGCTAATTCAAATAAACTCGGCTGCTCTTTCGGTATTGCAGATGGCAACTTTGTGGCAACGGCAGATTTTTGGACTGATGCTGTACTTGATGAGCTTTGATGACTAACTGAGGGTGTATTATTTAATTGATGAATACCAGGTTTGCTACTACACCCAACACCAGCGATCGCAACTGTACTTGAAATAAAAATAATTGCTGCTGGCGCTGGATAAATTTTAAGCATAATGACGTACAATACACCTTAATCAACCAAAATTACTGAGGATTTTTTACCCATTTCAATTTAAACACAGCAAACTTATAGTTAGTTTAGTAAACATCACAAACGTTGTATCGAGTTGAGCGAGCACATAAAATTGACTTAATCAAAAAGAAAGTTATTTAACGAAGAAGTATTTAAAGAAATTGCAAAGTTTTGAGTATTCAGTTGACCTTACACGCAGAAACAAGTATTCCGGTTGTTTACTCCTTAAATTTCATCATTTATAACTGCACGCGAATCAACACATTTCACCACTTTGAATATAAAAGTACACTTCAAAGCTCGTCAAGGAATGTCAGCATGTCAAAGTATATAAATTAACAAATACAAACAGTAATTATACTTGAAAGCTCCTCTCTTAATTAGAGGCGTTCTCAAAAAGCCGACCAACTTTTTCGCCAGTCAGCCGAAACTTAACCAGCTTTAATTTGAGCAAGAAACATACTGTATCCAACGGCTAGAGAAGCCGACCAGCAAAAGAATCCTTTAGAATTGAAAAAGGAGAGTAAGTAGATCTACTAAGGATAAATTGCTAGTATGGCTGGTGGCGAGTCTCAAACCCCTGTTTCCCTGTCCGATCGAGAATTACAAATTATTGAACTAGTAGCTGCTGGCTTAACAAACCAAGAGATAGCAGAAAAATTAGATATTAGTAAACGTACTGTCGATAATCACATCAGCAACATTCTGACTAAAACCGCGACTGAAAATCGCGTGGCATTAGTTCGTTGGGCACTACAATGGGGTAAAGTTTGCTTGGATGATGTGAATTGCTGTACTTTGCCTAACCATAGCGATGGTACAGTTTCGTAGCATATTTATGCAGAGCGCAAACAACTTCCTGGCGATTGACACTAAATCTCAACTATATTAAAGGCAAATTATATTAAATTTGAAGATAAATATCTTGGTGCGGTAATTATCCACACTCATCAAGATAAAACGCGACGCTCATTCCTCATCTAGCAGCTTCTGGAGAAACGCTGCCATGAATACGCATATTTTAGATTTTTTTGATGTCGAGAGTCTGACTCAACCGACACAAGCCCAGGATACGGAACTTATTAAACAGCTTGCTTTTATCCCTGGAATAAAAGATATTTTAATGCTGCGACAGGTTCACGCGCTGGAACACGCTACAGTATGGGTTCTTAGCGAACAAAGTGGTTATCAATCTCCTGAAAATCAATTGTTGGCAGGTTTCTCGACTGAACAAGGATTCTACCTTTACGGTCATTTGAATCAAGCTACTTTACGTAATGCAGTGAGTATCGCATTACAGCGACTGACAAGTGGAGAATGGAGTTTAGCGGTACATCCTCGCTGCGGTACAAATGTCTCAGCCGGGATTTTACTCGCAGCAGGACTTGCGGTAGGCTTTCATTTACTATTACCGCGCGGACCAGTTGAGCAGCTGTTAGGGTTAGGTTTAGCAGCAACGATGGCTACTCAGTTTGCACCTGATGTTGGTACGTTAGCTCAACGTTATCTGACTACCGCGATTCCGTTTAACTTAGCAATAGAGAATGTCAAACTGACTCAGGATGCGTGGGGAAAAGCCGCTTATTTTGTGGAAGTCAGCTGGATAGAGCGAGCGTCAATCGATTGATAGTAAATTAATAAAACTTAAAGCCTCGATAGTAGAGTAAGTTGCCGCTGAGTAGTACGCTGAAAAGTAGTTAGTAGCCTAAGTCAGATAAATAACTTAATACTCGACTTTATTGCTTGCATCAGGTTGTAGAGTGAAATCTATTAGCCGTATCTCTGTGGCAATCGATAACTAAAAGGAAAAGTACAAATGGTTGAACGTGGTTCAAAAGTGCGCATCCTCCGTAAAGAGTCCTACTGGTTTCAAGATGTAGGAGTTGTTGCCTCGGTTGACAAAAGTGGCATTCGCTATCCCGTGATTGTCCGCTTTGATAAAGTTAACTATGCGGGCGTAAATACAAATAACTTTGCAGAAACAGAACTCGTAGAGATTGAAAAGCCAACGGCAAAAGCGAAAAAAGCAACTCCTGCTGCGACCGGTGGCAAACAAACGACTATCGACGAACGTACCCGCACCACAGGTCAGGGAACACCGCTGAAGCCTGAAGCTAAGACGACTGCTGCGCCCGAGTCAGGTGAAGGTAGCTCAACAGTAGTTGGTGATGCTAACCAAGGAACCGAATCGCGTTAGATTGTGCCGGAACTACCTGAAGTAGAGACTGTACGACGAGGACTGAATCAAGTCACTCTGAGTCAGCCAATTAGGGGTGGAGATGTGTTACTAGAACGCACGATCGCCCACCCACTTTCTATTGCAGAATTCTTAACAGGAATTCAAGGATGCGCGATCGCGCGGTGGCATCGCTATGGTAAATACTTGTTAGCCGAAACGCAACAGTCTTCTCAAGTACCATCTGGTTGGTTGGGCGTCCATTTGCGGATGACAGGTCAGCTATTGTGGTTAAACCAGGAGGAAGAATTACATAAGCATACGCGCGTTAGGCTGTTTTTTGATAACGGGTTAGAGTTACGCTTTGTCGATCAACGCACGTTTGGTCAGATGTGGTGGGTACCGCCAGCAGTTCCTGTAGAAAGCGTCATCACAGGTTTAGCCAAATTAGGATTAGATCCTTTCTCTCCAGCCTTTTCAGTTGATTACTTAACTCAAAAATTCAAAAATCGCCAACGGGCAATTAAAACAGCACTACTAGAGCAAGCGATAGTTGCCGGATTAGGTAATATTTATGCAGATGAAGCGTTGTTTCTCTGTCAGCTACGACCAACAACTCTTTGTAGCGAGTTGCGCTTAGCGCAGATAGAAAAGCTGCGTTGTAGTATTATTCAAGTTCTCGAAACTAGTATCGCCGCCGGCGGCACAACTTTTAGTACGTTTCTAAATGTACAAGGTGTTAATGGTAAATATAGCGGTCTTGCTTGGGTTTATAATCGTACTGGTCAACCTTGCCGCCTTTGCCAGACACCGATTCAACGAATTCGACTCGCAGGGCGATCTTCTCACTTTTGTCCTAACTGTCAGCAATAAAGCTTTTCGGAGAGTTTATTACGTTTAATTCGGTTTAGCTTTTAATTTCTACTAAAATCCAAATTGGCCAAAAAGTGATTATCAAAGGACATTGCCAACGCGGAGGTGGAAAGCGCCGATTGCAATTTTTGAGAAACGCTAGCCAGCAAATAAATCCTGAAAAAAGATAAGCAGCGATCAGATAAACTAAAAAAATAATATTCATAGAAAGTACTTTTTAATACAAGATAGTTGCTAGTAATTAGAGAATGCCTGATTTTGAGTAAAGAAATGAATTGGAAAACCACGACAGTAATGAAAATTTAGTAAAGATTTTGCTGCGTATGCGCGGTATAATTACTGAGACTTGCAGTCGCAAAATAGAGAAAAGTCTAGGTAATAGCTAAGTATAATTACTTAAAGATTGCGCGGAAGTAGTGCTGAACTTGCGATCCACCGTAGCGATACCAAAAAAACTACTATATCTTCTAGTATATTGCTAGTGTCAAAGCTTCTCTACCGTAATCATACGCACTCTTTTGTTTGCTAAGTGCGACAGCTTGGGTAAAATTAAGGATAGATGACGTTGAAGGTGAAAATATACCAATTTAACTCAATTTAACAAGCGATCGCGCCTGTTCTATATTTTGTTTGACTGCTTGCGCGGCAAGATGTAAGGCAGAGAGTTCCGAATCTGTCAGTTTTAATTCTAAAATTTGCTCAACTCCAAGCGCCCCAAGTAACGTAGGAACGCCAATAAAAACATCCTGTAAACCATACTCGCCTTGAAGATAAGCTGCTACTGGAACTAAGCGCGATTGGTTGAGTAAAATTGCTTCTACCATTAAATATGTTGAAGCCGCAGGTGCAAAGTAGGCACTGCCCGTCTGCATCAATTCAACAATTTCTGCTCCTCCCTTACGGGTTCTTTCTACCAAGCGCTCGATGGTTGCGGCATCGATTAATTCTGTAATTGGAATACCATTAACCGTTGAAAAGCGCGGTAAAGGTACCATCAAATCGCCATGACTGCCTAAGACGATCGCGCGGACATCGGCAATACTAACACCTAATTCCATCGCTACAAAAGCTTGAAACCGTGCTGAGTCTAAAACGCCAGCCATGCCAATGACGCGCTTTGTTGGCAATTTTGTTGCTTGCCAAGCAAGATAAGTCATGACATCCAAAGGATTAGTTACCACAATGAGAATGGCATTTGGCGAATATGCGATCGCATTCGTTGCTGTTTCTACAACAATGCGGGCGTTAGTTTTGAGCAACTCGTCGCGACTCATTCCTGGCTTACGTGGTTGTCCTGCAGTAATCACGACAATATCTGAACCAGCAGTATCAGCATAATTTGTTGTACCGATAAATTGTCGACTATGCCGTGATATGCCTTTAGCTTCCATCAAGTCAAGTGCTAAACCTTGAGGTAGTCCCTCTACTTCGTCTAACAGCACTACATCGGCTAGGTTTTTCTCACCAATTTGTTGCGCTAATGTACTGCCAACTTTACCAACGCCAACGATTGTGACGCGGGGAGAGTAACCCAATAACTGCGAAGTAGAGGCGATAGGCATAACTTAGAAACGCGTTTTCCTAGATATATGCGTGTCGTTATTTTGCGATCGGCGCTCTGATTATGCAAATACGACTCTTAGGATAATAGTCTTATCAATCGCCGTAATTTGTATCGCGTGACAGCTATTGTTGCTGACTATGGCTTGAAAACAAGCTACTTCACTGATTCTAGCTGATCGACCCGTAACCAGATATTCGGAGTGGGAACTTGTCCAAAGACAACAAGCGCATAGTCTCCTTTAATATCTAAGACTTCTCCTTTAGTTTCAAATATATATGACGGAAACCGCGTGTCACTTGCTTGCGCTTCTAGGGAATTTTCCAACTTTTCCCGAACTGCACGAACTAAATCGCCCTTTTTAACAGCCATACTTCTACTATGCTACTCAACTGTAATTCTTCCTATATTTTGCACCCTTTCGCCTCATTTATAAACTCTGCAAATCTAATGAGGCTTCGTCATGTATACTTTTTATCCTTTCATCTCAATCCGAAATCTCCACCAAATGCGTTGTTCAATAAAGTTTGCGTGCCATTTTTGCACTCGACCAATTGAACCGCGACAAAGAAAATGAGGAGAAAATTATATATTTTTACCTAATTTTTACAAAAAATCTCAGTATTTTAACCACGAGCCTCAACTTATATAGTAGCGTTTTTAATGAGTTGAAACTTAATTAATATCAGCAAAAACCCAGGGTAATATCTTATCAAAATGGGTAAAAATAAATTAAACCGCAAAACATAAAAACGTAAGTTACTAAAAAAACAATTTGGTTACTTACTGTATGCCAATGTAGTCATTCACAAAAATGCCTAGGTATGATATCTACATATGATGTTCATATAGTTATTATTTCCATAATTCCTGTTGTAGCGGCTAGTTTGGCAACTGTATTGATTCGTGGCGCGATCGCGTTAAAAACTATTCTGGAGCTAGCCTACAGCCAATTTCTACAAACACACTTGATGAATATTTTTAGTTTCATCCCTGTAGCATCTGTAACTTTAGGCAAAATAATTGTTTGGCTTTTAAATCGTTGGCAATTTGACAAAAGGTTTTTTTTAGCAAATGATACGCTACTTGAAAGTTTTGCTGGAATTCATTACATGAATATGGCAGTGTTGCCGATACTATTAGAAAGTATAGCGTTTTGCTGTTTCTTAACTTTCTGGATGAGACTACTCGCCAAAAAGATATCCCTTTGGTGGCATGTTGGTGTAGCGATCGCAATTCTGGCAGCAAGCGCGGGAATACATTATGCATATCCTACTACACAGCCAGCGATAGAAGTAGCTGACCTTACCACAATAGTTATTTTGGTTTTAGTCGTACAGCAAGCTTTGAGTTCGCGCTGTTTGCATACAGAAGTAGCACTTGCAGAAAGCCAGCGTCGATTAGCAACTTTGATCGACTCGTTACCAGGAATTGCTTTTGCTTGTAGCAACGATCCTAACTGGTCAATGACTTATGTAAGCGAAGGATGTTTGGAATTAACAGGCTACTGTAGCGAAGAATTAATTGGTACTACAGGATTGTACAATGCGATTACTCACCCTGAAGATTTACCAAGAGTTTTACAGAGCATTACAAACGCTGTAGAAGCAAAAAAACCCTATGTCGTTGAATACCGAATTCACACCAAATCTGGCGAGCAAAAATGGTTATGGGAAAAAGGTAGCGGGGTTTTTGATAGTCACGGTCAAGTTCTCGGTTTAGAAGGATTTATTACAGATATTTCCGAACTAAAACGTTCCGAAACTGCACTGAAAGAAAGCGAACAGAGATATCGCGAATTGTTTGAAAGTCATCCTTGTCCGATGTGGGTGTACGATCTTGAAACACTCGCTTTTCTAGATGTCAATCATGCTGCGATCGCCCATTATGGCTACGGACGCGACGAATTTTTATCGATGACGATGAGAGATATTTGTCCTTCAGAAGATATTGCTAGTTTGCAGCAACAACTAAAACACCTCAAGTCTGAAATTAGTCCTCAAGGTATCTGGAGGCACCGCAAAAAAGATGGAACAATCGTCAAGGTAGAAGTTTCGTGTCATTCGCTCACTTTTTTAGGAAAGCGTGCTGTTGTCGTTTCAACGCATGATGTAACTAAACGACTTCAAACTGAAGAAGCACTAAGACAAGCAGAAGCAAAATATCGCAGTATTTTTGAAAATGCTAGTGAAGGAATTTTTCAGACGACACCCGCAGGGCAATATCTCAGTGCTAATCCAGCCCTCGCGCGCATCTATGGCTATGAGTCACCCGAAGAACTTGTAGCAAGTGTCACTAATATTGAAAAGCAACTTTATGTCGATCCGCATCGCCGGGCTGAGTGTCTTCGTTTGATGCAGCAGCATAACTCCGTATCAGGGTTTGAATCGCAAGTTTATCGCAAAGATGGCAGTACAATTTGGATTTCAGAAAACGCCAGAATTGTCCGTAATATCCACGGCGACGTTGTATGTTATGAGGGTACGGTTGAAGATATCACAGCGCGCAAACAAACCGAAGCGGCGCAAGCCCGCTTTACAGCTATTTTAGAAGCAACAACAGACTTTGTGGGAATTACCGATAGTCGAGGAAAACCCTTGTTTCTCAACCAAGCTGGTTACAAAATATTAGGATTAGATCCGCAACAGGATATTTCACAACTCAATATTTTTGATTGTCATCCTGATTGGGCAAATCAAATGTTTCTGGATGAAGTCATTCCTACTTTGCTGTCGCGTGGAGTTTGGAACGGAGAAATGGCGCTACTCAACCGCCAGAAAGAAGAAATTCCCGTTTCACAAGTGATTGTCGCTAAAAGTTCAGCAACCGGCGAGCTTGATTTTGTTGCTACTATCGCGCGCGACATCAGCGAACGCAAGCGTTTAGAAGCACAACTTTCGTACATAGCCAATCACGATTCTTTGACTGGCTTGTTCAATCGTCGTTACTTTCAAGCGCAATTAGAGCATTATTTGGAACTAGCGCTTCAGGGCGATCGCCAATCTGGAGCTTTAATTTTAATTGATATTGATGACTTTAAAGATATTAATGATACCCTCGGACACAAAGCCGGAGACGATCTCCTCAAAAATCTAGCGACTTTACTACAAGAACAAATCGAGGAAAAGGATGTTTTAGCACGTTTGGGTGGCGATGAATTTGCTATACTTATCCCCCAAATTTCTTTGCACGATCTTGATTTAATCAAACAAAAGCTTGTCAGCGCGCTCAAAACTCATGTCGTTATAGCTAATGGGCAACCAGTACGAATTACAGCAAGTATCGGCGCAACTCTATTTCCAGATCATGGAATGGTAGCAGATGAGCTTTTTGCCCATGCCGATTTGGCAATGTATAAATCAAAAAAACTGGGTAGCAATTGCTTTAGCCTCTACACTCCCGATCCGCATTGGCAAGTTCAAATCCAATCACGCAATTTCTGGAAAAATCAAATTCGCGAAGCGCTAGAGCAAAATTTATTTGTACTTTACTGCCAACCAATTTTAGATTTACACAACGATACTTTTTCTTGTTATGAAATTCTTATTCGGATGTTAGGAAAAGATGGAGAAATTATTAGCCCCAGTACCTTCCTCCCGATTGCTGAAGAATGCGGGTTGATTTCTCATATCGATCGTTGGGTAGTTTGCCAAGCGATTCATTTAATTGCTGCTCAGGCAAAATTAGGCAATACTCTACGCTTGGAAGTTAACATTTCTGGTAAATCATTATCTGACAGCGAACTCTTGCCGATGATTCAGCAAGAACTGGCGACGACAGGAATTAACCCTGCAACATTAGTATTGGAGATTACTGAAACAGCGGCGATCGCGGATTTTTCTCAAGCACGCAAATTTATTAACACGCTCAAACAAATCGGCTGTCAGTTTGCGATCGATGATTTTGGTATGGGTTATTCTTCGTTTGCGCAACTCAAACACCTACCAGTAGATTACCTCAAGATTGATGGCAGTTTTATCAAGAACTTAGCGAAAGACGTTCTCGATCGACACTTAGTCAAAGTGATCGTGGAAGTTGCGCGGGGGTTATCTATTGCTACGATCGCTGAATTTGTGGCATCACCAGAGACATTGCAGTTACTTCATGAATTAGGTGTCAATTATGCTCAAGGTTATTACATTGGTGAGCCAATGCCCGTGACAGAAGTGTTAAATCAAGGAGGTAGCATCACAAGCGATAAAATGCAAAGTTCTCACTGGCATTCAATAAAAAGTACACAAGCAGTCAAACAAGCATATACACTGACTTCTTCTTAATTAAGTTAATCGCAGTGTTTTAATTGAGCATCCGATTATCCAAAGTGCAATAATAACGAGGCTGCTCCTTTAATGTTAATTTTTGTTAAACTTGACGATTTATCTAAAAAATAGTAAAATTAGATACAGAAAATACAACGTTCATCTCTACTTTTTATTAAGAATCAGCCTTAAGTTAGATGCTTTGTAGAGACGGAAGTAGGGAAACTTCCCGAAGGAACGCACTTTACATAACCTGAAACCTATTAAAGAATCTAGTGAAAAGGCTACAAAAATGAAACTTACTTATCGAGGGGTCAACTACGAATCCAGCGCACCAAATATTGAAATGAGTGAGGGAGACATTAACGGTCAATATCGAGGTGTAAATTGGAAACAGCGCTATCCTCGACATATCCCTGTACCTCAACCAGTTGTTGGGTTAAAGTACCGTGGAGCCAGTTACAACATAGGTCACCCAATTGATATCGAAGCAAGTCTTATGCGCAGACAGTACGCAGAGACAGCTAAGACTCAGCTAGGAGCAGGAAAAAGTCAGGTTTCAACCCGAAGCAGTCGTCAGCGAGCATTGGAAGAGTTAAATCATACTCATATTGCCAACATTCGCCAAAACTTAGAACATCGGTTACAAGTCGCACGAGCGAAAGGCGACCAACAATTGATTCAAATGCTAGAAGCTGAAGCTCAACAGCTTGTTACCAACAAATAAATTAAGCTTCTCTAGCGTACAGTCAAGAAACACCGATCGAACAGGATGCTGGTTCGTTCAACGGAAGAAACCTTTGCGCGATACTAGCTCCCTCAGTTCCAGTTTGGTTGAGTAAGTCTACATTACCGAGACTCGATGATTAATGCTAGATATATTTTGCGAAATTTTAGCACAGTCATTGAAACAGTAGACAAGTATTTTAAATGGCAAAAGTCACCGTTTAAACTTGTTGATTTCTTTTAAATAGATTAAATAGATTAAATAGAGTTGATAATTTTCAATTGCAGATCTGATGGTGTTACCCCATTGCTAAAAATATCTGGGCTAATTGCCTTGATAAATGATATTTGTTCTCCTGGCTCAATGCCATTGTTACTATCAAAGGTAACAGTTTCACTCGCAAGTACGCGATTATTACGTTGGTCTATCACATTGAATTGAATTGGTGGTAACTCACCGACCTGATTCGATTCATTCGTCAGAGTTCCTTTCACTTCTGGAGTTCCGTTTTCTGCAAGTTCAATTCTCAACTCAGAGACGCGCACGTTATTCAGCGGAATCACTTGTCGTTTGGTTACCGTTAGTTCTCTGATTGCAGAAGATTGAGGCTTTTTGTCACAAAGATTATTAGATAAGTCAATAAATTGTCCGCGCCATTCTATGTAGCATAGAGAGTCCTGAGCAACGATTACAGTAGGAAACAGGCTGAAGAAAGTACTAAAAATCAGTATTTTGTACATCGAATATTTTTAAGGAATTTTTCAGAATAAAGTTGTATTTTATTACACTTTGAAGGCTAAGTAGGTCAATTAGAGATCGTATTTAATACAGGAAACCTGTACTAGATATTAATCTAATCACACATAACTTATAACTCTCTACTTCTGACGTCAAGAGGAGAAAAATTAAGATAATATTTTGACGACGATGTCATATAAAATCAGGTTTTGTATTATGACAAAACCTGACAAATATCCTTAAAAAATGCGTGTTATTTTAACAGTTTCCAGGCTGGCGTTGACACATAGCGTTGAGCATATTGACAAAGCGAGAGTCAGGAATAGAACTACCTTGGTACAACGGATCAGTCGCCACAGGTCCGTATGAAGTAACACCAATAATTTGATTGAAACCGGGATTTCTGCCATCATTTTGCCCAACAGCTGCTACACCAAAATTCTGTATCCAAGGACCACCACTTGAACCACCGCGCATATCAGAGCCATACTCTACTGAGTTAGGATTACGAGTACGAAAACTTTGGGCAGTAACTTGATGCATTTTATGACCGTTATCAAGGTTACTAGGATAACCCAATAAAGTTGCATGGTTAGGAAAAAGACTGAGCGTTCTAAAACCTAAAAAACCAGTGACTTGACCAATTCTGCGAGAGACACCATTAAAGGGCAAGTCGATAATTTCAATCATTGCATAATCAGCGGCATTGGGAACAACACCCCCACCTTGCGACCAAGCATTAGTGGTAACAACGTGACTCCAACTCCAAGCTTGGAAAGGTGCTATACCATCTCGATAAGCAGGAACAAACAAGAAATTGGTAAAGAAACCACTTTGACCTCCACTACCGCTATGAACGCAGTGACCCGCTGTCAGAACAATTCTTGGCTTGAGAACTGCACCAGAGCAAACAAAATCGCCTTCGTTAGGTATTGTAAAGAAAAGCTTTCCTACTGGTCTATAAGGATAGACAACATCCGCAGATAAAGGAATAAGTCGGGAACTTGTAAAAAACGCACCTACTGAACCTACATTGTTAGGTTGGACTTCTTGTTCGTTTGCCTGAAAATTCGTTTGAGGAGGTTGAAATAGTCGATTGTTGAAATCAGGTTTAATATTAACCGTTGGTGGTTGACCCCTCCCACTTACCGGAGTTCCTACTGCAGGTGTAGCTTGTGTTGTTACTCCACGAGTAGGTTTAGGCATTGGTAGTGGTTTAGCATTTTGTAGTCGTCGTGGCGTCCAGTAACTTCTACTATTGTTGGGAGTAACGCTATCGTTGTCGTGAAAGATTAAATCCGAAGCTACGACTGCTGATGGAAATAAACTGGCGATCGCTACAAATGATGACGCATACGTACGAATAACTTTTGAAATCATGTTAATTCTTCTACTGACACTGCTGATTCAAGTTCAGTTGCTATCACTAAAAATTTTGAGCAACCAGCGTTCACTTCTCTTCTAGCTATTCAGATATCGTGCGAGGAATGAGCTTAATATCTCAAGAATTTTCCTTTTGCTACAGTGTATAATTTTTTTATCTTTTCGGCGTTATTTCTACTTAACACTATCATTCAGCGTCACTTTTACCATAATTTACTAAAAATTCATTGTATTTTTTTATACATAAATTAGAACAATGTAGTTGAATTGTTCGTTTATGCAATTGGTTAAGACTTGAACAGCAGATTAGTAGAGTTCTTCGCTATCTTTGTTCAAGCAGCTGCTTAAGGTCTATTAGATTAAAGCAATTTGAGCTTTGAAACAAGAGGTTTGTTATTTGGAATGCTAATTCTGGCGGTTCAAAGATAAACGGTTAATTAAGAGGTAATTGTGGCTATCTCGCTTTATTTCTTGCGACATGGACAAACTGAATGCAGTCGAAATAATGCTTTTTGTGGTGCGATTGATCCAGGCTTGACACCAGAAGGACTAGAGATGGCACAAGCTTTTGCTATGGCTTATCGCGATACTTCTTGGACTGCGGTTTTTTCTAGCCCGATGCAACGCACGCTCGCAACTGCTCAACCTTTATGCACAGCGATCGGAATAGAACCACAGCTACGTGAAGGCTTAAAAGAAATTAACTTTGGCAAGTGGGAAGGCTTATCAGTTGATACTGTAGCCCGCGATTATCACGATGATTATATTCGCTGGTCAGCAGATCCCGCATGGTATCCACCAACAGGTGGTGAATTAGCCGTGGCGATCGCTTCCCGTGCGATGCAAGTTATTGAAGAAATCAAAAATCGTTACAGTGGTGGCAATATTTTAATTGTCTCGCACAAAGCAACGATTCGCATCATGTTATGTAGCTTACTCGGAATCGATGTTGGACGCTTTCGTTATCGCTTAGCATGCCCTGTGGGTTCAATTAGTATTGTAGAATTTGGAACGCACGGTCCACTGCTTCATGCTTTAGCCGATCGCACTCACCTGAATGATCGTTTGCGATCGCTACCTGGAACTTAACTAAAAAGCTGGGGGTTTAACTCTTCCCCAGCTACTACCTACTTATTCCTGTTCAGTCTACTTGTATCAACTTTGAAATAAAACGGTATCAGTAGTCGATTTCGTGATTGTGTTGTACGTTATCACCAATCTCGAAAAATTCACCCGTTCGACCATGCACTCTAGTAGATAGAGAGTAGACGTTGCTGCGATCGTAAGGTAGTTCTACCTTGAGGACATAATGAATATCTCGCAATCCTTTAAACCAAAATTGACCTTGGTCATCGGTACGAGTTGTTTGTGGTGGAATAGAGTTAATTGTGACCTTGGCATTTGCCACGACGCCACGACCGCCATGTATAGCACGAGAGTCAGCCAATTTACCATAAAGTAAACTGTCTCCTTGCGGCTGCGCCCGAAACGCCAGGGTAGGTTGTAGCGTCAATACGGCAAACACTGTTACTGCAATGACTACTCCCATTACTAGCCGCATTTGCTTAGAACGTAGTAATTTTTTGAGTTTGAACATAGTTGCGCTTGGTTTACTCAGTGTCATGATTCAGTCTCCGTAGCAGTAAATGGTCTACCAGTCGCTAAGTCTTGACGGTTTCTCACGCCAGAGATGGCAGCAGCCATGCGTTGGAAAACTTCGATATTATCCATGACACCAGTAAATAATCTGGCTCCAGGTCCTTGGACAGCGATCGGAACATCATCTCCCGTGTGATTGGCAACAGTTGTACCGCGTTCTAAGTCATTGGTTAGCAATAAGCCATTGGGATCGCGTTCTGGATTAGGCTCAGTACCATCCTCACCAGAAGGAGGTAAATTTAAGTCGTCGGTGAGAAAGTCAGTACGGAATGTTGGTCGCGCAGAAATTCCAATCGCTAACTTAGTGTCGGGATTAGCTTCATTGGGATAGCCATCGCCATCTGTATCTTGATAAGTTGTGAACCCTGCATCTCCAAATGACTGCATGGCATCATTTAAATCAATTCTGCCTTCGCGGATTGCGCGTGAATCTACTGTACCACCGACAGTTTGACCTTGAGCGTGGTCGGCAGTCACGATAATTAGTGTATTTGGATTTTCCGCAACAAATTGTCGTGCTACTTCCACAGATTTATCTAAAGTCAGGACTTCGTAAAGTGTCCGGTCAGGATCGAGAGGGTGAGCTAGTTTATCAGATTGCGAGGACTCAACTTGCAATATCCAACCTTGGGGCGATACAGCTTCGAGAACCGCGATCGCTTTTCTAGTCATTTCTTCTAGCTTAGGAATCGTCGCAAATTCTGGTGGGATAGGGGGATTGAGTTGACTTGCACCTCTACCGTCAATTGTTGCTCTACCACGCGCAATCAATAAATCTAATACGGAGGGAATATTCTGTGCACCTAGAGCCGCTCCTTCACGAAAATCTCCTAAAAACAAACCTAAAATTTTCCGATCGTTAGGAGCTTGATTCATGCTATTTACATCGGTGACAATGGTGTAACCTTGTTGTTGAGCAACAGCAACTAAATCTTGATTATCGCGGCGAAATACGGTGTCTCTGAACTCAGCAGCACGCTCTTCATTTGGCACAAAATGACGCGCTCCTGGACCTAGAAGAACATCAACAGGTTGTGATAATTCTTTTAAGCTACGATATCCGGTTTCTGGTAAAGCCCAACCATCTCTAAAAAAGTCAAAATATTGTTGCGCAATTTGTTCGTATGAAAAGCGCAGGCGTTGGTTTGCGCCAAAGGCTGCAGGTGTAGCATCAGTTAAAAATGCTGTCGTTGCCAATCCAATCCCCCAATTGTATCTCCGCTTCATGTACTGCGGTAATGTTTCAATCCGAGGATTATCAAGCGGATTTTCTGGTGTATTGTCAGGAAAGGCATTCAGGGCATTATTAATCGTTTTTGCTCCAGACACCCATGCAGCAGCAGTATTGGCAGAATCAGGAATAATACTATCAAGTGAGTGCGTAGCCACTAAGCCTGTAAATGGCATTTGCTCCATCTCAAGATAACCACCAGGTTGACCATCTCGGACACCGAATTTCATGATTCGCGCCCCTGTACGCAACGGCGTTCCCATTCCATCACCCACAAAGAAGATAATTTTGTTTAAATTACCTCGCTGTTGAAATGGTTGAACGCGATAAGTGTTACGTGCAGAAACTTGACGCCCGTCGATGTTCAAAGTAGCTACAATTTCATAACGCCCTGGCTTGGGTAAACTCCAGTTGCGTAACGTTTGACCAAAAAGGTTTGAGCCTTCCTCTGGTAATCCTACTTCGATGGAACCACCAGGAAGTTGCAGTTGTTCGTCAATCCGCTTTCTAAACGTACCAGTAAAGTTGTTGCCGTTGATTGTGATTGATTCTAATTTTGGTGGTGACTGTGCCGGAATTAAACTTTCTACACGCAAGTCAAAGCGTTGCCCGACCAGTAAAGTTGTATTATTCGTAGGCCAGATGCGGACTAATTCTTCGTCTGCACCTTGCGCTTGTACGGGTAATACCGTAGCTAGCCAAATTATCGCTGTAATAACGAAAGTGCTAATGACTTTCCATCGCTTCCACACCAACTGAACTGAGCATAAACTGCTCATCGTAAAATCTCCTCTAATGATGGAAATAACAGTTTTTCCATGTCGCGTTTTTCACAGTCGCAAGCATTTGTCGTAGGAGAGGCTTTGCCAAATAGCATCCAGAGGCTTTGCAACAGTAGCGCTGTAGCCGAAATCGCAACAAGTCCTGAGACTAAAAGACTAATTGCACTATCAGCCCACATCCAACCGAGCCAAGAAATTGCGATCGCGGCTATAATTACGCCCACCGAACTAAATAAATCTGATAGTACGTGCAAGAAGGCTGCTTTGAAGTTCAAGTCACAGTGACTGCACTCGTGTAACCAAAAAGCATTGCAACCATTAATTCCTAAACCAACTACTGCAGTTAGCAACATTGGTAAGCTAAGAATATCTGAGGAAGTTGGAGATTGCATCCTGGCAATTGCTTCGGTTGCTACCCAACTTGCCAAAATCACTAAGCTAAGACTATTTAGCAGTGCGGCATATAATTCAATGCGACGTCCGTACTTCGCATGACGTTTAGCGCTTTGCGCCATCCAGCTTGCTACCAGCGTGACTCCTAATGCTGCGACATCTGAAAGGAGATGACTTGCATCTGCTACCAGCGACAAACTGTGGATCCATAACCCAACACCAAGTTCAACCGCAAAAAAACTGATTTCCAGCCCAATTGCTAGTTGCAGTATTTGGATTTTCCGCGTGTTTGAGTGCAATTTTGGCATTATTCACAAAGTAAAAATGGCAACCTTATGTAGTATCAGTTGCTCTAGAGAAGCATAATGTTTCTCAACAGGCAACTCAACTTCCATTACCCTGACACGGAATACATTAAATGAATCCTTGTGCAGATTAGCAACTATTAGATTAATGAATCAGTAAGTGAACTTTAATTTTTGGTAAAGTAAAACAATTTTTTGCTAAAAAAATCGGTAATTGGTAATAAATGTTTGAGCTAGCTAATTATCTTTAAGTTAGATTTAATTTTTATTAAATATCTATTTTTTATGATATAGTTCACGGTTCTGCTATGATTCCTAGTGTCTACACAATTCCTCTCATCCAATTAGCTTCGGGCGATCGCTTGTCGCTGCAAGTTTATCGATTCGTTGGTGCTAAATCTGGTAAAAAAGCATATATCCAAGCAAATTTACACGGTGCGGAAATTGCTGGTAATGCCGTCATTCACCAGCTTATTGAGTTTTTTCAAACTTTACAAAATACTGAGTTGACTGGTGAAGTTTGGCTGGTACCAGTATGCAATCCCCTAGGAGTTAATCAGCGATCGCATCATTTTGCTTCTGGGCGCTATTCTGTTTACGAAGGCAAAGATTGGAATCGCATTTTTTGGGATTATGAAAAAAGCCAAGAAAATTTAAAAGAATTTGCTCAAGCGCAAATCAATTTAGACAGAGATACTATTAGAATAAACTATTTAAATAAAATTATCAACTGCTTTGCCACACTTGCTGAAAAAATTCATTCGTCTAGTAGCGTACCGTTTACCGAACTTTTTCGCTACCGATTACAATCACTAAGTATTGATGCCGATTACTTAATCGATATCCACACTTCTAGCGACCAAGGTCTCAATTATTTTTACTATTTTCCTCGCCGCGAACTCAGTGCGCAATACTTTTTACTTGACTATGGAATTTTACTTGACGATTATGACGGCGATGCTTTTGATGAAGCTTTTATCAAACCCTGGTTAGCCTTAGAAAATACTTTTCAGCAGCTAGGGCGAGAAATTCTTTTTGATATAGAAGCTTGGACATTAGAACTTGGTTCAGGAATGCAAATGCAACCGCAGTCGGTAGAAAAAGGCGTTGCCGGAGTGAAGAATTATTTAATACACAAAGGCATGTTAGCTATTGCTAATACAAAAGCGATCGCGCGCGAAATGACTTTTACGTTAAAAAGTCAAATAACGAAATATTATGCTCCTGTTGGTGGTATGGTGCAAGCGCGAGTTCCACTAGGTAGCACGGTTAAAGCAGGAGAAAGGCTGTATCAAATTCTGACGTTTAATAAAATTGGGGAAATGCCTTGTGTTATTGATATTTGTGCAGAAAAAGATGGTTTAGTTTATGATGTTTCTACTAATTATGCAGTAAATGAAGGCGAATACGTATTAGCAGTGATGTAATTTTTCAGGACAAGCAAGATACCTATCCCACAGGGTATTTAATCGCCTAAACAGATATTTAATCCTCTGGCAGTTTTGACGAGAGTACCATGCGGGTCAACCGCGCGGTATTGGGCGATCGCATCGGCAATTGGGACGCTTACAACTCGACGATTTTGCCATGTTACCATTTGATCGTACTTTTGTTCGGCAATCAAATCAACGGCAGCAACACCAAACGCAGAAGCGATGAGTCTCTCTAACGGTGAAGGAGTTCCGCCGCGCTGAATATGTCCTAAAACGGTAACGCGAGTTTCAGCGCCAATGCGATGGCAGATTTCGTCTGCTAAATATTGACCAATACCGCCATATCTGCATTCACCGAAGCGGTCAGTACTGACAACAGAATCACCAGTTTCATTGCGTACAGCTTCAGAAACGACGATTAAACAGTAGTTTTTTCCTTGTTCTTGACGTTCTTTGATATTACGGCAAACTCGGTCAAGCGTATAGGGAATTTCAGGAATCAGGATAATATCGGCACCACCAGCAATTCCGGCGCTAATGGCAATGTGTCCCGCATCGCGCCCCATGACTTCCAAAATCATGACGCGGCTGTGACTTGCAGCAGTAAAATGCAATCGATCCAGGGCTTCGGTTGCAATACTTACCGCAGTTTCAAAACCAATCGAAAGTTCAGTCACTCCGACATCGTTATCAATTGTTTTGGGAATGGCAACTAAGTTAATTCCCCCCTGCTGGGCAAGACGACGCAAAATTGCTAAACTACCATCGCCACCGATACCAATTAATGCATCTAAGCCAAGTTGGCGATAACCTGCGATAATTTCTTCAGAGCGATCGCATACGCTACCATCTGCCATTGGGTAAGCAAACGGATTGCCTTTATTGGTTGTACCTAAAACTGTACCGCCAGCAGTCAGCAAAGAATTGACCTTCTCGATGTCTAAAGCGATGTACTTCGGAGGATGCTGCATCAACCCCAACGTAGCTTGGCGAATCCCCAATACTTCCCAACCGTAAGTACCTACCGCGCGATTTACCACTGCCCGAATTACAGCATTTAATCCAGCGCAATCACCGCCACTGGTAAGAATACCAATGCGTTTGTGTTCTCCCATTTTGACTTAAGCTAAAAGTCCTCTTTAGAAGATGATTAAACTAGATTAGGTAGACACTTTTTATAAATTACTGCAGGATTTTATTATTTGTGATTTTTGGTAAAGAAACTAAATTAAAACTTGCAAATGGGTACGCGAGGAGTAAGTGGCTAACGGCTAGTTGTCAGTAATTGGGTAAAGATAAACAATATTAAGGGCTGGTAACTGGTAATTGGTAATCGGTAATTGTTTCCTCCCACACTCCCTATTACTCGTTACCCAATGCCAATACGCGTGATATTTAATTTTGCCCATCTACTTAGCAAATTGCTTTTATTTTTGTGTTGTAATGTGGGATGACTGCGAAAGTGAGCGATATTGATAGTTTTAGCTTTTCTGAAGGGTGGAGTATTCCGCAAGCACCTAGCGGGTACAAATCAGGATTTATTGGTATTATTGGTCGTCCGAATGTAGGTAAGTCTACATTGATGAATCAACTCGTAGGGCAAAAAATTGCGATTACTTCACCTGTAGCGCAAACCACGCGAAATCGGTTGCAGGGAATTTTAACCACACCAGAAGCGCAACTCATTTTTGTCGATACGCCAGGAATTCACAAGCCACACCACCAGCTTGGCGAAGTTTTAGTCCGCAATGCCAAGATTGCAATTGATGCAGTGGATGTCATTTTATTTGTCGTCGATGGATCGCAACCCGCAGGCGGCGGCGATCGCTTTATTGTCGATCTTCTTAGTCGCACAGAAAACCCTGTGATTTTAGGGATTAATAAAATCGATCGACAAGCTGATGCGCAGCAACTCGATCGTACGTATGAAGAGTTAGCCGCACCTCATCAATGGCAAATTGTCAAGTTTTCTGCACTGACAGGTGAAGGGTTAGACGCGCTACAACAACTGCTGATCGCGCACTTAGAACCAGGACCATACTACTATCCACCCGATTTAGTCACCGATCAACCTGAAAGGTTTATCATGGGCGAATTAATTCGCGAACAAATTCTGCTGCTGACACGCGAAGAAGTTCCCCACTCGGTAGCTGTCACAATTGACCGCGTTGAGGAAGATACAGCAATTACGCGCGTCTTGGCGACGATTCATGTGGAACGCGACTCGCAAAAAGGCATTTTAATCGGCAAAGGCGGTACGATGCTAAAAGCGATCGGTTCGGCGGCGCGAGAACAAATGCAAAAGTTAATTGCAGGTAAAGTCTACCTTGAATTATTTGTGAAAGTGCAACCCAAGTGGCGACAATCGCGTTTTCGCTTATCAGAGTTAGGCTATCGCGTAGAGGAATAAACCCGCGACTACAATGACAAAGCCCAGCTGCGCAAGCTAAGAGATTATATACCACTGAGAAGATTGAGAAAGTAACTCGCTGTCGGGTTTCGAGCTGAATTAGAGTCTCACCCGATGACGTCAAAACTGGGGTTGGAATCGCAAACGATAAATTCGCTTGTTGCAAAAACAAGAATAACGAGTGTTCGTATTCAGTTTGAGAATTTGCTGTTGTCGCAAAGTAGATTTTTAGAACAAATTGATTTGTTGGCGTGCGAACGAAGTATGTTGTATGACTTCCTCCCTGACTTGTCGGTTCTAGGATCATCTCGGTGAGAAACAACCAAGAATGAACAATAATTTGTTTTTCTAGTTCTGATAACTCCAGCAAATTAACGCTAAAAGCGATAATTACGTCGGTCTACCCAAAGACTAATTGGTACTGCACGACCTTGGTTATCTACTTTAACTTCGACGACAAAGTGCTGTTGATCGCGTTGGGCTTGTGCAATGCTTTGATTAATTTCATCGCGTTGGGCTTCAGGCATATAATATGTTTCTAAGCCGTACGTAATTGAGTTACCAGTGAATTTTCCTTTGATAGCAACTTGATTTGCAGCGAGGTTTCGTGGGCGGTCGCGACTGACGCGTACAGGTTTCCACGCGCTTGGTGGTATAGAACTCGATGTAGGCGCTTCGAGGGTAACATAAAGATTTGTTCCTACGGGTACATCGCGAACTGAAGATTCGCTAGTGTTTTGTTGCATTAACTCTTGCCAACCTGGAAGTTGCTGCAAGTTGTCAATCCGAGAAATGTCATAACTGAGTGTTTGCGAGTAACCCCGCAGTGGATCGTAAGGATCGACAGGGACAGTTTGCAGAATTGCCGTTTTTCCGGTAAGTTGCGTATAAAACGGCTGCGCTGGTGCAGCTAAAATGATACCTGTTTGAAATAGCAGCGGCAGCCAAAGTCGCCAAAATGGAATTTGAGCAAGTCGTTGCGGCTTTATTGCTTCAGGTGTTGTTTTAACGCGAGATGTCATAGTGAATCCTTTTAAAGTTACGATTTTGTTGGATGGTGAATGCGGATGTGGCGTTCAAACCATAGCCCTACAACCATGACACCAATGCCACATAAAATGAAAACTAACGATTTAAAAAGTAGTCCGGTTGCAGAGAGTAAAAATACGTAGAAAATTCGCAAGCTCAATAACAGCATTCCTCCCCAAAAGGCGCGTCTTCCTCCTTTGGCTAATCCTGTACGAATTAACTCTGCTGCCAAGAGGAATAACATGATATTGAAGATAAATGCAGCGAATCGCGAGATATTAGTGATTTCGATATGCCAAATCGTGACTAACGCAATTATGCAAATACAGATACCAACAGCATAAGTGGTAAATTGTTGACGACGGCGACGACTCTGGGAAAGAACGATCGCCCATTGCCAAATAGCAACACCAGTTAAGATGACTGCATCGATTAGCAGCAAGTAGTTTTGTCCTGATGGGGTATACTCGTTAGGTTGCGCTAAAGTGTCCCAAAAAGCCGTTGTCGCAGCAAAGAGGAATAAGACACCTAGCGTAACTAAGGCTAAGTTGCGCGCGATCGCTTGAAACGAACCGAATTGGAGATGGCGATCGCTGTGTCTGTATAATCTAAGAAAATTACCATGCACCAGCGGTGAATCATCGTAACTCCACAACAACGCTGCTGGTAGTGCAAACGCGATACTTGCTACCCAACCGCTTTGAAATTTTCCCCAAATGAAAGTTTGAAGGTTTGCTTCTAAGGATGTGACAACGGCGATCGCACCTAGTGCAAAAATCCAGCCAGAACGACACCAATAAGCCAATGGGATAAATAACACTACCGATAATAGTGGCATATGCTGCCCCATCAGCAACGACCATGTTACTTCTGTCATTGCAGTCGTTGACCAACTTTGGGCGATCGCGCTTCCCCAATATCCCCAGTATCCTAACCATAGTAAGATAGTTGACAAAATGCCCAACGAAGTTAGCCGTAAGCTGTATGCCATTGCTAACACGCCAATACCCCAAGCAAACATTAATTCGTAAAATGGCGCATCAATATGAAACATTTGCCCCATCAATCCCATGTTTGCACCTAGAATCAGCGCCCCCAAAAGTAGTAAGCCATGTCCTAGACGTTGTCGCGATTCTTTGGGGTGTTTCCACAACCAGAAACCCGCAACATTAACGGCGATAAATAAACTTAATAGCAGCGTTACCTTCCCAACACGCGGTAATTCTTGCCAATTAGCAGCAACAAAGGTAATCACTCCTAAACCGATTAGAATACTACCTAAACCAACTAAAATTGCGACAAAACTATTACGAGCAGTGCTATCAAGCGTGTTAAATTGATAGCGTTGTGCTAGCTGTTCGTACTGCAATTCATTAATGAGTCCCTCAGCTTGCCATATTTGGGCTTCATGGCGTAACTGGTGACGAAACTTATCTGAAGTCACGTCAGCCTCCTACTTTTATAAAAGTTTAGATTCTAGTAATAGATAATAAAAAAGTGAGTAAGTTATTATTTACTTCATTTTCAGTTTGCAGTTCTCCGCAAGTAATATTTGATAGCATTTGTTGATAAGCTCAGTGCCTGCTGTTTTAATGATACTTATTATTCAATATATATATTGTGAAGCGAGTATTGAAAGCTAGAGACTTGGGATGTGACAGTTTTATCTGTGGTATCTACAACATATGCACAGGCAAGGTGCCTAGGCAGTATCTACATACTTATTTTAAGATTATAATGATGGACAAACCTTCAAATTTATTATTAAAATTAAGTCATCGCTTGTTTGATGATGCAATAGAACAAGAAAAATTTGTTGATGCGCTAATTCATCCTCAACCGTTTCATCCTTGTATTCTTTGGTGTCGAGAAAAGCGATCGCCTTTTAAGGTAGAATCATCAATCTCCTGGCAACCAGATTTTATCGATCGTTTATCTTTTGGTGAAAAACCAGGTCAGCATTCTTTACATAATGAAGGTTATTATTACTGTTTAGACTTTTCCTCCGTCTTTGCGGCGATGAGTTTATTGGCAGTGCGATCGCCCATAGATACTGTGCTTGATATGTGTGCTGCACCAGGTGGTAAAAGTATTTTTGCTTGGCAGGCACTACAACCGAAATTACTTGTTTGTAATGAAACGATTAGTAAACGTGTGGGAATGCTCATTTCTAATTTGAAGCGGTGTCAAATTCATTCTTCAATAGTTTTAAATAAAGATTCAAACTCTTTAGCAAAAGTTCTTTCCAATTCAACTCAATTAGTTATTGTTGATGCTCCTTGTACAGGTCAATCTTTGTTAGCAAAAGGTGGGAAAGCACCAGGATGCTTTCATCCTACTACAATTAATAAAAATGCGAATCGTCAAAAGCGAATTATTGCTAATTCAGCACAGTTAGTAGCACCACAAGGCTATTTAACTTATATGACTTGTACGTATTCGATTGAAGAAAATGAGCAAGTGTGTGAGTGGTTTTTAAGTAAGTTTCCGCAGTTTCAAGCAGTGGAGATTCCTGCGTTAGTAGAGTATCAATCTCGTCTTTCTGATATTCCTTGTTATCGGTTGTTTCCGCAAAGTAGATTGGGGGCGGGGGCGTTTACGGTGTTGTTTCAAAACACAGAGGTAGGGAAGGTTGAGAATTTGAATGTTGAGATGTTGCAACGGTTAGGGATTAGGTATAAGTTGGAGAATGCGAACCGTAGAGACGTAGAGCAACAGGTTACGGAGAGTTTATTGATGGGGGAGGATTTCTAGTTCGTTGTAGCCTGTTTGAGGATCGAGAGTGCGCGTAAAGGTGAAGTCTTTTGTGGTTCCGATAACGATTTCTGCGGTGGTGTAGACGATACAACCGTTGTCTAAATGTCCGCCGATGGTTTTACCATGTTTGTCTGATATACAAATATGGAGATGAATACCGTTTGTGGTTAGTGTACCATTGAGAGAAAGTATTTCAAATTTATCAGTTAATACAGTACTTTTGTCTCGATCTGCGAAGCGAATCGTTGCTTGTCTGAGGCTACCTATTGCGCTCAAAATAAAACCTGCTTTAATGTTTTTTTGAAGAGTAATGTTTTTTAAACTTTGGCGTAAATCTGTTTCGGGTTTTAGTCTTAAAGCTAGTACTTCCATCGGTTTTTACTTAATTTTGTCAACTGTGAATAAATTTCTTTTCAGTGATTTTACTAACGTAATTTTTAATTGAGATTTATAAAATGAACGTAATAAAGTTTTTATTCTGAGTAGTGAGCGAAAAAAGTCACGCTTGTTTATTTCAGGTAATCGGTGACTAGGAAAGATATTTTCCGCAATTACCAATGACCAATTACTAATTTCAATATTACGTTTATTTTTAAGTATTTACCTACTAAGTTATATGTCTCAGTTTCCGCAGTGTGAGAATTTGTCAGCGCAGGTTGAGAGTCTCTTGCAATTGTTGCATCAAGAACCTACGCTGCGTACTCAAGATACATCTTCGGTACAGTCTTCGCTTCGTAAAGTTGTTTCACCAACGTTTGAGATTGTGTTTGCTGGGGCGTTTAGCGCTGGTAAATCAATGTTGATTAATGCGCTGTTAGAACGGGAACTGCTTTATAGTGCTGAAGGACACGCTACGGGAACTGAGTGCTATATTGCTTATGCTGAACCTGAAGCAGAGAAAGTTATTCTGACTTTTTTAAGCGAAGCGGAAATTAGCGCACAAGCTGAGGCGTTGTGTCAGCGGTTAGGCTTAACTACGCAGGTGAGAATAAATCAACCAGAAGTCATTAATTTGCTGCGTCAAGGATGCGAACTGATTATTCAACAGGAAGGTGGCGAGAGTAAATCCGAACGCGCTAAGCAAGCAAAGGCGTTGATTTTGCTGCTAAAAGGTTTTGAGGAAAATCGCGATCGCATCCACAGTACGAATCATACTACGTATTCGATGGAGCAGTTTAATTTTTCAAACCTCAAGGAAGCTGCAAGTTATGCGCGTCGTGGTAGTAATAGTGCGGTTTTAAAGCGTGTCGAGTACTACTGTCATCATCCACTCTTGCAAGATGGCAATATTCTTATAGATACCCCAGGAATTGATGCGCCGGTACAAAAAGATGCGGAATTGACGTATCGCAAGATCGAACATCCTGATACTTCTGCGGTTGTCTGCGTACTCAAACCCGCTGCTGCTGGCGATATGACGAAGGAAGAAACTGAGTTGCTAGAGACGATGCGGGGTAATTCAGGAATCCGCGATCGCGTTTTTTATGTCTTCAATCGCATTGATGAAACTTGGTAGAATACGCAACTACGGCAACGGTTGGACGATCTAGTTATCTCGCAGTTTCAAGATACCAGCCGCGTTTATAAAACGAGTGGGTTACTTGGCTTTTATGGCAGTCAGATCAAGCATACCAGTAGCAGCGATCGCTTTGGTTTAGATTCTATCTTTGCTGAGAGTGTCAAAGGTATCGACACAAAAGAGGAAACACCACAGTTTGTTCACGAATTTAATCGCTACTGTTCTACTTCTGGTAAATTAACAGCAAGTACGTTTCGAGTTTCAGTTCATAATTACGAAACACCTAATGAAAACTATGTCCGAATTTTAGCAGAACAAGGAACGCCATTAATCGATCAGTTAATTGCCGATAGTGGTATTGAAGAATTTCGCAGTGCGATTACTAAGTATCTTACCGAAGAGAAACGCCCGCAGTTATTTGCCACTTTAGCCAACGATTTACAACCATTGTGCATCAGTCTGCGGAAACATTATATGGATGCACAACGCGAATTAGATAGTCAACCGCGTGAAATTGACGCCATGAAAGCGCGGGAACTTGAACTTCTGAGTCAACAACTACAACAAATTAGTAAGGAGTATCTAACACATATCGAAGCTGAAGTTAATGCAATAGTGACGAATGCTTGTACAGCTTTTGAAGAAGATTTTCGCAAACTTCAAGCGCGAATGATTCGCCGTTTAGACGAATTACTCGATACATTTTCGGTAAGTGATGCGTATAGTCGCGCTACATTGAGTCATCCTCGCAATGCAACTGCACCCTTAATTGCCATTTTAGTCGAGGCGTTATATTACTTAGCCAATCAGCTTGAAGATGTTTTAGTTGCTTCGTGTCAAGAAGTTATTACTAGTTTGTTTCAACGTTTAATTGAACGAGTACGTAAGTCTGACTATTATCGCAATCTATATCGACTTCTCGGTAACGATAGTGGTATTGAACAGCAATTAAAACTATTAGAAAAAGATGTCAAACAAGCTTTAATTAGTGCTGCAAGAGTTGAATGCGATCGCTTTGTGGGCGAAAGCCCCAGATTTTATGACGAAGGCACTTTTTCAATCTACCACTTCCGTCAAACACTACAGCAAACATCGCAAGGTTATGACTGCGAAAGCATGGTAGAAGCCGAACCTGCAATTCGCCAATTATTAAAATTAGACTGTGAACCCAAGGTTTCTGCCACAATTCGCAGAAACTTCCGCCAAACAATTAATCAAACTCTAAAAACGCTGTTATTACCAGTAGTTAATCAACAAGCTAATGACATTCTACAGCAATACACTCAAGCCCGTGCTTATTTAGAGCAAACACTAGAGCAGGAAGTAAAAGAAAAAATTAGCAGAAATGAGCGACTTCTAAGAGAATTGCAAGATAAAATCGCCAACTACAATCAAGTTGTTACTGGAATAAATAGTTGTTTGCAAGCAATGCATTTACACGAGCATTCGTTACCTGTAATTATTTATGATACTACGTCTTTAAATTTTGCTGATTCTAAACTCAATGGAATCAAAGTGATAGAAGATAATTTTATGTATAGCTAAATTGTTTTTTTGATTGATAGTTAAATTGATATGAATGAGAAAGCGTGAGAAACCATGAGTAATAAGTTTAAAATTCTCGATGCTGATTTTTTACATAAAGACACTGTTGTTTCCTTCTCTACATCAATATTTAAAGTTGGTGAACTTGCTTTATTCTCAAGTTACATATTTCGCAATATAGGGCTGCAAGAGTTAAACAACAAGCTAAAGGGTTGGGGAAGAGGACAGATACCATTAATCAAAGATAGTCATGAGTGGATTGAGAATGGTAAAGAATGCGAAATACTTGTTCCTGGTGCTAAAGGTTGGCAGAAAGGAAGATTAAGAATTAAGGTAGTTTTAGAATTTTGTCCTGATGAAGTAGAACTAGAAGAAACACCGGAAAAAATCATACACGAACCAATCACAAAGAACAATCACTTGATGATATTCGGCAAAAGATAAACCAGGTTAACTAAGAAATATTAGGAAAAATAAAGATGAACTCTGAGTTTAATAATTTAGAACGTGAAGATGTTGTATCTGTGTACTCTAACCAAATTTTTGTAAGTAACCGAACTTTTACAATTCATGAGTTTATTTCAGCTATGATGCCGATGCTCAAAGACAAAATAGGCTCAACTTGGACAGAAGAAAAAGCTAACTGGTTTGGAGAAGGAATAGAATGTAAGGTATTAAAGCCAGGTGCTAAAAGTTGGCAACGGGGAAAAGTAAGAATTACTCTAGAATTTTGTCCAGAAGAACTTGAGGTGAAAAATAATAATGAATTGCCAGTTATTAGTGATAACTCACCTCTCGATGATATTCGGCAAATGATGCCTAAAAATGGGCAATAGTAAACTTTATGCCTAAAATGCTATTCTGATTCCGCGAGGGCTAATGAGGTATGTATTTGAACGCGATCGCCTCTATGTTAAAGCTGTGATAAAACTGCAATAGAGACACTCACCATTGATCGCATCCTTCCTCTTGCTCGTAAACGATATTAGTAACTTACAAACTCTCTGTCGTTACTGCAACCAGCGCGAAACGCATCATCTCGATTCCCGATATCAGCGCCACTATAATCTCTAATTTCCCGCGTGTTCTCCGCCTTTAAAAGCAGGGCACTGTAGTAACACAACTATCATTAAAGTAAACCCCAGACCATATTGATGAGGGGCGAAAGCCATGAAGTTTAATCTACTTCAACCGAAACGTATTTTTTTGGCGAGTATCTTCTGTGTCAATCTCTTTCCTCTTGCTGGTTGGGCTGTTACTGTACAAGAAGTGCCAAATCCCCGCAAAGAATATGGTGGTTGGGTAACTGATATGGCAGGAATTCTGAACGACGAGACTGAAGCCCAAATTAACCAGATGATTTCTGAATTAGAGGTAGAAAAAGGTACGGAAATGGCGGTAGTGACCGTACCAGAAACAAGCCCTGCTACATCACCAAAAACATTTGCTACAGAATTATTCAATTATTGGGGAATTGGCAAGCAAGGACAAGATAATGGCGTATTGTTTTTGATTTCTGTAGGCGATCGCCGCGTCGAAATTGAGACAGGTTATGGTGTAGAAGCAATATTACCAGATGCTAAAGTCGGCAATATTATTGATACTCAAATTATTCCTCGTTTCAAACAAGGAGATTTTGCAGGCGGTACACTTGCAGGAACTCAAGCATTAATCGCGGTTCTTAACTCCGAGCAATCAATATCTGAAAATCAAGTAGTATATCCGAATACGCAAATATCTCCGCATAACACAGATAGTGGAATATTGATAGTTTTAGCTGGAGGTGGGGTATTAGCTGTAGTCGTAGGAAGTGCTATTTACGCCAGTCGTCCGCGTAAAATCTCGCTCGCACCAGAAGGATACACCCGTAAAAGTCAAGGCAACTATACTTTTTTATGTGCTAATTGCCAACAACCGATGGCAAAAGTAGACAAACAAAGAATTCAATTCTATTTGAGTCAACCAGCGGTTACAGCACAAAAATTAGGAAGTGTTAAGTTTGAGGGTTGGCAATGTCTCAGTTGCACTCAAAAGCAAACTGGCGATAAATTTCACCTTGTTGCCCAAGAATCTCGTTCCTCTCGATTTCAGCAATGTCCTCACTGTCAAGAATTAACTGTTACTCGTCAACAGCGAACCATTCAATCTCCAACTGAATATAGTTCTGGAAGACAACTCATTACCGATCAGTGTCACTGTTGTTCTTACCGTTACCAGTATGAGGAGATAATTCCTCCCTTACCGCCTTCTTCTAGTAGTTCGGATAGTTATAGTAGTAGCGATAATAACTTTGGTGGTGGTAGTTCTGGTGGTGGCGGTGCTGGTGGGAGTTGGTAAAAGCTTATGAGCAATCAAGATAAAAGAATCCCTGAAGATATTGCCCCAGAAGTGCTAGAGTTAGCTGCGCGCAATTATTCTAATTACACTCAAAGTTATTCTGCTTCAGAGTTGGTCGCCGCAGGCAAAGAAGTTGACATTCCTGCTGAATTCATTCAACAAGCCATTCTAGACGTCCAAACAAAGCGCAAACAACAGCAACACCAACAACAGCATTTAGCCCATCTGCGTCAAAAATTACTTATTGTTGGCGCTGGGGTAGTAGCTACCTTGGGTGTTTGGAGTATCTGGACTTATAACTCTATTTCTAGCAGTCATTCTAGAGTCGAAGCCGCTTGGGCACAAGTCGAAAATCAACTTCAGCGTCGTGCTGATTTGATTCCTAATCTTGTCAATGTTACTCAAGCCTATGCTAGACAGGAACAAGAACTAGTTAATTTATTAGTGCGATCGCGTCAATCGTATTTACAAGCGACGACTCCTGAAGAAAAAGTTGCTGCCACAGTACAAGTGAATCAAGCTATCGATCGTTTCCGCAATTATGCTACTGTCAATCCTCAATTGCAATCAAGTCAATTATTTATCAATCTTCAATACGAACTCACAGGTACAGAAAATCGATTAGCTGTCGAAAGAATGCGATATAACCAAGCAGTGCAAGCTTATAATCAACAAATTCAAAGTTTTCCTAATATCTTAGTTGCAAACACTTTTGGGTTTGAAAAGAAAGCCTTTTTCCAAGCTACAAACACTAAGGTTCCCATAGTTCCTTAAGAGTAAAAATTATCAGTCCTCCAGCAAAAGCACCAAGGGAAACATACTGTGTTTCAAATATCCGCATGATTTTGCGAGACTGGTTATTTACGATTGTTAAAGATTGCTTATTCCCCAAGACCGGAACTATAACTCTTCCTGTAGATTGGCGCTCGGCTTTGATATAAATTTGCAAATATTGAGCGCGATTTACCGAATCAGGAATTGTTCTTGGTGCTTTAGAAAACCTTCTTCAGTCTTGATTATTTTCGGGGGCGATCGCTGACTTAGTTACTAAGTATACAAAGTAATGCTTCTTTTCTATTAATATGGTGGTCGCCCATAAAACGAACTGACACGCCAAACCAGTAATTAGATTAAAACTCAACGATCTATGAAAAATTACCTGCAAACGCTTCTACACATTGCAATTGTTATTGCGTTACTTGTAGCAGCCTTTCCGTGGCTATATGAAATGAAATCAAAAGCAGGTATTGATATTATTCCCGAAGTTCACGCTGGAACTGTTATCGAGAAGTATACCAACGGCATTGTGAAATGTGAGTGGCTATATCCTTATTATTGTCACAGCGATCGCGCCAAAAATGCCTAACAAAAAACTAAAAGGAGACTAATACAAGTCTCCCTGCTGCTTGCAACAAGATTAAAGTTGATGTAACCAAGCACTGACATCGACTCCTAACTTTTGTCCTAACTGGAGTAATGGACGCAAGTAATCAAATTGAGCTTGCTTAGATTCGCACAAAGGTAGAATTTGACTGTGTAAACAGCTAAAATACAACTCTTGCGCGCGTTCTAAAGACCAACCCAGTTGTAACTGATAGGCGATATCAATCAAACGTTCTAAGTATTGAACCTCTACTTCAACTGTGGCAGGATTCGTGTCATACAGTAATTGCCAAAGCGATCGCACGATCAACTGCTCTAAAATTTGCTTACCTTCAGGAATATTTAACCGACAGCGTAAATGCTGTGCTTCTGTTGCGATCGCTTGCAGTTCAAGTAAATAATTACTACTTTCTTGTACTCCACTCACATCAGACAGCGATCGCAGTGTATTTAAACAGCGATTTCCCAAGGCAATTTCTGCTGCGACTTGTAATTCTTGCGGTACTGCTAATTCATCGCGATGAAATGCCATCACTACGCCGTAATTATCGCGGTAAACTTGCGTATACAACTGATCCAACCGCGTCAGCGTTTCCTGACTCAACAAGCGCATAATTCTGTGACGTTCTTCTGCAAACAGATGTTGTAAATTAAACGACTGATCCCCGAACATCTGCGTCATTGCTAAAATTGTCTGCGCTGCACTTGCTTGTTGCAACGCTTCAAACAATTTATCTTTCATCTGGCTATAAGCACGACGTCCATTAAAAGGCTGAATGCAGCAATGAAAATCCCAGCCTCCCAAATGCAACACCGCAAACACTAAATGTTCGCTTTCCCAAGTAATTTCTGAAGTCAACCGTAGCTGTCCTACAGCTAGCGTCAACGCCCCCATGCGTTGCAACTGGTAATCTAATTGTTGAGCGGTGTAGCAATAGACGTGCTGTTGTGAAGAATAGCGAACACTGCAAGCAGGTACGAAGCCATTATTTTGACTGCGTTCTAGTTTATGGTTGTTGAACAACGAAGTAATTGCGTACTGTGCGGCGACTTGCAGAAAACTAATTTGAGCAGAAACGACTAAATGTCGATAAACTTCACCACCATGTTTAAAAAAGTCAACGTTACTCGGTGCTTGCGTCAGCCGCTTAATAAATGCTTTTTCTAGTTGTACGCCTGTGACATCTCCAGCTAATTCCAACGCCCGCGCCGCATAGCGTAAAATTTGCGTTCCTTCTGGGCGGGAAATCTCTTCAAAAAACCAACCGCAACTTGTATACATCAACAAAGCGTGACGCTGCATTTCTAATAAACGTAGAGCGTCGATTTGTTCTGCTGCACTCAATTTCCGTGTTTGATGGCGACACAGAAAACGATTGATATTTGCTGGAGAGCGATCGCGGATGACTTGAATATACTCATCTCTTGCACCCCAGGGATCGCGGAAAAACTGTCTACCAGCTTCCTCATACACCTTAATTAACTGATCTCGCAACCAATCTAAAGCTTGACGCAAAGGACGACGCCATTTTTGATGCCAAACACCACCTTCACCACCACAGCCACAATCATCTTGCCAGCGATCGACACCATGCGCGCAACTCCACGCAGTAACAGGCTTGAGTTCAACTTCCCACGTCGGTGGGTTTAAACTGAGGTAATGTGCAAAATTCGTGACTGTCCATCCGCGACGGGGAAACTCCTCTGTAAACGCATACGCTAAAGTTTTCTCGGTTCCACCTTTGTGATGACCAAATGTTTCGCCATCCGTCGCCACCGAAATTAACTGCGCAGGGCGGCGATCCCCGCGTACTGCTGAACCAATTCGCCCTGCAAGGTGCTGCGCATTAAATAGCACGTCGCTAAATCCCATATCGCGCGAGATCGGACCATCGTAGAAAAAGATATCAATATAAGGAGTATCCGGCGTAATTTCTTCGCTTTTCTTCAGATAACAACGATACGGGCGTGTGGGATCGATCTGACTTCCACCAACTTCATGCCATTGCGTCACAGGTTGATCTTCGGTGGGGATCGCTCGACAACGCTGGGCTTGGGATGGTGCAAGAATAATAAACTTGATGCCTTCTGCGACTAATGCTTCTAAGGTTGCGTAGTCTACTGCTGTTTCCGCTAACCACATTCCTTCGGGATCGCGTCCAAACCGCGAACGAAAGTCTGCTTTACCCCAACGAATTTGCGTATATTTGTCTCTCTCATTGGCAAGCGGCATAATGATGTGGTTGTACACCTGCGCGATCGCATTACCATGACCGTTGAGGCGATCGCAACTTTTGCGGTCAGCTTCTAAAATTCGTTGATAAACTTCAACATCGTAGCGTTCTAACCACGACATCAGCGTTGGACCAATATTAAAGCTCAAATACTCGTAATTATTAACGATCCCCACGATCTCACCGCGATCGTTTAACACTCTGGCAAACGCATTTGGGCGATAACATTCGTAGTGAATGCGTTCATTCCAGTCGTGAAAAGGTGTTGCACTCGGCTGGCGCTCAATTGCATCAAGATAAGGATTTTCGCGTGGTGGTTGATAGAAATGACCGTGAACCGTAACGTAAACACCAGTTGCTGTCTGAAGAGGATTTCGCGTAGCACCTGCTTGAACGCTTTGATCCCCAGCCGTTTGAGAAGAAGCAATCATAATAATACTATCCAAATTCAATATGAAGGGAGCCTAATGCTGTACCTGATGCCATCACAGCCGAACTCGATACTCAAGTCAGCATTTAGGGTAAAAAGATCTAGTTAGAGCCTGGGCACTGGTTGCGGTAGATCAGTGTCTTTTCAGTCATCATCGTATTTTATTAACCTCGACGAGAGCGTTGCCTCACTCCAGAGGTCTAAATCCGCAACAAACCTCTACAATCGCCATTAAACTCTATAAATCGACTGAATTTAAGACTATCTTAATGTTTTGACAATCAGACTTTGATTTGTTAAATAAAGCTTCACTTTTAGTTACAACTGACATAAAAACTTAACACAGCAACCCTATCGAAAATTCCTGATAGTTTTCTAAACTCCGATCCCCGCTCCTTGACCTCTGGAAAAAGCGAGTATCCTAGAGTCGAGTTGCAGCAATCAAGCATTGATTGCAACGATTACCCTTGCTCAAAGTAGAAAATGTCAGTTAAAAATATTCTATTCTCAGTCCTACTGCTATTTGTCCCTATTTCTTTTGCTGCCCATTTTTTAGAGTGGGGTGAGTTAGCAGTTTTTATCACAGCCGGACTTGCAATTTTACCATTAGCGGCGTGGATGGGGACTGCTACTGAAGAAATTGCTGTCGTAGTAGGACCAATTCTCGGAGGATTACTTAATGCAACCTTTGGAAACGCTACTGAACTTATTATTGCGTTAATTGCGCTGAAATCAGGTCTTGTTGATGTTGTCAAAGCAAGTATTACAGGTTCGATCATTGGCAACTTGCTTTTAGTGATGGGGCTTTCTATGTTACTTGGAGGCTTGCGCCACAAAGAACAAGAATTTCAACCTGTTGTGGCGCGAGTCAATGCTGCCTCAATGAACTTAGCTGTCATTGCAATTTTAGTCCCGACTACAGTTGATATTACCTCAAGCGGTATTACCGAAGCTACAATCCAAAACCTTTCAATCGCCGTTGCTGTAGTGTTGGTGTTGGTCTACGCACTCACGTTACTGTTCTCGATGAAAACTCATTCGTATCTGTATGATGTAGGTGTCGCAGAAACCGAAGCAGAAGCACACACCACAAAGCCTAATCTCTGGCTGTGGATTGGAGTGTTATTCACCGCAACCGTGTTAGTTGCCATTGAGTCAGAATTTTTAGTTGATTCCCTCGAAGTCGCCACCTCACAACTAGGATTAACAGCACTTTTTACCGGAGTCATTTTGGTTCCAATTATTGGTAACGCCGCTGAACATGCTACCGCAGTTACCGTAGCGATGAAAAACAAGATGGATCTTTCGCTTTCTGTTGCTGTGGGATCGAGTCTACAAATCGCGCTATTTGTCGCCCCAGTTCTAGTGTTAGTTGGTTGGTTACTTGGTCAACCGATGGATTTAGATTTCAATCCTTTTGAACTCGTCGCCGTTGCTGTCTCAGTACTTATTGCCAATTCGATAAGTTCCGATGGTCGTTCCAATTGGCTAGAAGGGACGTTACTGCTCGCTACCTACGCAGTACTAGGACTTGCTTTCTACTTCCACCCAATCATCGACGGTATCGGCTAGAGACAAGAGGCTCAGAGGTTAGGCGGGTAGGCGGGTAGTTGAGTAGTAGGATGATTGCATATGAGAGAATAGCAATTAAATTTCTCAATCTCAGACAACTCACCTACTTCACAACGTTCCCACTCTCCCACTCCTTCACTAACTACTAGCCATTAGTTACTCTCTAACGATGCATGTGTTGCTCTAACAACTGTTTCGCTCTCGGCTTGTAAATCAGATAAAATATTGCCTCAATGTAGCGTAACAAATCCTCGCGGTTTTCCTTGGAAATAAAGTTCCAAAAACCGTAGATTCGCGCCAAAGATAGTAGCCTTGTCGTGTGGATCTTCCACGTATAGGTGCTGTAAACGCGATCCATCGCCCGCGTAGAAATCTCGTACCAATAGTTGGGATTTTGTTCGCATTTGGTAACGAAATCGAGAATTTTCTCGGCGGTTTCTTCTAAGTGTGTCGGATTAATGTAGAAGCCATTCACTTTGTCGTTAATAATTTCGAGGGGACCGCCAAACTGCGTCGCAAATGTTGGTAATCCGGAAATCATCGCTTCGAGAATCGTTAAACCAAACGCCTCGAATAATGCTGGTTGCACAAAAATACCTTGGCGATCGGCAATGACGCGATAAATTTCACCGGAGTCAGTTTTAGAAAGGCGTACCCCTAACCAGCGAAACTTACCATATAAATTGTATTGGTCAATAATGCGGTAAAGCTTCTCAATTTCGTCGCGTTCTTCGTTGTCGCTGGACTCTTCGACGCGTAATTTACCTGCAACTAAGATTAAATTACAATGTTCTTGTAGTTCTGGGCTTTTACCAAAACATTCTGCTAAACCCGTCAAGTTTTTAATGCGGTCAAGACGCGCCATCGAAAAAATTGGGCGCTTGCTTGGGTCGTCAAGTTTACCAAAGATTTGACTCGAATCTTCTTGGGTAAACAGCATTTCTTCTAGGCGGGCGCGATCGCTTTCGACACGATCTTCCCACCGCGAATACGGGAAATAGTATGTCTCATTCACCCCAGGCGGTACAACGTTGAATTTAGGGCTGAATAACTCAATACCACTGACAACGTGATACAACTCTGGCATCGTAAAGCACTTGTACGACTCGTACTGTCCTACACTATCAGGTGTCCCAACAATTTCTTGATATGTGCTGCTGATGATAAAATTCGCTGCGTTCATCGCAATTAAATCAGCAGTGAATTGCAAGGAGAAATGGTATTTATCTTCTAGATCTTGCCAGTATAAGTTACTAAATAAGTACTTCGACTTTTCCAACGCGTGAGCAATATTACACTGCGTCACCTTCATCCGTCGCGCAAGTAAAAATGCCACCAGATTGCCATCAGTATAATTACCAATAATCAAATCGGGATTGCCGCGCAACTCAGAACGCAGTTCTTTTTCCGAATCAATCGCAAACGTTTCTAAATAAGGCCAAAATTCAAAGCGCGAAATCCAATTTTGCGTTACTTTAGGATTAAATTCTCGCAACGGTACGCGCAAAATCCACGCATTTTCTGTCCCGTGAACTTTTTCTAGGCGTTGGTTACACAGAGTCCCATCACTATTAGGAATCAACCGCGTGAGGATAATAACTTTAGGTTGAACGTTGAGGACATCTAAGCCTGCAAGGGTCGTATCTTCTTGTAATTGTTTTTCTAAACTTCTTGCTTGGTCAAGGACATACACAACTTGACCGCCTGTATCAGGTCTTCCTAAAACTCCTTCTTGACCAAACCAACCGTGCGCGGACACTAATACAATTTTAAACACCATTGGAATCCGCGAAATAAATGCTTCCAATGTTTGGTGGTCTGGAGAATCGATGAGTTCATCAAGAATTTCTAACGTTTCGGCGACTCGACCCGCAGTATTTCCCCAACCAGGTTCAAAACCCATCGCTTGCAGTGCGTAGCGAAACTGTTCGTAGGGTTCGTCGCTATCTAATTTACTGACGTAGGCTAGCGCTTTTTTAATTTGGTCTGAAAGTTGTTGCTGCGATTGAATTTGTCCGTTAATTAGCAGCTGGCTACCTTCGTATTGATGCAAGCGGAGAAAGTTAAATAAACTTTCTAACCACTGTCTTGGATCTTGGAAGAGTTTGCTTGATAGATAGCGGTTAAGGTATTGAACGCCTTTACCAATATTTTTGGGATCGCGAATCGCAGGAGAGTAATCGTAAAACGGCTGAAAATCTAGTTCTAAGATATCACCTTCGTTAGGATGATAGCGGTTTACGAAGCGATCGCGTACATCTAAAAGCTCTTGCACGCTCAATTCTTCAGCATTGAGATCCTCAGTCAATCGATAAACTTCTTGACTGGCAATTTTGGGACGAATAATTAAACACAGGTTGCCATCTTCTTGTAATATTTCCTGTGTATAGTAGATCAATTTACTTAAATTAGAGGACTGAATAAAATCTTCTGATTTTTGATGCTTATCACAATAATCTGCGTAAGCACTCAAGATATCATTACGCAATAAATAACGCTTTTCCTGATGACGAATTTCACTAACAAACGAGCGTAGATCGCTTTTCTCTTCACTATTAATGACAGCCTGGATTAACTCCGACATGAGCACTCCCTACATTAAAACATTACCTTTATAGCAACTAAACGGCAGAATTTTCAGCCGATAACTCATTTCAAATCAAAAATATTGCGATCGCCTGTGGTTCTACAACATCACTATTCAAAGTGACTTTTTATTAGTACAAATGTTTCGCCAACTTATATCTCAGCAAGATTTCGTTTCAGAAACTGAATATATTTTAGCCATGCTGCTACTAATTGGTAAAATAATTTACCTTTATTCTTGTACCTTTTCAGTAATCACTCAATGAAAAAATAGACGAGACATTTGCGCGTCTCGCCTAGATTCTACTGTAATATAACTCGTGCAGAGCTACTTGTTACAAAGAGTACAGTTCGCCGAATTTTTGCTGGATGTAACTGATAAATGGCTCAATACTCAAAGCTTTTCCTGTTGCTAGTTCTACAATCTCAGCAGCAGTATACTTACGTCCATGCTGATAGATATTTGTTTTCAACCAGTTATGTAATGTATCAAAATTACCTTGCTCAATTTCCGTAGAAATGTGGGGATGGGCTTGTAACGCGGCTTGAAAAAATTGCGCACTCATCAAGTTACCAAGTGTATAACCTTGAAACATTCCCCCGATCGCGCCACCATACCAATGAACATCTTGTAAAACACCATTAGAGTCGTTTGGTGGTACGATACCCAAGTCACTACGATAGCGCTCGTTCCATGCTTGCGGCAAATCGCGGACAGCTAAAGTTCCTTCGAGAAGTTGCAACTCTAAGTCGAAGCGAATCATTACGTGCAGGTTGTAAGTAACTTCATCCGCATCGGTGCGAATCAGCGATCGCTCAACTTTATTAATCGCCCGATAAAACGTCTCCAAAGAAACATCACCTAGTTGTTGTGGAAACTGCGCTTGCAATTGCGGATAGAAAAACTTCCAAAAAGGACGACTGCGCCCCACCATGTTTTCCCACAATCGCGATTGACTTTCATGAACGCCTGAAGAAGTTCCACCCGCTAACGGCGTTGCTTCAAAATCGCGATTCACACCTTGCTCGTACAACGCATGACCTGTTTCATGAATTGTACTAAATAGCCCTTCATTCAAATCATTTTCGCGAATCCGCGTCGTAATCCGCACGTCACCCGTCGAGAACTTTGTCATAAACGGATGCAACGTTTTATCTTGTCGACCTCGCTGAAAGTCGTAGCCGAGTTTCTCAATTACCTTCAAGCTAAACGCGATTTGTTCGGCTTCAGGAAAATGCTGATGCAAACACGAAGCATCTGTCACAGGCTGTGCGGAAATCGCTTCCACAATTGGTACAAGTTGCTGGCGTAATTCAGCAAATAGTTCTCTAACGCTAGTTGCTTTCATGCCATAATCCGCTTCCGCAATCAACGGATCGGCGATATGCTCATAACCAGGAAAGAAATTGGCAAGTTCTCGACTCAGTTCCAGTGTTTTTTCGAGATACGGTTGAACCGCCGCAAAATCATTCGCACTCCGCGCTTTTGCCCACACTTCATACGTTTCAGTCGAATGCTGTGAAAATCGTGCGGTAAAGTCAGCAGGAATTTTAACAGCACGTTCGTAATCGCGGCGCGTGACGCGAATTAAGCTTGCTTCGTCCGAATCAGGCGGTAAACTTCTTTCATAAGAACTTAAATCTTCTAAAAGTTGTCCAATGGCTGGATCGGTGAATTTTGTATGCGCGATGTGGCGTAGCGTTGCAAGTTGGCGTCCCCGCGCGGCTGCACCTCCTGGGGGCATATACGTTGCTTGATCCCAGTAAAGCAGTGATGCGGCTGACTCAATATCGTTAATTTCACTCAGACGGGTTTTTAATTCTTGTAGTTTGGGATGGGTTTTTTCCAGCGTCTGCATAAGTTAGATAGTAATGCTTATTTTCTCTAGTGTGCCGCAGACAGTAACTAAGTTGATAATTGGTAAAAAGAATCTATTACCCATTACCTATTACCCGTTCCCCAATTTACAAGTACCCGTTTTCTACTAAAAAAGTAGGTGTCACAGCATCAGCGACCGCATCAGCAACTTGATAGTGAGTTCCCGCTTGAATTAACTTCTCGACGTATTTGCCTAAAATATCTCCTTCCAAATTAACTCCATCACCAGGGCGGAGATACTGTAAGTTTGTTTCAGCATAAGACAGTGGAATCACTGCTACTTTAAATAAATTAGTCGCTGGCTGCCAATCGGCAATTGTCAAGCTGACACCGTTAACGGCAATACTTCCTTTCGGAACAATGTAACGCGCGATCGCATCAGGTGCACTAAAGGTCATTTCCCACGACGTCGCTGTTTGCTCAGCGCTTTGCAAGTAACCTACACCATCGACGTGACCCATCACAAAATGACCGCCGAGTTTACTGCCAACTCTTAACGCGGCTTCGAGATTGACAAAGCGATCGGGATGTTGTCCTAAAGTTGTGCGTCGCAGGGTTTCTGGCGATGCAGTGGCAACAAACCCTTGCGGTAATACCTCTGTAACCGTTAAACAGACGCCATCAACCGCAACGCTATCACCTGTGGCAAGATCCTGTAGAATAGCGTCACTACTGTGATGACAATTAATTTGCCAGCGATCGCCCCCTAGCGGTCGCATAGTTCCTAATGCTTGAATTAATCCTGTAAACATAGCATTTGAAAGAAAAAACGTCGGTTAAAAGCAGTATGCAGCAAGTGTCTTTTTTGAGTTTGAGAACGTATTTAGTAAGAGGAGGAACGACCTGACCTGAGAAGGCGTGTTTTCTTACTTTTATTTAACTTATATCTTGTCCCAGTCAGTTTAATCTATCTACATCAAGATCAGGGCATACTTGGGATAGGTACATTTTGATTTGTCTATGCTGGAATGACTTACAGAGTATTGCTACCTAATTTCTGCGTAAGAAGGGCAATTAGTTCTGTGACAGCCAAAAATAGAAGTATATAGAAATTTATGTGTTTCCTTCTGACTGCTATGACCAAGGATTCTAGAGGCTACGCCAATGATTGAAATGAGAGTCGCTGGCATTGCAATAGATGCCGTAAACCGCAGCCCAATCGTGCTTTTGAAAGATGGTCAAGAGCGACGTGCTTTACCCATTTATATCAACCAAGATCAGGCAAAGGCAATTATTGGTGCTTTGGAAAATCAAAAGCCTCCGCGTCCTCTAACGCATGATTTAATCGCTAATATCTTGGAAGCGTGGGGCATGACTTTAGAACGGATTGTGATTAATGCTATCCAAGACGGTACCTTCTATGCGCTACTCACTGTTAGCCAAGGGGAAGTTAGAAAAGAAATCGATGCTCGTCCGAGTGATGCGATCGCAATCGCGCTGCGTACCAATAGCCCGATCTGGGTGATGGAAGAAGTCGTAGCTGATGCCTCGATTCCCGTCGATCGCGATGCGGATGAAGCCGAACAGCAAGCATTTCGCGAATTTCTTGCCAATCTCCGCCCTGAAGATTTAATCAAGGGAGGAGGCTTTACAGGCGAAAGCTAGAAGAAAGCAGAGGGGCTTCAGGGGCAGGGGAGCAGAGGGGCAAGGGAGAAATACTATAATGATACTTCCCTTTCACTAACCACTAGCCACTCACTCCTCATCCCTATTAAAATGCGCTACCGCCGGTTTGGGAAAACTAATCTTAATTTGTCTGTGTTCTCCTTGGGAACAATGCGCTATCTAGCCTCAGAGGAAAATGCGCGGCAAACGGTTTATCAAGCAGTCTTACAAGGTGTAAACCATTTAGAAACTGCTAAAGGTTATGGCAAAAGCGAGCAGTATCTAGGGGCAGCAATTAAAGCCGGATTACCAAAACCGCGATCGCAGCTGTACATTACCACTAAAATCGCCCCAACGTCCGATGCGGATAGTATGCAGCGATGGATTGACGAATCGCTCGCGCGGTTAGGTTTAGATTATCTAGATTGTCTAGCCATTCATGGTATCAATACTTGGGAGCACCTCCACACAATCCAACAGCCAGGCTGTATGCAAGCAGTTCAGCAAGCTGTTGCAGATGGCAGAGTTCGGCATGTAGGTTTTTCTACCCATGCACCACTCGAAATTATCTTAGCAGCAATAGAAACAGATTTATTTGAATTTGTCAATCTGCATTATTACTATTTTTCCCAGCGTAATGCAGCAGCGATCGCCCTCGCCGCGCAAAAGGACATGGGAGTTTTTATTATCTCACCTGCTGATAAAGGCGGACTGCTTTACACGCCACCGCCAAAGTTACAAGCGTTGTGTCAACCTTTCTCCCCATTAGAGTTAACTTATCGCTTCTTGCTTTGCGATCCGCGCATAACAACGCTGAGTGTCGGAGCCGCAAACCCAACAGAACTTGCAGTGCCACTCAGTGTCAGCGATCGCACAGAAAATTTAACACCGCAAGAAATTACTGTATTTCAACGATTAGAAACAACTCAAAAAGATACGTTAGGAAGCGATCGCTGTAGCCAATGCAACGCTTGTTTACCTTGTCCGGAAAACATCAATATTCCCGAAGTTCTACGGTTGCGCAATCTTGCGGTAGCTTATGACATGACGGAATACGGCAAATATCGTTATGGAATGTTTGAAAATGCCGGACACTGGTTTCCTGGAACGAAAGCAAATCGTTGCACCGAATGCGGTGATTGTCTTTCGCGTTGTCCAGAACAGCTTGATATTCCGACTTTACTCTACGATACTCATAGCAGACTTAATGGACGTGAAGGACGGCGATTGTGGGACTAATGGAGGGGTCAGAGGTGATACAAGTTACTTGCGCAGACGGTAAATGCGATCGCGGTGTCTGAATTAATACACAATCATCCATTTCGAGCATCTGAATATCACTTAACAGAATATCAGCCCAATTGTCGCGCGCAAACACTTCGATAAGTTTTTTGCCGATATCACGGCGCGGACACTAATTCCATACTTGTCAACGAGTACCTTAATTCTTTGCAACGATCGCATTCATACAGTAGTAGATTCCAAAAACTTGCTGCACGCGGTTAGCGTCACTCAAGACGTACCCAATTCCGTATTCGCGATTAGCTGATTTAACTGCTGCTAGCCGTTAAAGTTACAATTCGCTCTATGTTTGTAAAGATGCTTTGTGAGTTGCTCTCACCCACTTTCGCCACTTTTAACATTGCTTTGCTGACAACTAGTTTTGAATACAAAAAGTCCTCGCTAGACGACTAATGCTAACGAGGGAAAGATTTATGTATTTATTATTACAATTACTGCGTGCTAGATCGCGTAAGAATGCAAAACTAAACGTTGACTCCAACAGGACAAGCGACGTTTGTTCCACCTAAACCGCAATAACCATTAGGGTTTTTTGCTAAATACTGTTGATGATAGCCTTCCGCAAAGTAGAACTCTGGAGCTTCCAAAATTTCTGTTGTAATCGTCTTATAACCCGCAGCACTCAGTGCTTGTTGATAAGCGGCTTTTGTCGCTTCGGCTAATTTTTTTTGTGCTTCGGAGTAAACATAAATCCCAGAGCGGTATTGCGTACCCACATCATTGCCTTGACGCATTCCTTGCGTAGGATCGTGGTTTTCCCAAAAGATTTTCAACAGTTGCTCGTAACTTACCACTTTAGGGTCAAACACAACGCGTACAACTTCGTTGTGTCCTGTCATTCCACTACACACTTCTTGATAAGTAGGATTGGGTGTAAAGCCACCTGCGTAACCTACTGCTGTGACAAAAACTCCCTCTTGCTGCCAGAATTTGCGCTCTGCCCCCCAGAAGCAGCCCATACCAAACATGGCAATTTCCATGCCTTCAGGATACGGAGGTTGCAAAGGATTGCCGTTAACATAGTGGCGTTCAGGAACTGGCATTTTTTCAGCACGTCCTGGTAAGGCTTCTTCAGGCTTAGGTAGCGTTAATTTTTTGCCTAATCCAAACAGCATAAGTCATTTGTGAAAAACATCTTTATATTACTTAATATAACGCAATTAGCAGGCAATCAACTATCTGCGTTCATAGTTTATAGGTGGGTAATTTCTACATTATATTTAGTGTTATTGTCCCTTCTTTTGGAACATTTATATAGACACTTTGTAGCGATCGCGCGCTACTCGGCGATACACCTGTAGCCTAAATTGTGTTATTTCGTGTAGCTTGATAAAACCTTAATTTAGATAGCTAAATTTATCCCATTCATCAAATTTTAATGAAACATATTTAAATACGCGGTCGCATTTATACCACTTCTAACAAAAATCACCTAAAGCCAAGATAAATTAAAGAATACAAAAATATCAAGTAAAATCAGAGATGGAATAGTGTTATTCAACATAAACCAAAGGTTGGCTTAAATTATTCCAGATGAAACCTTGGGTAGGGGAAAACTAGTAGTGATATAGAATTACTTCTAATATTGCTTTGTCTTGCCACATAACTTACCCATTAAAGTTTTAGTATTGTATTGTTATCAATTAACAGTGGTTTGCCATCGGGGGAAATTGCGCCAAATTTGGCAAAGTACTGTTGCGCAGAAACAGGGAAATCAGAAAATTCAAATAGTGCATCTCCAGCAGCGATATCTGCCCAGAAATAGCGCAGATGAGGAGCAAGTTTTTCGGCTTCGACTTGCGGTAAGTTCAAAGGCGGCTGAGTCAATAGCTTAAGCATAAACGGAAAACTGCGATCGCCAATCCATTGGCGCGATATTTCTTGCAATTGCGGAATATCTGGCAAAGCTTCGACACGATGCGATTCAATTTTTAAGCGATTTTGACCGGTATCGTCTTGATAAAATTGCAAGATGCGATAAGGATGAGGATAGCTGACGAGCGAACCCGTTGTGATTTCATAAATATTTTGCCACTGCGCAATATCCTGAACGTGCAAATGTCCAGTAAAAATCAACTGTACGCCAAATTTTTGGAGTAGCTGCAGCAAATCCGGTGCATTTTCTAACATATACCGCCGACCGAGTTGATGGTGTGATTGATGCGGTATGTGTTCGATAACATTATGATGTACCATGACAAACACAACATCTTCTGCACTTTGGGCAAGAACGCGCTGTAACCAATTCATTTGCTCGTCATCCACGCGCCCGACGATTTGCCCTTGTGCATTGAAATAGTTGGAATTTAAGCTGATGAGTCTTAGCCCAGGTAACACTTGAGTAGTGTAGTAAAGTTGCTGCGAATTTTCGTAACCAAACTTGCGATAATACTGCGGAAAATCACTAGCGGCGATCGCCTTTTTGCCTGGAATTGCTGTCTCAAAGTCGTGATTGCCAGGAATTACATAAACTGGAAAAGGCAACTTTGCCAAACGTTGTTGTAACCACGCATGATTATCTGGTTCGCCATCCTGGGTTAAATCGCCTGGTAGTAAAACAAAATCAAGTTGTTGTTGTTCTAAATGCTCAAATACAAGCTCTAATGCAGGAATACTCACTTCCACCATATGAAATCGACTCGGATGACTCCAGACAGTGTGTGGAAGGGCGACGTGTAAGTCACTAACTACGGCAAAGCGAAAATTTAAGCTCATAGTGCAAATTGGTTGTAGCCGTTGATGAATTCAGTAAGCCTAATTAAGAAATAGATACTCTTGATAACGATCGACTCAAAAATTAATTGTAATTTTTAGGAGGACAAACATTGGCACCTGTGCGCGTACGTCAACACGTCAATCCATTATCGCAGAAGTATCAAACACCCGTTCAACCTTTAGATTGGGAAAAAGTGTATGCAAAGGTTACTCAACCGTTGCACCTAGATATTGGTTGTGGTAGAGGGCGATTTTTACTGGAAATGGCAGCCAACGACCCACACTGGAATTTTTTAGGGCTAGAAATTCGCGAACCGCTTGTCGTCGAAGCAAATCAATGGCGCGATAAATTAGGGCTATCAAATTTGCATTATTTGTTCTGTAATGTCAACAATTCGCTGGCACCACTTTTAAGTAATTTAGCCCCCAATACACTACAACGAGTCACAATTCAATTTCCCGATCCTTGGTTTAAAAATCGTCACGCTAAACGGCGCGTCGTGCAACCAGAGTTAGTCACAGAGTTGGCAAAACACTTGGCTGCGGGTGGTATTGTCTTTTTACAATCAGATATCGAATCAATTGCTGTAGAAATGTGCGATCGCTTTGCTGCACATCCTGCTTTTCATCGCCAAGCAACGCAATGGTTAGCCGAAAATCCCCTACCAATTCAAACTGAAAGAGAAAAATCAACGCTGTCACGCGGACAACCTGTGTATCGGGCAGTGTTTATTAGGGGTGAGGAGTGAGTACATCATGGATCTTGACACCTAGACCCATGTAGGAAACCACATTCGCAAACGATAACTTTCAGGAGTTAAGGGTAAACCAAGGTAAATGGGCATCCAAAAGACAAATGCTGCCAGAATCAGGAAAATGATTGTCACTGCGATGCTTCTCAACAGTAATGAATAACTTTGTAACCAGCGCGTCACCAACCAAGCGATCGCCAGTCCCGCAAAAACGGAAGCTCCCATGTAGTGATAGATAAAAGTACAGCGGGTTACTCTTACCCAAGGCAATAGATTTGCTAACCAGTTGAACGCCAGGTACAGCGCAATCCAAGTCTCGGCAGGTGACGCGCGGTAGAGTAAACGATTAGTATTGTTCGTTACCCAACTGATGAAACGTCTGAGCAGTCTCCAAAGCAAAGTGAAAATTCCTACTGTGGATAACCACCATAAAACCGGATTCCCCATCGCGTGAACGTCATAAATCACGCGGGCGTAGCTTGCCGGTAGTGGCGGTCCTACAATTGATATAGGTGCAGTTGTTGACTGCGCAACGTAGTAAAAGTAGGCTACAGGTCTAATCATAAACAGCCAACTGAACCAAGAAGAACAGTAAGGATGAACATCCGCACCGCTACCAATGTTTTGATGGTAAGACAATATTTTCTGCTGTACTTCCCAAAAGTTTGGCGATGGATTCAGTTGTAAGTGCGGAATCCATTGAATGCTATAAAAAGCAACGGGAATAACACCTAAATAAAAGACAACTTGCCAAAGATTGATTTGTGTAAGGTTGACTAAAGGCGCAGGCACATCATTGTGGTAAGAGGTGTAGCGTTGTGGTAGTAGCCTATTTAACCACGCTGCTGCCCAGATAGCATATGCTCCCAATAAAAACCATAAACCATTCCACTTGACTGATACAGTTGCGCCAAAAGCAATTCCTGCAAGCGTTAGCCAAATCGGGCGTTGTCTTTTATGCTGTATGGCAAGTAGAAAACACAACTGTCCTAACAGCCCGAAAAGCACTAGATAAATATTGTTTAGTGCATAACGCGACTCGACTAAAAACAAGCCATCAGCAGCAGCGAACAGAGCTGCAATGAAAGCATAGGTGCGATTGTAGCTTATTTGGTACGCGATGCCAGCGATGACGAGGGGAATAAAAGAACCCGTAAGCGCGTTTAGCCAGCGATAACTCCACGTAGAGCGCAACGAACCTGTCAGGCTATTTACTGTATCTTGTCCAATAGGAAGATGACTGCCAATCCACATTCCGATCGCAATGATGTATTTGCTCAAAGGTGGATGTCCGTCAAAAAAGGGCGTGCGAGTCAAATAATTGTTGGCGAAAATAGCGTAGTAAACTTCATCAAAGACTAAGGTATTAAATCGACCTAGTTGCCAAAACCGCAGCCCAAGCGACACTAGAAAGACTGCTAACATTCCTAGCCAAAACCACGGCGATCGCTGGAGAGATTTTTTTGCAAATGACATAGAACGACGCTTTTGAGCTCACAGCATCTTAATATTTTGCCTAAAGGCGTTACTTATGGTACTGAAAATTAGCGCATTTAATGGAGTCTATCGCAGATGTTATCCGTTGAGCGTTCGCCTTGCAGAAAACTTGATAATAAGTTGCAATAAGTATAAAGTGATTTTTAGCGATCGTCTTGCATGATGATGGTACAGAGAAAACAATACAGGCTCTGTATCGTTGAAGTGACAAATATTGTTGTTGATTAACTTACGAACTCGAAACTGTTTGTAGTTGATTATCTGTACTACTACAACGCTTTGTTGGTGCCAAACTGCAAAAAATGACTGTAAAAGCTACCTCGCCAAATCGACTCGCAACTCGCCGCCTCACACTTGCTTACGACAAAGCAGCAATTATCAAAAACTTAGATTTGGCAATACCAAAAGGGAAAATAACTGCATTAGTGGGTGCGAACGGTTGTGGTAAATCGACGCTCTTACGCGGTTTAGCAAGATTACTCAAACCAAAATCAGGAGCCGTCTATCTCGATGCAGTAGATGTATTCAAGTTATCTACCAAAGAGGTTGCCAAGCAATTAGGTATTCTCTCGCAATCACCCGTTGCACCAGAAGGCTTAACCGTGCGGGATTTAGTAGCTTGCGGGCGGTATCCTTATCAAAGTTGGTTGCAGCAGTGGTCGCCAGAAGATGAACGGTTGGTAGAATTGGCGCTGAGTATCACGGGAATGACTCAATTTGCCGAGCGCGAACTTGATACGCTATCGGGTGGACAGCGACAACGCGCCTGGATTGCCATGGCACTAGCCCAAGATACAGAAATTTTGCTGTTGGATGAACCAACGACTTTTTTGGACTTGGCGCACCAAATTGAAGTATTAGACTTGTTGCAAGAGTTAAATCATACGCAGGGTAGAACTTTGGTGATGGTACTGCACGATCTCAATCAAGCTTGTCGCTATGCAGATTATTTGGTGGCGTTGAAAGAAGGAGGAATTTACGCGCATGGAACTCCTAAAGACGTAATGACAGAGGAAGTTGTGCGCGAGGTGTTTGGCTTAGATTCGCGGATTATTGTCGATCCGGTTGCGGGAACGCCGATGTGTATTCCGTTAAGTCGCAAGGTAAGAGATGCGATCGCTTAGTGTAAAATCTAGAAAGTCAGTCCCAACTAAAATCTTCAGTGCTATAACATATCTTATTGGTAATGGAGCTTGCCAAAACCGCCACTAGTGAGAACATAGAGAATAATTTGTTTTCAGATAAGGCTGATAGCTCCTACTTTTCCAAATCGCTTCATTGGAAAGAAGGAGTTGTACAAACAACACAGTCTTTCTGTGATGGCGAATCACGGTTAATCTACTTCTTAGGAATAATGTGTGGTTGTCCTTCTTGATTCGCTGGCTGCAACTCAGGCTCTGATTCTAACTCAGAACGATCCTTTGCTCAGTACAGCGATCGCGATCAGTTTAGGAGCTATTCCCGGTGCCTTAAGCCGATATTACCTAATGCTTTACTTAGTACAGCGCTGGGGAAATAATTTCCCCTATGGCACGCTGGCGATTAATCTATCTGGTGCATTGCTGATGGGCTTTTTTACAACATTATTCATCGAGCAAGTCATCACTTCATCAAAGCTGCAACTGCTCATTACTACAGGATTTCTTGGCTCTTACACGACATTTTCTACATATGCGCTTGATACTTCAATTTTGTGGCACAGCGGCAATCGCGTTAAAGCATTTTTCTACTGGGCTGGAAGCGTGGTACTTGGTGGAATTTGTCTGGCGATCGGAATTAGTTTAGCGCAAATGGTGAGGTAGCTGAAAATGAATGACCGACGACAAGGGCGAGTATTGCACTTAGCTTCAATTGTACGAGTGCCTATAGCGATCAGTCTAGGGGCGATCGCCGGAGCTTTGAGCCGTTACTATATGACATTGGGCTTAACGCAATGGTTGGGAACGACTTTTCCGTTCGGTACGTTTTTTGTTAATTTATGCGGTGCTTTGATGATGGGCTTTTTCACAACTTTGTCTGTGGAACAAAGTTTCATTTCACCCGATTTGCGGCTGATTGTTGCGGTAGGGTTTATCGGGTCGTACACGACGTTTTCTACTTACGAACTGGATGCAGAACAACTCTTGCTAGCTAGGCATTGGAACATGACCTTACTGTATTGGATCAGTACTGCGTTATTAGGAGTATTATGCTTAGAACTCGGCAGCTATTTGGCACGTAGGTTGTTTTAAGATTACGAAGAACTACATAAAAAAGGAGGTGTTGTTTGCGTGTCGCAGCTACTAGGAAGTTGTGGGAGTTTGGCTTAGCCATCTTAGGATTGATGATTGTATTGTTGGTTGGCGGGTATGGTAAAGCACTTTTGCCAACAGCAACGGAGATTCTTTGGGATACCTATGGAGTTCCTCACGTGTTTGCTCGAGATGCGCGGGATGCGTTTCAGGCTTTTGGGTGGGCGCAGATGCAAAGTCATGGCGATTTGTTGCTACGGCTTTACGGACAAGCACGGGGACGGGCGGCGGAGTATTGGGGAGAGGATTATTTAGATTCAGACCGCTGGGTGTTGACAATGGGCGTACCCGATCGCGCGCGTCGTTGGTATCAGTTACAAAGTCCGGCTTTTCAAAGTTATCTTGAAGCATTCGCGGCGGGAATTAATGCGTATGCGCAGGAACATCCCGACTTGATTGATGATGATGTTGAGGTGGTGTTACCTGTTAAGCCGGAAGATGTGTTAGCGCACTTACAACGCGTGCTGTATTTTACATTTGTTGTCAATCCGGCGCGAGTTAGAGGGGTGGAAAAACACGCTTCAGGATCTAATGCGTGGGCGATCGCCCCTTCGCGTTCGGCAAATGGTCATGCTATGCTACTTGCCAATCCACATTTGTTGTGGTCAGAGCAGTTTTTGTGGTACGAAGCGCAGATCCAGGCTCCTGAAGTAGATATTTACGGCGCGACGCTTGTCGGGTTTCCTGGGCTAGCGATCGCATTTAACAATCATCTGGGATGGACGTACACCGTTAACACGCACGACGGTTGGGATGCGTACGAATTGCAGCTGCAAGATGGTGGCTATCTGTTTGATGGCAAGGTACAGGCGTTTGAAACGGAAAATCTAACGCTAAGAGTGAAGCAACCTGATGGTAGCGCGCGATCGCAACCGCTTGTAGTACGACGTTCAATTCACGGACCTGTCATATCACAACAAGATAACAAAGCATTGGCGTTACGCGTTGTCGGGTTAGATCAACCAGGCGTACTAGAACAATGGTGGGATATGGCGCGGGCAAAAAATCTTGCGCAGTTTGAAACGGCATTGCAACGCTTGCAATTACCCATGTTTACCGTGATGTATGCTGACCGTGCAGGTCATATTATGCATCTGTTTAATGGTCAAGTTCCAATTCGGCGTGCAGGAGACTACAAGTATTGGTCGGGTGTCATTCCTGGTGACACCTCAAAGACATTATGGACAAAATATCATCCTTATCATGATTTACCGCGAGTCATCGATCCGGCAAGTGGTTGGTTACAAAACGCCAACGATCCACCATGGACGACAACGTTTCCCCAAGCATTAGATCCGGCGAATTTTCCCGCATATATGGCACCGCAATTCATGCATTTTCGGGCGCAGCGATCCGCACGGATGCTCGAGGAAGATCCGCAAATTTCTTTTGAGGAGATGGTGCAATACAAGCACTCCACACGCATGGAGCTGGGCGATCGCCTAGTTGCTGATGTAATTGCGGCGGCGCGTCAATATGGTAATGAATTAGCACGTCAAGCGGCGGATGTTCTAGAAGCTTGGGATCGGCAAACCGAAGCAGATAGTAGAGGCGCAGTGTTGTTTGCGGCGTGGACACAAGAAGTCAAATTTCCCGAAGTGTTTGCAACTCCTTGGCAAGCTGATTCTCCTCTAACTACACCCCACGGACTCGTCAATCCGCAAAGTGCAGTTAAAGCGTTAGAAACGGCTGCTGGTAAAGTGAGACAAGCGTACGGTGCATTGAATGTTCGTTGGGGAGACGTTTTTCGCTTAGAGTACGGAAAGCAAAAGTTACCTGGTAATGGCGGTTTTGACGATTTGGGCGTGTTTCGCACAGTTTGGTTTGCGCCCCAAAAAGACGGTACTTTTACATCAATTGGTGGCGATTCGTATGTTGCAGCGATTGAATTTTCCAATCCGATTCGAGCAATGACGCTCAACAGCTATGGTAATTCAACGCAACCCAATTCGCGGCATAACGGCGATCAATTATCGTTGTTTGCGCAAAAGCAATTACGTCCAGTGTGGCGATCGCGTCAAGAAATTCAAGCACATTTGGAAGAACGCAAGGTATTCACAGCAGGGGTCAGGACTCAGCGTTAAACTCTATCTTGACCGACGACAACCTTGCCAAACTTCAGATAAATATAGGATGCATAGCTTGATCAAACAGCAAGTATCCGATTCTCGGCTGAAAATTCAACATTAAAAACGCTTTTGCAGTTGATTACAAGTTTTATTTCTCTAACCAAGAAAACTGATACTGCCTTAAGTGCCAATTTTTTCCTGCTACAGCTAACGCCCCCACATATCTAGCATCAGGAATAATTTCTCGCAGTGTCCAAAGCTGAACTTCAGATTCATCCCAAGCAGTGTATAGTAACTTTGCGGGTTCTCCTGGAATGCATGAAACATCAAATTTGTCTAGTGGTAGTGATAAACCTTTACCTGTTGCTTTGATAAAGGCTTCTTTGCGCGTCCAACAGGTGAAAAATGCGGTTGTTTGTAAATTTGGAGGAAGCGATCGCAGTACTGCTACTTCGGTTGGTGAAAAGAATTTCGCTGCAATTTCTTGACAAGGAAAATCATTGCGCATGAATTCTAGATCGACTCCGACATTGCTATTTTGCGTAACTGCAATTAAGGCGAGTTCCTGCGAATGCGACAAGTTAAAGCGTAAAGGTTCTGCATCGGCGACAACAACACTTGGTTTACCGTAGGCGTTGTAGCTAAAGTTAATTTCGCTGGGGTGAATTTGAAGATAGTTTGCAAGTATTTGTCGCAGTACTCCACGACCAACAATAAAGCGATCGCGATGTAATTGTAAATAAAAACGTTCGGCTCGCTGCTGTTCTGTAGCGCATAAAGTAGAAAAAAGGTGATGCACGATCGTTGCATCGACATCTAAAGCCACGCGCCATACATGAACTTCGTCACCGGATAATGCGATATCTACCGGTGGATTCACCCATAAATCAGCAGTATTCATGCAATATCATGCTTTGCTATTACCTATCTGCAAAGATTTTTCAATACTACGTAATAGCAAATTTTCCGCAGAATGTAAAAAGAAATGATCTCCAGGAAGCATTTCCACAGAAAAGGTTGCATTTGTTTGTTGTCCCCAAGCTTCTAGTTCAGTCAAATTAACTTCTGGATCTTGTAACCCACCAAAAGCTGTAATTGGACAATTTAGTGGCGATTCTTCGGTATAGACATACGTTTCAACGACTGCAAAGTCTGCACGTATTATTGGAGATAGTAATTCCATCAATTCAGCGTTGTTTAGTACCACTTCCGGCGTACCATTAAGGTGACGCAGTTTGGCGAGAAACTCTGGTTCTGGTAAAGTGTGGATAAATGGTGCTTCAGAAGAAATTTGCGGGGCGCGACGACCAGAAACAAATAAATGTATCGGTTCTATTCCGTAGTTTTTGCGTAAGAATCGCGTTAGTTCAAAGCTAACAATCGCTCCCATACTATGACCAAAAAATGCAAAAGGTTTATTTAAGTGCGGTAGAATACTGGCAGTGATCGCCTGAACGAGTGGTTCTATCTGCGTGAATGGTGGCAATTTTCTTTGCGTTCCTCGCCCTGGAAGTTCAATCGCACAAACTTCGAGACCGGGTAAGTTGCGTTTCCAAGAACGAAAGCTGATTGTCCCTCCGCCAGCATAAGGAAAGCAAAACAGCCGAATATTGGCAGAAGGATGAGATTGGAGATAGATAATCATTAATTGGTAATTCTTAATTCGTAGTTCGTAATTGTTTATTAAACTTATGCTGTTTAATAGCGAGCTGTTTTCGCAGTTATGTTTTTGTCTACTTAATTATTCTTCTCGGCTTCTGCTACCATCAACATTGTTTTTAACACCGAGTCAGGATTCAAACTAATTGAATCAATACCTTGTTCAACTAAAAACTGAGCAAATTCAGGATAGTCGCTAGGTGCTTGTCCGCAAATACCAATTTTGCGATTGTATTTTTTTGCAGCGGCGATCGCCATTTTTACCATCCGCTTAACACCTTCGCTACGTTCGTCAAATAACCGTGCAACAAGTGCAGAATCGCGGTCAATTCCTAAAGTCAACTGCGTTAAATCATTAGAACCAATCGAAAATCCATCAAAAATTTCAGCAAATTCTTCTGCCATAATAATATTATTCGGTAACTCGCACATTACATAAACTTGCAAGCCATTTTCACCTTGCTTCAAACCATTTTTTGCCATTTCTGCGAGTACCATTCGCCCTTCATCAGGAGTGCGACAAAAAGGAATCATGGGAATAACGTTTATTAACCCCATATCCTCACGGACGCGTAAAATTGCTTGACACTCTAAAGCAAAACCGTCACGATATCCTTCATCGTAGTATCTAGCAGCACCCCGCCACCCTAACATAGGGTTTTCTTCCTCAGGTTCAAATTGTTTTCCCCCTAAAAGATTTGCATATTCATTACTCTTAAAATCTGACATCCGCACAATCACAGGTTTTGGATAAAAAGCCGCAGCAATTCTGCCAACACCTTGCGCTAATTTATCGACAAAATATTGTGGTTTATCGTCGTATAATGCTGTTAATTCAGCAATTTTGACTTTAACAAATTGATCTAATTGGTCGTATTTTAATAAAGCTAGCGGGTGAACTTGAATATGGTTAGCAATAATAAATTCAAATCGCGCTAATCCTACCCCATCATTGGGAATTGCTGCTAAGCGAAAGGCTTCTTGTGGATTACCCACATTCATTAAAATTTGCGTGCGGGTACGCGGTAAGTTTTCTAGGGGAATTTCTTTGACTTCAAAAGGTATTAATCCTGCGTAGACTTTTCCTTCTTCACCTTCGGCGCAAGAAATAGTAATATCTTGATTTGTTTGCAACACAGTTGTCGCATTACCGCAACCAACGATCGCCGGAATTCCCAATTCGCGTGCAATAATTGCTGCATGACACGTCCGCCCGCCTTGATTGGTAATCATGGCGCTAGCTTTTTTCATAATCGGTTCCCAGTCAGGATCGGTGCGATCGGTAACTAAAACTTCTCCTGGTAGGAATTGATCGATTTTACTTGCATCGGTAATTACATGAGCTTTACCTTGGGCGATCGCACTTCCCACCGCCCGCCCGATTGCTAATGGTTGTGCCTCGACTTCGGTGGTAAACTCATAACTACGCAGCACATTCGTACTTTTTTGCGACTGTACTGTTTCAGGACGTGCTTGGACAATGAATAATTCTTGGGTAATGCCATCTTTTGCCCATTCAATATCCATCGGTGTTGGTTTACCGCGAACTTGCGAATAATGGTCTTCAATCAAACACGCCCACCGCGCGAGTTGTAAAATTTCTTCATCATTCAGCGCGAATTGATTTTTTTCTTCAGGTGATACTTTGATATTTTTGGTGAGTTTAGAACCATCATCGTACACCATTTTAAATTCTTTACTTCCCAATCTTTTATCTAAAATTGGGCGAAACCCAGCTTTTAAAGTTGGTTTAAACACATAGTATTCATCTGGATTCACCGCACCTTGAACAACATTTTCACCTAATCCATAGGCGGCTGTAATTAATGCAGCATCTGAAAAACCTGTTTCCGTATCAATCGAAAACATCACCCCAGAAGTTGCTAAATCAGAACGCACCATTTTTTGGACGCCGACAGAAAGCGCTACATCAAAGTGATTGAATCCTTTAATTTGCCGATAGGAAATCGCGCGGTCGGTAAATAAGGAAGCAAAGCAACGATGGCAAGCCTCTAAAACGTTTTGAATGCCACTAATATTAAGATAAGTTTCCTGTTGTCCGGCAAAACTGGCATCAGGTAGATCTTCAGCAGTCGCACTCGAACGTACTGCAACATCAGTATCAGCGCCGTAGCGATCGCACAGGGTTTGATAAGCATCTGTAATTGCTTGCTGCAAATCTTCAGGAAACGGCGTCTTTAAAATCAGCGATCGCGCTTGTTTGCCAACTTGGCGTAAATTATTCACATCAGCAACATCAAGACCAGAAAACAGCGATCGTAGTTTCGCGTCTAACCCTGCTGCTTGAATAAAGTAGCGATACGCTGTCGCTGTTGTGGCAAAACCGTGCGGTACATTAACACCTTGTGATGCTAGCTGTTGAATCATCTCTCCCAACGAGGCATTTTTACCACCTACCAAAGGGATATCCGCAATACCAACTCGATCGAACCAAAGAATCAGCGATCGCGCTTGTGCAGAAGGGAAATGATCTTCAGCTACTTTTACCATAAATCTTTTTTACTGATGATATCGATAATTTAGTAACTGGTAACAGGTAAGTGTTGTTTGTTCTCTACCCATTACCCATTACCTATTACCCTGTTTTAAATGTAACTTGCTAAATCTACTAAACGACTTGCATAACCCCACTCGTTGTCATAGTAAGCAAGCACCTTGACAAAGTTGTCGCCGAGAACACTTGTAGAAGAAAGATTGACAATTGCTGAATGCGGATCGCCAATACAATCGGAAGAAACTAAAGGAACTTCACTGACTTTGAGGATCTCGCGCATTCCCTTCGTTGCGTACTTGCGTAACGCATCATTTACTTCTTCTACCGATACCGATTTTTGCAACACTGCATTTAAGTCTGTTACTGAACCTGTGGGAGTTGGTACGCGCAACGCCATTCCATCGAGTTTTCCTTTGAGTTCCGGTAATACTAAAGCCACTGCTGTTGCTGCACCAGTTGTTGTTGGTACAATGTTTTGCGCTGCACCACGTCCCCGCGTCCATTCGGAAGGATGTCCGGTATCTACTAACCGCTGATCGGCTGTATAAGCGTGAACTGTTGTCATCAACGCCTTCTCAATGCCAAATTCATCGTTCAAAATTTTGGCGATCGGCGCAAGACAGTTAGTTGTACAAGAAGCCGCAGAAATTACAGAATCGCGCTCGCGCTGGTAACTTTCATGATTCACTCCATAGACAAACGTGGGTACAGATGAACCCTTCGCTGGCGCACTGATAATGACTTTTTTACATCCTGCTTCTAGATGCAATCCGGCTTTATCTGCACTGCGGAAAATTCCCGTAGATTCGATAACAACATCGATATCCATCTGTTTCCACGGAAGCGCCGCTGGATCTTTTTCCGCGACAAGTTCAATCTTCTTCCCGTCAACGATCAACCCTGTATCGTCATAGCCGACTTGTGCAGGAAACTGCCGATATACTGAGTCGTATTGCAGCAAATACGCCGCTAAGTCAGGTTTCAAGACAATATCGTTGATTGCGACAACTTCCAAATCTGGTTTGCCATAAGCAATACGCAAAAATGCGCGTCCAATTCGTCCAAATCCGTTAATTGCTACTCGTTTCATTGCTTTACTGTTATTTAGTATGAATTGCTTACTACTAACAGCTAATAGCCATTGTTGCAGTAACCTATAACACGACAAAAATAAGAATTATTTGTAATAAATCTTAATTGACTTCATAGAATTTTTGTAGCAGGATAGTACAAACTTTACCAAAGTAAGGTTGAATTGACTTATGGCTGTTTCCTCTGATGTATTGAAGCTTCCAAGTCAAGTATTTCGCCAATTAAAGTTAGTATCAAAGCGCGCTTATCTTGCATATCCTAAAATTGTAGAATGCAATCTTTGTGGTTGGCAAGGTCGGCATTTTATCAGTGATTGTTGGCATCCGTATACCATATGTCCTGAATGTCGCTCAGAAGTTCGCCATCGATTACTTGTTGCCGCTTTATCATCTATTAATGGATTAACTTACCAGGATATTGTTCAAAATAAAAGAGTACTTCATTTTGCTCCTGAGAAAGCACTCAAAAGCACTTTTCCCAAATATGCTTCTAAGTATGTAACTGCGGACTATCTTGTTGAAGGATTAGACATGAAACTAGACATATCAGATATGTCTGCTGTACAAGATGAAGCTTTTGACCTGGTAATAGCTTGTGATGTTCTCGAGCATGTTCCTAATGATACTAAGGCCATGCAAGAAATTTATCGGGTTTTAAGTGTAGGCGGATGCGCAATAATAACAGTGCCTCAACAAGATAATTTAAAAGAAACATTTGAAGATTCAACTATTATTACTCCAGAAGAACGAAAAAGGGTATTTGGTCAGTGGGATCACTTACGAATATATGGAGATAACTTTCCCTCGTTGCTAGAATCAGTTGGTTTTGTAGTAAGAGTAGTGCAGGAAAAGAACTTTTCTCAAAAATTAGTTAATAAACATGTTTTATTTCCACCTGTGCTTTCAAAAAATCCTTTAGCAACTAACTATCGGAAGATTTTCTTTGCTCGAAAAGTTTAGTATGTATAAAATATATACTAAACAAAATTCAAAAGTTGCGATCGCTCACTCTAGTTTAGAATACTCAAAGAAATAAAAAAATAACCTCGATCAACTGCACATTGAAAATTGCACGAACGTAGAAGCTCAGCTACCTAAAACTCAAAATTCTCAGAATTTTACTTCTGGAGATTCCGCAAACCTTCTGAAAGTGGCAATATCAAGAAAGAAGGTATTGTAAATAGGAAAAGTGACTTCTGAACCACAAGCGATCGCAAAAACGGAGTATCAAGCAGGAAAAGCCGCGTTTGAACGGGGAAAGTACCGCGAATCGGTACAACATTTGGAAAAAGCCAGCGCCCTTATTGCCCGAAATACTCGGTTAGGAGGAGAAATTCAAATATGGCTAGTCACAGCGTATGAAGCCGCTGGACAACAACAGCAAGCCATTGCACTGTGCGAACAACTCAAACGCCATCCGCATCCAGAAACCAGCAAACAAGCGCGGCGATTACTTTACATATTACAAGCACCACAACTTAAACGCCCTCAAGAATGGTTAACACAAATTCCTGACTTGGGCGCGTTACCTGATAATGAAAGTCAAACGCGATTAAGTAGTAGTACGGTGAGTAGAAAACGCCCATCGCCAACACCCGCAATTCCTGAACCGCTCGATCCAAGTAAAGTGAATACAAAAGATAATCGCTTTATCTGGGTAGCGCTCATTGCGATCGCGTTAACACTTGCTGGGTTAATATGGTCGATTTAAATCGATAGGAGGATGAATGTCCGCGATTTTGACAATGCATAAAACTCGCATTTTGCGTAAAGTACTTCGATTTTTAGCACGATGGCGGATACTGTGGATTATCCTCTTAGCATCGCTGCTGCTTTCAGGGTGCGTGCAGTATCAAGCTAGCATCAACTTTGATAGCCCCAATCATGGCGAAATTGTCCAGCATATCAAACTCAGCGATCGCCTCATGACTTTTAGCGGCGATTCAGCAACAGAATGGTTAAATAGCATCGAACGTCGCGCGCGCAAACTCGATGGCAAAGTTAAGCGCGTTTCTAGTGAAGAACTCACCGTCACAATTCCTTTTAATAACGGTGCAGAACTCGTATCTAAATTTAATGAATTCTTTCATCCAACGGCTAAAACAAATACTGCTGTTACCCAATCATCCGAATTACCTGTTGTTCAATCGCAACTCGACCTCAATCAAAATAACTTTATATTCTTGCTCCGCAATCGCTTAGTTTATGAATTAGATTTGCGATCGCTTTCCTTAATCTCGACGAACGGTAACGTCCTCGTTAACCCCACCGAGATTCTGGATTTAGAGTTTCGCTTAAATACTCCTTGGGGCGCAAGAAGCGTCGAAACCGACGAAAATGCCATATCGCCTGAAATTGTCGAAAAACAACTCGTATGGCGACTGCTTCCTGGGGAACTCAATCACCTCGAAGCTATTTTCTGGCTACCTAACCCGTTAGGAATTGGGGGTTTCATCATCATCCTATTCGTCGCTTCCGGAATCTACTTACGCTACCGTTTCATGCCCGATCCCACCACTCAAGTAGCACAAAGCTTAACTCCTGAGAGTAAAACAACCTAAAAAGCTTGGCAAGAAAACTAATATAAATTTCTCTAGCCACTAACCCCTCACCACTCTTTCCCTCACCCCTAGTCACGGAGACAAACGCTCAATCAACCAACTACCATCTTCCTGACGGCGATAGTTCAGGCGATCGTGCAGTCGGCTAGGGCGTCCTTGCCAAAATTCAATCGTGTTGGGAATGACACGATATCCTCCCCAGTGAGGTGGTCGCGGAACTTCCTCGTGTTCGTACTTACTTTTAAGTTCCTGCATGCGCTGTTCCAAAACTTCACGATTTGCGATAACTTGACTTTGTTCCGACGCCCAAGCCCCCAAACGACTATTTAACGGGCGACTTTGAAAATATGCTTCAGATTCCGCATCAGACGTTTTTTCTACGCGCCCTTCGATGCGGACTTGGCGTTCGAGTTCTGCCCACCAAAAAACGAGAGCGGCTTGCGGATTTGCTGCGAGTTCTTGTCCTTTTTGACTGTGGTAGTTTGTGAAAAAGACAAAGCCGCGTTCGTCAAAGTCTTTCAACAGAACCATTCGCGCCGAAGGACACCCATCAGGAGTAGCAGTTGCTAAAGTCATTGCGTTGGGTTCAGGTAACTCAGCAGCTAATGCTTGGTCAAACCATGTTTGAAACTGTTTAAACGGATTAGGATCGGCGTCTTTTTCTTGAAAGCCTTGTAAAGTATAGTCTTTACGAAGATCTGCTACGCTGATACTCATATTGCTCGCTCGTTACTTGTACCCTAATTTGGATCTTAAAACGGGTTAGGATAACTTACCGAATCATAACGAGATAACTCTGACTGATTTATTCCCCTGTAAAATTTAGAAGATTTTGGCAATGGCGCTGGCATTCTGTATGCTACGTCCGAATGCGATCGCAACTATTACTGAACTTTCAGATGTTTTCTCCGTTGTTTAAAACATTACTATTCCCTACAATTCTCTTCAATAACGTATTGAGAGTACGCAAGCAGAAAAGTTGTAAGTAATATGACACTAGAAATTTTGAATCGCTGTTATCCCCTGAGTCCAAGCGCTGATCTTTGACCTCTAACCTATGGACGCTGCGCAACTACTAGCAAAAATCACGCACTTGATTGAGCTTGCCGAAAAAGGAGAAATTGATCCTTGGGATGTTCAAGTAATTGACGTCATCGATCGTTACTTAAGTGTGGTTTTTGCCATTGATGAAACAACACAAACAGCCTCGGAAAGAAACTTATCACAATCAGGGCAAGCCTTCTTATCGGCTTCAATGCTTGTGTTGTTCAAGGCCAACACTCTAGTTGAGCTAGAATCTCAGCAAGCTGAACTGCAGCCAGCTGAAGATGATTTTTTAGATACCAACGATACTTGCACGCGAGTCCGTTTACCCTTAGAACAGCAATTACGCCGCCGCCCAGCAGCTTTACCACCACCAAAACGCCGAGTCACCGTGCAAGAACTGATCGCGCAACTGCAATTAATGGCAAATCAATTGCAACTTTCCCAACAAGCAGCATTGAGTAACACCCGCACGCGTAAGTTCTCTCCGCAATCGCGTATGCAACTGCGTCAGGCGTTAGAGTTAGCGCATCAGGAAAATCTCACCGAGGTCGCAGGAGAGATCGAACAATTTTTAAATTCTTGTACGTACAACACTCAACTACAGGAACAGCAATGGCTTAATCTGGATCAATTGGTAGAGTTGTGGACTCAAGCGAAATATTCTCATGCAATTGCAACCTCAAACCATGCGTCCGTCCAAGAACGCGTTAGTGTTTTCTGGGCATTATTACTTCTATCAGCACAGTCAAAAGTAGAATTATCCCAAGATGAGTTTTATCAAGAAATTAAAATTCGGACAATTACTGCAACATGAGAGGTCAGGGAGTTGAAGCAGCAGAGAAGAATATTGTTTGCTACATATACTCAATAATTGATCGCTAGCCATTAAATAACTAGTCACTAGCCACTTACCCTTTACCTCTCAAAACTGATAACTAGCCACTAGCTACCTACTTATAGCTGTCAGTGGTTTCAATGATGACTAAAGACTCAAATTTAAGCGATTATTAAGTATCAATCCGTTAACTTAGGTATAAAAATATGAGGTTGAGGAGCAAATATTTATGAAAGCCATGATTTTGGCGGCTGGCAAAGGAACACGAGTGCGTCCAATTACTTACACAATTCCTAAGCCAATGATTCCCATCCTGCAAAAACCAGTGATGGAGTTTCTTTTAGAATTGCTACGCCAGCACGGTTTTGACCAAATCATGGTCAACGTTAGCCACCTAGCTGGTGAAATTGAAAGTTATTTTCGTGACGGACAGCGTTTTGGCGTACAGATTGCGTACTCGTTTGAAGGGCGTATCGAAGACGGTGAATTAGTGGGGGAAGCGATTGGATCGGCTGGAGGAATGCGGCGCATTCAGGATTTTTACCCATTTTTCGACGATACATTTGTGGTATTGTGCGGTGATGCGTTGATTGACTTGGATCTCACTGCCGCAGTGAAATGGCACAAAGCCAAAGGTGCGATCGCGACTGTGATTATGCGCTCCGTTCCCCGCGAGGAAGTTTCCAGTTACGGTATCGTTGTCACCGATGATACAGGGCGCGTTAAAGCTTTCCAAGAAAAGCCGACGGTTGAAGAAGCGCTAAGTACCAACATCAGTACAGGTATCTACATTTTTGAACCAGAAGTTTTAGATTACATTCCTTCAGGCGAGCAGTACGATATTGGTAGCCAATTATTCCCGAAACTTGTAGAAATCGGCGCGCCATTTTATGGATTAGTGATGGACTTTCAATGGGTCGATATTGGTAAAGTCCCTGACTATTGGCACGCGATTCGCGGTGTTCTTTCGCGCGAAATCAAGAATGTCGAGATTCCTGGTCATGAAGTTGCGCCAGGGATTTACACTGGACTGAATGTGGCAGTGAACTGGGACAAAGTTGATATTACAGGTCCTGTTTACATCGGCGGTATGACGCGCATCGAAGATGGCGCTAAAATTATTGGACCAGCGATGATTGGCCCAAATTGCTGGATCTGCAGCGGCGCTACGGTCGATAACAGCGTGATTTTCGATTATTCTCGTCTCGGACCTGGAGTTCGCTTGGTTGATAAGTTAGTGTTTGGACGTTATTGCGTCGATAAAAATGGCGCAACAATCGACGTGCAAGCCGCAGCTCTCGATTGGTTGATTACTGACGCCCGCCATCCCCAACCCTCACAACCGCCATTAGAACACCGCGCGATCGTTGAATTGCTGGGAAACGGCAACTAAGGGCAAGGAGCGAGGAGTAAGAAAATGGCGATTAGCGACTAGCGATCGGTGTCATTAATTCTCCCCTGCTCCTCTACTCCTATCTACGGAGACAAGTAAGTATATCGACTCAAGCTCTGCTCATAAGTTTGTAGCAGTCGTTGCGATTCAGCAAGCGTAATCCGCTTTTCTTCGAGCGCCTGCTCAGTTCGCTGGCGGATACTTTCTACCAAATCTTCAGAGTCATACTGCACGTAACCAACAACCTCAGTCATCGTGTCACCTTTAACAACGTGCTCAATTTGGTAGCCTTTGGGCGTCAGTTGAATGTGAACCGCATTTGTGTCACCAAACAAATTGTGGAGGTTGCCCATAATTTCTTGGTAAGCACCGCTGAGAAACATTCCTAAGTAGTAGGGTTCGTCAGGTTTGAACGCGTGTAGCTCTAAAACTGACTTGACATCCCGCAGGTCAATAAACTTGTCAATCTTACCATCACTATCGCACGTTAAATCGGCTAGAATACCGCGTCGCGTTGGTTCTTCATCCAAGCGGTGAATCGGCATGATGGGGAATAACTGATCGATTGCCCAACAATCCGGTGCTGATTGAAAAACCGACAAATTGACGTAGTAGATCGAAGCCATGATTTTTTCGAGTTCTTCCAAGTCATCTGGAACGTATTCTTGCTGGCGTGTAATGCTCATAATCTTCTCGCAGCAAGCCCAGTAAATCCGCTCGACACGGGCGCGTTCCGTCAGGCTTAGAATCCCCAAGTTAAAGCGGCTAATCGATTCTTCTTTGAATTGAGTAATGTCGTGATAGGCTTCTTGGTAGTTTTCAACGTTGATCGATTGATACGTTTCCCACAGGTTGTGAATTAGGGGTGGTTCTTCGGGACGCGGTGGTTCGGGCGAACCGGAAGGAACATCACAAGTACTCAGCACATCAAAAATGAGAATCGATTGATGCGATGCGATCGCTCTACCACTTTCACTAATCAGTGTTGGTACGGGCATTTTCCGCTCCGCACAGGCGTCTTTTAGCTCGGCAACGATGTCGTTGGCATAATTTTGCATATTGTAGTTTTTCGAGGCGTAGAAGTTCGTTTGCGAGCCGTCGTAGTCTACGCCTAAGCCACCACCGACATCAAGATACTTCATGTTCGCCCCTAGTTGAGCTAACTCGACATAAATACGGCTAGCTTCTTGAATCGCATCTTTAATGACGTTAATTGCCGAAATTTGCGAACCGATGTGGAAGTGAAGAAGTTGCAATGAATCGAGAAGATTAGCTTCGCGTAACTTATCGACTGCTTGAATAATTTCAGGAATCGTCAGACCAAATTTAGCGCGATCGCCGCTTGATGTTCCCCAGCGTCCCATTCCTTGCGTACTTAATTTTGCCCGCACGCCTAAAATCGGTCGAATTCCTAGCTGATGACTCGCGTTGATGACGAGATCGACTTCTTCTATCTGCTCTAAGACAATGATCGGAGTTTGCCCTAGGCGTGTCGCTAGCATGGCAATTTCGATGTATTCGCGATCCTTATAACCATTACAGATGAGAAGCGCACCAGGGGTATTAAGCATAGCCAAAGCAATCATGAGTTCCGGCTTCGATCCGGCTTCCAAACCGAATTGATGCGGTTGACCAAATCGCACGAGATCCTCGATTAAGTGCTTTTGTTGATTGCACTTGACAGGATAAACGCCACGGTAAACACCAGGGTAGTTATAGCGCGCGATCGCTTTGGCAAAACAAGCATTTAATCGCTGAATTCGATCTTCCAAAATATCTGAAAAACGAATCAGCAATGGTAGTGATAAATTACGCTGCTTGAGCGCGTTGACCAACTCGTACAAATCTAAAGAGCCACCGCGATCGCCTTTTGGGGAAACTGTCACATGACCAGCAGCATTGATGGAAAAGTAAGGTTCGCCCCAGCCATCAATTCGATATAGAGCTTCGCTGTCCTCTATTTTCCATTTTCTCTGTGGCAAAGACTCGGTTTGAGAATTTGACAATGACTTCTTAGGATTTGGCTTTGCTTTGTATCCGTTGTCTGCTGCCTTTTTAGCTTCAGAAGCTTGTTCCTGCTTCTGCGGTTGGAGTTCAAGAGGCGGCTGGCTCTCTAATGCTGAATTTGTGCTTAACTCAACACCCATTATGTCTTGACCTCGTATAGTTTCACCCACGAATAGCCAGTTTAACTCATCTATTTCAAAACGAATTCTGAACTAAGAGAGACTTTCTAAGATAATCTGTTTTTTGTTGTTGTATGGCGGTAATATTCAGCTGTTAGCGTTGAAACTTAACCTGTGGTTAACCTTCAGGTTGATTCCTGAACGCTTTAAAATTTCAACAGCTAATATGCTAATCGCTTTGTTGTTCATCTTTACAGGAGATAACCTTGGAACGCACGTTTTTAGCCATTAAGCCCGATGGCGTACAACGCGGACTCGTAGGCGAAATTATTAGCCGCTTTGAAGCAAAGGGGTTTACCCTTGTTGGCTTAAAGTTTATGCAAGTTAGCCGCGAACTTGCTGAACAGCATTATGGCGTTCATCGGGAAAAGCCCTTTTTTGCAGGACTCGTCGATTTTATTACCTCTGGTCCTGTTGTGGCGATGGTTTGGGAAGGTGATGGCGTAATCGCCGCCGCCCGCAAAATGATTGGTGCAACAAACCCTTTAAACGCCGAGCCAGGAACAATTCGCGGTGATTTCGGCGTTGATATTGGACGCAATATTATTCATGGTTCGGATGCTCCCGAAACCGCAACCCAAGAAGTTAGTCTCTGGTTTAAAGACGAAGAACTTGTGAGTTGGCAATCTAGTTTAAGTTCCTGGATTCGAGAGTAAATAAGCTAAAGTAAGGCAGAAGGCAGGAGGCAGGAGGCAAAAGGTGTTATTCTTCTAGAAAATCATTCCTCCCACTGCCGCATAATTTGGAGCCCTTAAATTCATTTAACCTATAAGCGAAAGTACTGGCACTTCGAAAACCAGCAGTTGGATGAGCCTTTAACCCTTTAGCCTACTGTATGATGGCGAATATATTCTGCCTTCTGCTTTTATACTTCTACTTTTTTAAGGCTGATTTCCTTCAGATTCCCCGACTTGCACAACTTCTCGTTGATTTTGTGCTGGTTCGTCGTTAGCAATCTCAGGTTTGGTTCGCCGGGAAAATCCCCAGGCAAGGACGATCGCGATCGCGCTAATCATCAACCATTCAGGTGGCACTAAATCTTCGTTGACAACTCTTAATAGCAATCGCAAGCCAACTAGCGCTACGGTGACGTAACCGGCGTCTTCTAGGTGAACGAATTCATCTAACCAACGAATAAATAATCCTGCCATAAATCGCAGCGTAATAATGCCAATTGTGGCACCTGTAATGACTAGCCACTTTTCTTGCGAAACCGCGATCGCTGTTGTCACGCTATCGAGCGAAAAAGCTAAGTCAGTAAAGGCAATGACCGGAATAGCTTGCCATAAGTTCGCGAAGCGCGGACCGTGATGTTCGTGTTCCGGATTGTCATCAGACGTAAAATACTGAAATACCAGCCAAAGTAAATAAGCAGCGCCTAAAAGTTCAAACTGCCAAAACTTGGTTACCCATGTCGCTGTCAGAATTAGGCTAATCCGCAAGACGTAAGCGACTATTAAACCAAAGTTGAGTGCTTGGCGTTCTAACTTTTTATCTTCTAGTCCTTGGGCGATCGCCGCTAGCGCAATAGCATTGTCTGCAGAAAGTACTGATTCTAAAAAAATCAGGATAATTAAAACTAAAGTTGCCTCAATCCCTATATTGAAGGGAGAATTAAAAACTTGGTCTATCATTAATAATTTTTCGCACCTGAACTCGCAAACCTAATCGCAATAAATACATCAGTCTCAGAATCTTAACAAATTGCCATACTTTAAGTAATTAACCTTTAGACATGAAATCCGTAGCGAGGCAAGAATCACGCACTTCGTTATCCTTACATTATGGGGTGTGTGCTGCACTCGGTGAGTTAAGTATTGATAACGGGATCGGTAACAGACCAAGATCGAGCTGCGATCGCAAAATGCGAGTAAACAATTCTGAAGCTTAAAGAAATTCAAAACACTTCGAGCAAATCTACGCGCAAAATGGTTTTGAGTAGCAACGCCAATTGAAATTATGTCTCTCACAATCGAATCAATTCTGCAAGAAAAACGTTTATTTCATCCTCCAGCTGAATTTTCGCAAAATGCCCATATCAAGAGCCTAGAAGATTACCAGCAACTGTACGATAAAGCATCTTCTGACCCAGAAAAATTTTGGGCAGAACTTGCTGAACAAGAGTTGCACTGGTTTCAAAAGTGGGACAAAGTACTCGATTGGCAACCGCCGTTTGCGAAGTGGTTTGTCAACGGCAAGATTAATATTTCATACAACTGTCTCGACCGTCATCTCACAACCTGGCGTAAGAACAAAGCAGCGTTGATTTGGGAAGGCGAACCAGGAGACTCGCGTACGTTAACTTATGCGCAGCTACATCGCGAAGTGTGTCAATTTGCCAATGTATTAAAGCAGTTGGGCGTGCAAAAAGGCGATCGCGTCGGAATTTATATGCCGATGATTCCCGAAGCAGCAATTGCGATGTTAGCCTGTGCGCGAATTGGTGCGCCGCATACAGTTGTTTTTGGTGGTTTTAGCGCTGAAGCGTTGCGCGATCGCTTAATCGACGGGCAAGCTAAAGTTGTTGTCACAGCAGATGGTGGTTATCGCAAAGATACGGCGGTTCCGCTGAAAGAACAAGTTGATAAAGCCTTAGCCAGTGGCGATGTCACCAGTGTCGAAAATGTCTTAGTTGTGCGGCGTACTGGGCAAGAAGTGCAAATGCTACCAGGGCGCGATCATTGGTGGCACGATCTGCAACAAGGTGTTTCAGCAGATTGCCCCGCTGAACCGATGGACAGCGAAGATATGTTATTTATCCTCTACACTTCGGGTAGTACGGGTAAACCTAAAGGAGTCGTACACACCACCGGTGGTTACAACTTGTACGCGCACATCACTACTAAATGGATTTTTGACCTGCAAGATACTGATGTTTATTGGTGTACGGCTGACGTGGGTTGGATTACTGGACATAGTTATATTGTTTACGGTCCTCTTTCCAACGGTGCGACAACGGTCATGTACGAAGGTGCGCCGCGAGCGTCAAATCCTGGTTGCTTCTGGGATGTCATTGAAAAGTACGGCGTAACGATTTTCTACACGGCACCTACCGCAATTCGGGCGTTTATCAAGATGGGCGAACACTTGCCTAAAGCTCGAAATCTGTCTTCTTTGCGCTTACTCGGAACCGTCGGCGAACCAATTAATCCTGAAGCTTGGATGTGGTATTACCGCGTGATTGGCGGCGATCGCTGTCCGATTGTCGATACCTGGTGGCAAACGGAAACTGGGGGAATTATGATTACCCCGCTACCTGGTGCGATTCCTACAAAGCCAGGTTCCGCAACGCGCCCCTTCCCTGGTATTCTCGCAGATATTGTGGATTTAGAAGGCAATCCTGTAGGCGACAATGAGGGCGGCTATTTAGTTATTCGTCATCCTTGGCCTGGCATGATGCGTACGGTATATGGCGATCCTGACCGCTTCCGGCGTACGTATTGGGAACACATTCCGCCGCGAGATGGTAAACACGTCTATTTTGCGGGTGATGGTGCAAGGCGCGATGAAGATGGCTACTTTTGGGTCATGGGACGCGTTGATGACGTCATCAATGTTTCAGGACACCGTTTAGGAACTATGGAAGTTGAATCGGCATTGGTGTCGCACCCTGCCGTCGCTGAAGCAGCAATTGTCAGTAAACCTGATGAGGTAAAGGGAGAAGAAATTGTTGCTTTTGTCACTCTAGAAAGTACGTATCAACCGAGTGAAGCACTCAGTAAAGAACTCAAACAGCACGTTGTCAATGAAATCGGCGCGATCGCGCGTCCTGGTGAAATTCGCTTTACTGATGCGTTACCAAAAACTCGTTCGGGTAAAATCATGCGACGGTTGTTACGCAATCTCGCGGCTGGGCAAGAAGTTTCTGGAGATACCTCTACATTAGAAGATCGCAGTGTTCTCGATAAATTACGCGAGGGAGCTTAATTTTTAAGATGCGATCGCCCTCGACAATGAAGAGCGATCGCTCTCATTTTTTAATACTCAAATTAACACTTAAACTGTTGTGTTACGTTAGCTAATTTATTAAATTTTATCCATACTTTCAATTATCAAATCTAATTTGAAGAATCGATAAATCATCATCAAAACTATCTTTAGAATTGATTTGACTCAGCTGAGCTAAAATATTATCTAGCTTGCAGTTACCTAATATATGCTCCGTTTTGAGTAAGTCGATAAAAGAATCAAGTTCCCAAATTGAACCATTGGCTAAATGCAGTTCATAAACTCCATCGCTAAAAATATAAAGCGTACTTGATTCAGGAATTTGACAAAATTTATCTATATAATTTGTATCAGGAAACATCCCGATTGGTATGCTTGGAGTTTCGAGTTTTGTTACTTGAATTGTCGGTTTTTCTGACAGCAAAACAGCAGGTGGATGTCCAGCGTTAGAGTAAATTAATTGACGGTTGACTCGATTATAAACTCCATACCAAATCGTAAAATACTTCGAGTTTTGAGAAGTCATTTGAAACGTACTATTTAAAGCTTTCAGTACCTCGGTTGGTTGGTAGTAATTAATTCCATCAAGCGCGCGGGAACGTAACATGTTAAGGACTGAAATGGAAGGAAGTGTGGCTCCTAATCCGTGTCCCGCCGTATCAAGTAAGTAAACAGCTAAATAGTCAGGATCTAACCAGTAGTAATCAAAGCAGTCTCCACCTAAACGCAGCGAAGGAATAAACCGAGAATTAATTTCGAGTGGTTCTTTTAGCTGCGGTGGAAGTAGCGATCGCACGTAGTCAGCAGCTTCAGCTAATTCAGCTTCGAGTAATTGCTTTTGTTTTTGTAAATCTCGACTCATTTGATGCAAGCGCAATCCAGCACGTACCCGCGCGGTTAGTTCATTTTGTTCGATTGGCTTGGTAATAAAATCGTCTGCACCCGCATTGAAGGCTCGAACACAGTCAGATACTGAGCCTAAACTCGTGAGAAAAATGAAAAATACTGTCGATAAACTCGGTTCCGCTTTGATGCGACGACATATCTCCAACCCGCTTATGGATTGCATCGTCCATTCACAAATTACTAACCCAGGATACAACTGGCGCGCCAGCCTAATTCCTTCTTCACCGTTGTTAGTTAAAACAACTTGATAACCTTGGTTTTTTAGTACCCTCGAGAGCAGAGTTTGCACTGTTGGGTCATCATCGATGACTAAGATTAGAGACATGGGAAAAAGGATTGAGCCACAAAACAATAGTGCGCTTGAGTTGGTTTAAATCGCGATAGATCTCTTGCTTAAACCACTGTCCCATCGCATCAAAGGGTGTAAAATTCGTTCCAGTTTGCCAACTTACGTCTTGTCCTAATGGGGTTGTATGACTTCCTGGTAGTGTCTGTAACGTCACCATGTCTGGAAACCGCTGCTGTAAGAGTTGGTAAAGCGCGGTAGATTGGTCTATTGTGTCATTAGTAAATCGAATCAGCAAATTGCGACGAACGCGATAGCGCTCGCGGACTAAGTTTATTGTTTCGAGGGGAGAAGGTGTAAACTCAACCGCAAAGGTAGGTGTAAACTGTTGTACTAAAGGAATCGCGTCGCGTGCTGCGTAGTTGTTATAAGAAATGAGAATATTTCCCGCGCGTTCCACGTCAAAAAGACTACCGATGAGTAAGTGTAGTTTACAGCCCATACTGTGTCCTAAACCGTAGGTTGGCAAATAGCGTCGACGTAACAGCGCGCGATCGTGTAATTCGGCAATTGCCTTTTCAAAGCTATTTAAAACTGTTTGGGCGATTGCTGCGTGGTCTAGTGTATTGACAAACGGGGTCGCAACAACAGCATACTCTTTTCCTAGTTGTTCTAACAACCAGCGGTAGGTTAATTGAGGTGCGGTCGCCACAAAAGCACCTCCCAAAAAATGCACGATTCCCACAGGATGTCGGGGAACTAGAACCCAGTTACCAGCAATTTCCTTCCATTCCATGCCATTAAATTCAGAGATTAGAGGTTAGGGTCAGGGATCGCATTGCCTATCATTAATGCCCGCTGCAATGGATCGCCCTCCCTATCTATTGTGGCAACTTACGCTGAGGTATGCGCGATCGCATTGTGTTAGACTTTCTGATTGAAAAATCCCCTGCAACTACATACAGCTGGTAATCAGTAATATATTTACTTTTATTACCAATTAACTAATCTTAGGCATCATCAGTCTTCAAAAGGATGCGACACGAGCGAACGAATACTCATTTTCGCTCTGGATGCGCTTCTACAGGTGAAGGAGTACCCATTTCATTGATAGTTGCAATCATCTGATAGAGACGCCCCAAATCTCGCTGATTAAAATACAAAACTAAGCGGGGTAGTTCAGCAGTTTCATCTTGGGCTTCTTGGGGTAAAGCTTTGCTTTTTTCGATGCGTCCCTTTACAAGAATATCGCTAAAGTTAGTATTCAACGTTTCGACATCCGCATCCGAGATATCTGTTTTCATCCGAATCACGAGTTTGTCACCTACATAGCGGCTAGAGTGATAAACCTGGTAAAACCGCGTAATCGCATTACAAGCAACTTCCAGATTATCTGTAATTGTGTATAAGCTGTCGTCTTCGGGACTGATTAAACCTTGTTGGCGGAGGTGCTTATCGATATACTCATTCCAAGCCCGCCAATAGTCGCCTCCTGGGCGATCGATTAACACGACAGGTACTGGACCAAACTTACCTGTTTGACTCAGCGTCATGCACTCAAAAGCTTCATCCTGCGTACCAAACCCACCAGGAAAAAGCGCGATCGCATCACTTTCACGCAGTAGAAATAGTTTGCGGGTAAAAAAGTACTTAAAATGAATCAGCTTTCCGTCGCCTTGAATAACATGATTCGCTTCTTGTTCAAACGGCAATTGAATGTTTAACCCAAACGAGTTTTCTCGCCCAGCACCTTCATTCCCTGCTTGCATGATTCCACCGCCACCTCCCGTCATCACCATAAAGCCTAACTGCGTCACACATCGTGCAAAATCAAACGCCATGCGATACTCGGGTGCTTCTGGTGATGTGCGCGCTGAGCCAAAAATCGTTACTTTGCGCACGTGTCGGTACGGGTAAAAAATATTGAAGCCTTGCTCCATGTCAGCTAATGAGGCTGATAAGATTTTCCAATCAAGGCGTTCGATGTCACTATTGGCTAGCTTGACGACTGTTGCCAGCGCGTACTGAATTAGTTGCCGATGCTTATGATGCGGCAGCTTTTCAAGCAAGTCAGCCAGGTCTGATTCGAGGGACTCTAATGATGGAAAATGCGAAGATGAGGTCATGAGTGCTTCCGCACAAGTGGCACTCTATTTTATCGATATTTTGGGGGTTATTTGTCAAGCCGTAGCTTCATAATTTTTTAATATTGCTATTTTGCGCATTTGGCGATCGCCTTACGCTGTTCTGCTGTAAGGCTGAGGTCAAAAGACAACAATATGGTAGCAGAGAACTTTATCTTTAGCTCTCACCACGCAGGATCGCATAACATACACTATTTGATTCGCTCAAATAAAGCTCAATAGCACTTCTAAGCATGGTATTTGAGCGAAATACAACTTACTTTACTTTAACAGTTCACTTCAGGTGCAGCACTGCTAAACGACAAGTTATTTGCCTATAGGCAAGTTTACAAATACTTTTCCAGCGTGTTAGACAAAGTACTCTTAGGAACTGCACCAACAACCATATCGACTCGTTGCCCACCCTTAAAAATCATTAACGTTGGGATACTGCGAATACCGTATTGACTAGCAACATTTGGGTTTTCATCTGTGTTAAGTTTTACAACTTTCACCTGACCGTCGTATTGCTGCGCAATTTCATCCACCACCGGAGCTACCATCCGGCACGGACCACACCAAGGTGCCCAAAAGTCCACTAGAACTGGAACATCGCTTTCGAGTACTTCTTGTTTAAACGTCGAGTCTGTAACTTGTGCGGCTACTGACATGCCTAGAAATCCTTAAGCTATATCTCTTACTTTGCTGAAATTCTACCATAGCCGTATGCTGCGTTCTGCTTTATCAACGGTCTATATTTAGATAGATCTTAAGTGGTTATACCCATAGAAGTAGACTGGCGAGCAGGAGTGCAAGAGAGTAATGGGTGCTGAGTTGAAAATCTCTTTAATTCAAAACGCCAGAGGGCTTTCCACAACTCAAACACTCATAGAAGAATCAAAACTCAAAATTTACGCATTCAAAACTCGATTACCTACACTCTTACTAGTCACTCTAGCTACTGTTAACTCATTGCTAGCTCCTAATAATAAGGAACCGCCCGAACAGGAGTCCGAGCGGAGTGTGGTGTGAGGAGTGAACGGAAACATGCGTCTCCGCTTTTTCTATTGTAGGCGACAGGTTAGCTTTTTTCCGAATTTACTTAACAATTCCTGCAGACTTTATTAGGCGTTTTACCCAAGTAGATCTACTTGCCCATGCCTAACTGTTGTGCTTTTTGATAAACCTTTCCTTCAGTTAACAGCGAAGGGGCAATCACAACTTCAACTTGCTGCATTTCTTTAAGATTCTTAGCCCCCAGCGTACCCATGCTAGTTTTTAAAGCGCCTAAAAAATTATGCGTTCCGTCATCAAGCTGTGCAGGACCGCGGAGAATTTGTTCTAACGTACCCGTCGTACCAACTCGAATGCGAGTGCCACGAGGTAATACAGGGCTAGGTGTTGCCATACCCCAGTGAAAACCGCGTCCAGGAGCCTCAGCTGCGCGTGCGAAGGGAGATCCAATCATCACGCCATCAGCACCGCAGGCGATACACTTACAAATGTCACCGCCAGTAATCAAACCACCATCAGCAATCACCGGAACATAATTACCCGTTTCTCGATGGTAATCATCGCGCGCAGCGGCACAGTCGGCGATCGCCGTTGCTTGCGGTACACCTACACCCAGAACACCCCGTGAGGTACACGCAGCGCCAGGGCCAATTCCCACAAGCACAGCTGCTGCACCAGCTTTCATTAAATTGAGCGTCACTTCATACGTTACGCAATTTCCCAATACTACTGGCATGGGCATTTCGCGGCAGAATTCAGCTAAATCCAAGTTAGCCATTGATTCCGGTGATAAATGTGCCGTAGAAACCACTGTTGCTTGAACAAAAAACAAATCAGCACCTGCATTCGCGACAATCGAGCCATATTTACTTGCGCCCGCTGGGGTAGCACTGACTGCGGCAATACCGCCTTGTTGTTTGATTTCTTGAATGCGTTGCGTGATGAGTTCGGGTTTAACAGGTTCAGCATAAAGTTCTTGCATCAGCGGCACAAATTCTTGCGAACCTACCGAAGCAATTCTTTCTAAAATAGGGTTTGGGTCAGCATAACGCGTTTGAATGCCCTCTAAATTTAAGACACCCAACGCACCCAACTGTGACAAAAGTACTGCCATGCGGACATCGACAACACCATCCATCGCGCTGGCAATAATGGGAATTTCCCGCTTGATGCTGCCAATTTGCCAATGTGTCTCTGCTAAACTTGGGTCTAGCGTGCGCTGTCCAGGAACGAGCGCAATTTCATCAATTCCGTAGGCTCGGCGAGCCATCTTCCCACGCCCAATCTGAATATCCACGCCTGTTACTTCTTATTAAGTTCCACTACTGTTTTTGTTAGCGTACCAAATTGCAAGGAAATTTATTTTACTTCTAGATACGCTAGGTAATTATTGCTGCAAAAGAATTTTTGCGAATTCGCTACAATAGAAATAGCTGTTTGCTTAATAATAACAAGCTATTCACTCACTTATCGCATCTGCATAACGGTTAAGCTTTGATTCAATCAGAGACGCTAGAATTACTCGAATGGTCGCGCCTGTGTCAGCACTTGTCTACTTTTGCGGCAACTAAATTAGGGGCAACCGCAGCGCGGAACTTGCAAATTCCGCAATCCCAAAAACAAAGTGAAGAACTTCTTGCCCAAACGCAGGAAGCATACAAGTTAGAAAATAGCCTCACGGGTGGTTTATCGTTTGAAGGTATTCAAGATATTGGCGATTCGTTAGCGCGCGTACAACGCCAAGGCATTTTAGCTGGGGAAGAACTTTTAGCGATCGCAACGACGCTTGCAGGAACTCGCCAACTACGCCGTGCAATTGATAATCAGCCTGACGTGCCCGTTCTCAGTGCCTTAGTTGCTGATATTCGTACTTATCCCGAAATCGAACAGGAAATTCATCGTTGCATCGACGAACGCGGACAAGTCAGCGATCGCGCCAGCACAACTCTATCAAATATTCGCAGTTCGCTGCGGCAAATCCGCAGTCAAATCACGCAAAAACTACAAAATATTCTGCAACGCCAAGCAAATGCAGTCCAAGAGCAGCTGATTACTAAACGCGGCGATCGCTTTGTGATTCCTGTCAAAGCACCTCAAAAAGATGCGATTCCAGGAATCGTGCATGATACTTCTACGAGTGGTGCAACCCTATATGTCGAACCAAACTCAGTCGTTTCTTTGGGTAATCAATTACGGCAATTAACCGTTAAAGAGCAAGCTGAAGAAACCGCAATTCGTCGGCAGTTATCCGAGCAAATCGCAGCAGTGGCACCTGATTTAGAATATTTGCTGAGCGTTGCAACGATTCTTGACCTTGCGTGTGCCCGTGCGCGTTATAGCTATTGGTTAAAAGCAAATCCACCACGATTTATTCAACGCAGTGAAGGCGAAACTATTACTCTACGGCAATTACACCATCCATTGTTAGTATGGCAGTTTGCCCACGAACAAGGCGCAGCAGTCGTTCCAATTGATTTAGTCATTAAACCACAAATTCGGGTAGTAACCATTACAGGACCAAATACTGGTGGTAAAACAGTCACGCTCAAAACCCTGGGATTAGCAGCTTTAATGGCAAAGGTAGGTTTATTTGTCCCAGCACGCGAACCTGTAGAAATTCCCTGGTTTGACCAGGTATTAGCCGATATTGGAGACGAGCAGTCATTACAGCAAAGTTTATCGACATTTTCTGGTCACATTCGCCGCATCAGTCGCATTATCGATGCATTAGCAAACGGCAATTCAACACCAAAAACACCTCGTCCTTCTTTAGTTTTACTCGACGAAGTCGGTGCAGGAACTGATCCCGCAGAAGGAAGTGCTTTAGCGATCGCGCTTCTACAATACTTGGCAGATCGCGCGCAACTAAGTATTGCCACAACTCACTTTGGCGAATTAAAAGCATTGAAATACCAAGACGAACGCTTTGAAAACGCCTCAGTCGAGTTTGATGAAGAAAGCCTTTCGCCAACCTATCGCTTATTATGGGGAATTCCAGGACGTTCTAACGCCTTGACAATTGCTCAACGCCTGGGGCTAAAGGCTGAAGTTATCGAGCAAGCCAAAACTAAAATTGGCGGTGCTAGCGAAGACGTCAACCAGGTAATCGCAGGGCTAGAAGCACAACGCCGACTTCAAGAAACTAAAGCGGCTGAGGCAGAAAAATTACTGCAACAAGTACAGCGGCTCTATAGCGAAGTATCGCAAAAAGCTGCACAACTTCAAGAACGCGAAGCGCAACTCCGACAACAGCAAGAGCAATCGATTCAACAAGCGCTTGTGCAAGCCAAAGGTGAAATCGCGCAAGTGATTCGTCGCCTTCAGCAAGGTTCGACAACAGCCCAAGATGCGCAACAAGCAACAAATGCACTCACTCAAATTGCCAAAAAGCATCTTCCCCCGCCACCCAAGCCCAAACCAGGATTCAAACCCCAGGTAGGCGATCGCGTCCGCATACCGCGTCTTGAGCAAACCGCCGAAGTGATCGGCGCCCCCAACGAAGACGGCGAATTAACTGTCCGCTTTGGAATCATGAAAATGAGTGTCAAGCTTGAAGATATTGAATCGCTCGACGGGCAAAAAGCCGAACCAATCGCAAGTCAAAGGCAAGTCAAAGAAACACCGCGTAGTAGCAATCAGCAAGATTCACCGACTACTACACCGCCATCCGCCCTCGCAATCCGCACTTCACAAAACACAATCGATCTGCGCGGAAGCCGAGTCGCCGATGCTGAAATTGTCTTAGAACGCGCGATCGCTCAAGCCCAAGGACCATTATGGATCATTCACGGTCACGGCACTGGCAAGCTCAGACAAGGAGTCCACGCTTTTTTGCAACAAAACCCCCGCGTTAGCCGCTTTGAGCCAGCAGCCCCAGAAGATGGCGGTACAGGCGTCACAGTTGCTTACATTGAATAAGGAATGAGGAAAGAGTCAATAGCGATCAGTAGCTAGTGGTTAGTGGTAGTAACAGAAAAGTTCATTTGTAGTACTTCCCCCTGCACAAGAAGCTCCCCTACTCCCTTGCTTTTTTTACAAGGGCGATTTTACATTTGAGCCAAACAGGATAAGCTGGTAGCTAATTAGAAATCAACGTCGATTTAGACAAGTTTGGTTTCAAAATGGGTAACAACAAACGCCCATTCTCGTATTATCTCCTATGCTTAAGGTTATGCACTCCAGCGCACAATCGCCAACACCAACTCCACGATGGGAAGAGCTTACTAACATTCAGCCCAACCCAGCCCAATTAGATAACATCAAAGCTCAGTTGGACTTGGTATTGTTGGCGCTTGAAGCTTTGGCGGGAATTGGCTCAGAAGCAATGCTCCAAGCTGCGGCTCAACTTAATCTAGAGTCCAAAATCCCAGATCGCGTGGCACTATGGCGACTGCGCCAATCAAATCCACTACGTAAAGGTGAAGGAGGAAGAAAGAAGCTTGATGTAGAAGAAGCGCGATCGCTCACTTTAATCAGCTGCTACCTCGCAAAACAACACCAAGAACAAATTCGCCGCGCGGTTGCTTTGCTAGAACAAGTCACCCAAAACAATGAAGCTCCTCACAAAGCCGCTCTTTTAGGAGATTATCTGGATGCTTTCAGTAACACCTACCAAGAACGCATGGAGGAAAATGAAAACATTTCCACTGATGTCCTAACTCATCTGGCGCTCAAACTCTTGATTGACTTGTTATTTTACAGCGCGCCTGGCGGTCATCGTCGCCTTTGGTTAGCACTTCTAGACCGCTCAAAATAGTTAAGAAACTAGGGCAAAAAGCAAATGACTGGTGAATAGTGAGTAGTAGCTAGTGATGAGTGACAATATGGAATCTAATTAATAATCCTACCCGCCTACCCCCCTACCTTCTACTCCTTTGCTCCCCCTGACCTCTGACCTCTGCTAAATTCTCACCTATGACTTTGTCAAATTTACAGGTTCTCCGTAGGTATACGCCGCCCACTTGTACGTTGGAAATTGTGGCTCCGCGATCGCCACTGTCGCGTTGGGCTGGGCGGACAGTAGCCACGCAGTTACGCTTTCATTTGCATTTTGACGATCCGCGATCGCCGGATCGACGAATTCAGGTTACAGGCGATCGCGAACAACTCGAAGCCTTACACCAAGCCGTCACAGTGTATGTGCAAGAGTTATTAAATCAATCGCCAGCCCAATTTACCGCACAGTTAGCGTCGCAAACGACTTCGAGTGATTCAACGACTGCGGTTGCAAACTCCCAAATTGTGATTTCGCCTGCCAATTCCTCTGATTCACCTCCGGCGCAGGCGCGACAAATCTTTCTTAAACCCGGTACAGGACTATCACATACACTCTATTTAGGATCGCTAGCAACTCCCACAACCGGACCTATCGTGCAGTTGAGCGTACTGCAACTGTTTGATTTGGCAACGGCTTTAGATCAATTTGAAGCTGATATTGTTGCCCTACCCAGCCTCAAGCAACGTCGAGTAAGTACGACTCCTCCCGCTTGGGCAACGATTGCCGCCGGATTAACACTAGCTGTAGGTATCTTTGCTGTCTTACAACAACTGAACCGCCCTGTTCAACAAACGGCAACCAGTAATCAAATCACGGAAGATCCACAGCAGCTTGCGACGCAGCCTTCACCTTTACCACCTTTATCATCAATAGATACATTACCACCTCCACCGCCTGTGGGTTCTCCTGTCCCTGTTCCTAATGCCCCACTACCTACAATTCCAGTACCAAACGCTAGCCCTCCCACAGAATCAACCGCAGCAGCACCGTCTCCTACTCTTCCAGGCGGGACAACAGCGCCACAAACAACCACCATTCCAGGGTCGCCGAATCAAACCGCTACAGCTAGGGCAGGAAATACGACGCCCCAGCAACCAGGTGCAGGGGATTCCGCACCTACAATCGCCATACCGAGTCCTTTAGCGCAACTCAACGCGCCTAATCCTGGTTCGCAAGCAGCAATATCTCAAACGCAGCGAACTGCACCAGCAGCACCACAGCAACAGGCGGCGAATAACACAACTGCGGCAGTGCGATCGCCAAACCAACCTCCTCCTGCCCCAAGTCAACCTACATCGTTAGATAATATTAGTCAGGTAGCCGAAGCTCGACAATTCTTTCAGCGCCGCTGGGAACCAACAGAAGCTGTTAAGCAAACCTTGGAGTATAGTTTGCTGTTGGATGTTGATGGCACAATTCAACGTATTGAACCGCTAAATCAAGCTGCTAGAGACCAAATTGACCGCACTGGAATGCCTCTGATTGGCGAGCCTTTTGTATCTCCCATTGCTGATGGTCAAGTAGCTAGAATTCGAGTCGTTTTGACACCTGAGGGTAAAGTACAAACCTTCTTGGAAGATCGCGAAGCTCCACAAGTTTCGCGAGATCCTCGTGAAAACGCACAATAACGTTCCGGTTGAGCGGTAGCAGATCGACTACAGCAAAACGAAAAGACTTGCAATTGTCTGCTCCAACCGAGTTACTAGCCTGCTATTACTTTTAGCTAGGCAGCAAGCTCTATAGTTTTGTTAATAGCGGCTACGTCAAGCCGACTCTCGCATAATCCTTGCCATAATCTTGAAGAAACCAAATGCTCCATTCAAAATACCTGCTGTTTTCACGCCACCCATCATTGCGCCCATGATGCCAGGTGAAAATGTGTCTGCTCCAGTCAGGTAGAGATTTTTAATCGGTGTTCTAACCCCGATCCAAGATTGATCGAGTCGTTCGGGAATGCAAGGAATGCCATAGATAGCACCACGATCGCTGGCATCAAAATGCTCTACTGTCAGTGGAGTTGAGAGTTCTGCATACTCGATCAAATTCTGGAAGCCAGGATAGTGGCTTTCTACTAACTGAATCAGGGATTGGGTAATTTGAGCTTTCAGTTCAGTATATTCACTCCCTCGCCGCCGCCAAGGTTGCTCCCGCCACTGTGAGAAGAAATCGTAGTCAACATGCGCGATGATTTCTGCGGTATGTTCGCGAGCCAAGGGATCTTTTAGTGATGGAAATAAGAGATAGCAGAACTTGGGTAAATAATTAGAAGAAATGAGCGAATTTTGAGCAATCGTCTCATGGTCATAAGTCGTATAAATCCAGTGGTTTTCGCCCTGAAAACCCAGGCGCTGGGGACTTTCGTTTAATCCCAGGTATACTGTCACCATACTGCTGCCTTTCGGAAACGTCTGAATTGCCTGACGCTCGACTAGCGGATAGTTAGAGGGAATCAGTTTCAAATAGGTATTAAATGCGCCGGTATCAGACACGACAATCGATGCATAGTAGGTTTCTAAATCTGCCTGTGGCTTTGCCGTATGTTGCGCTTTTACACCCACTGCTGCTCCAGAGTCTAGTAAGATTTCTGTGACGCGGCGTTGGGTGAGAACAGTACCACCTGAGCGTTCAATCACTGGAATGATGGATTGCGCGATCGCCTTGGCTCCACCCACGGGATACCAACCTCCCTTTAAATAATGGCTGACAATCACGCTGTGAATGCCAAAGCAACTCCGAGATGGCGGTAAGCCGTAATCTCCCCACTGAGAAGCCAGCAACGCTCTGAGATGGACATTTTGGAAGTGTTGCTCCAAATATTGCTGAGTGGTTTGTCTTGCGATCGCACCGAAAGACCGGATCGCTGGTCTGAGCAATGGATGTAACCATCTCGGAAATAGCTCCAGCATGGAATGCATTCCGAACCAAAACGCTGCCGTTTGAATGTCTTTGAAATACCGCTGGATTGCGAACTGTTCCTGAGGAAAGCGTTGAACCAAATCAGCTTGATAGCGATCGGGGTCAGAATACACCTCAAAAGTGAAATCTGGATAGACGAATTTCTCAAACGGGTCGGGCATTTTATGCCATTGCAAATTGCTGTTAGTGAGATAGTTAAACACAGCTTTTCCTGTACTGCCTTCCCCCATGTCTCCGACATAGTGCAGTCCTACATCCCAAGAAAATTTCCCCTTGCGCTCAAAGGTATGGGTAAATCCGCCCGCAGTAAAATGCTGTTCTAGAACTAAAACCCTTTTCCGATACAGTTTGGATAGCAGTGCAGCAACAGTTAATCCACCAATTCCGGAACCAATCACAATTACGTCAAATCTTTGCTGCTGAGTTGCAGTGACCATAATTCCTCCTAGACCAAAAGATCTAAATGTTGTCACCGACAACTTGAATATAAGATGGGATGTTGACATTGTCAACATACGGAATTAAAATTTGGTTAATTCTTCCTGGACAAACGACTTCATGACAGTAGCAGTAAAGAACTCCTACCACCACGGCAACCTACGGCAAAGCTTAATTGACGCAGCGCTCGAACTCCTAAAAGAGGAAGGGATTAACGAGCTGTCTCTGCGTCAGGTTGCGAAGCGGGTTGGTGTTTCGCACAATGCCCCTTATCGTCATTTTGAAGATAAAGATGCGCTATTGGCAGCAGTCGCAGCACAAGGGTTTCAGTCCTTAAGAGACACGATGAAAAAGGCACAACGAAACCTACCACTAGACTCCTCTCAACGCTTAGAAGCGATCGGGATTGCCTACGTTAAGTTTGCACTAGCCCATCCGTCCCACTATCGTTTGATGTTTGGAGACTATCACTGCAATCTCAGTAAGTATTCCGCTCTTGCAGAAGCAGCTCAGCAATCGTTCATGGTGCTAGTGAATACGATTCAAGAAGGTCAAGCTGCTGGAATCTTTCGTGCGGTCGATCCAGTTAATATGGCACGAGTCGCTTGGTCAATGGTACATGGTCAATCAATGTTGATTCTGGATAATAAATTACAGGTCAGATCGCAGGAAGAACTTGAAACTTTCTTGAAATTCTCATCGCAAACGCTACTTCAAGGGTTATCAGACAATTCTGCTATCTAATTCCACTATATGAAGGGTATTAGATGGAATTTTTCTAAATATTTTTTATTTATAGAACAACGCCCCAAAAAGCTGATGGCACAGGTGCAAAATGCTATTCGGCTGAAACGTTATTCATGCAAAATAGAGAAAAGCTATGTTGGTTGGATTCAACGCTATATATTTTTTCATGATAAGCGCCATTCTAAAGATAGGGAAAGTGCTGAAATAGAGGCTTTTCTCACACATTTAGCAGTTGAAAAAAAAGTTGCTGCACCTCCTCAAAATCAATTTTTTAACGCAACTTTATTTCTCTATCAAGAAGTATTAAAAGAAGATTTAGATTTAAAAGTAGACGCAGTTAGGACAAAATATTCTAAATTTACCAACTGTCCTGGAAAAAGATTAAGTTTTTGCGATTATCAAACAATTGTCTGGCTTACATCAACTTTTTTTAATCAAGTTACTTTATGGTACAGGCTTACGTTTAGATGATTTAGTTTAAAAGTTTAAAATCGCGATCGCGCGATCGACTTGTCAATTATTACTGCCTTCTACAAAGCCTAAAAAAGGCTGCCGTAACAGCCTTTTGTAAGATAAAACCACTTTTTTCCAATTAATATCGAGCCTTCTTCTGGGCTTGGCGCTTTTTACGCCGCCGATGAGCAGCAACAACAGCTTCTTCTACAGGGTATCCAACAATAGGGATGACTTGATACTGTCGCTCTTCTTCGAGTTTTTTCAGTTCGGTGTAGTCAACCCAATGGATACAATCAACTGGACACGTGTCAATTGCTTCCTGAATTAACTCTTCTGAGTCTCCGTCTTGACGGACGACGCGCGAACGACCGTAATCTGGTTCAATATAGAAGGTGTTGCGGGCAACATGGGCGCAGTGCTTGCAACCAATGCAGGTGATTTCGTCAACATAAACACCTTTTTGTCGCAGTTCACCTCCTAACTCAGGTTCTAAGCCTGAACGTTCAGGTGCATCGCGAAAAATTCCACCTAGTTCGGGTTCGAGGTGCGATCGCACTGCTCCAGATTGTGCTTGCTCCGGCGGCATAAAATCAGACATTACGCACTCCAGCGCTGTACTAGTAGTCGAATTGAACCGTCTTCGTTTTGTTGCTGTTCTGCTACCTGAAAACCTAAGCGCGAGGTTTCGTTCAATACTGTGTGATAGGCATAACGCTGCGTAACTTTTTTCAAGAAACCTTCGACTGAGAGGTCTTGCTGCCAATATTGCAAGTCAGCAACAAGTTCGTATTCTTTGCCATTCCAACTAAAACCGACATCGTAACCATTCTCCTGCTCAATGGTGATTTCGGCATTACGAGTTTGACCGCGATAGCCTCGAACTGCTCTAGGACCAGATTTCCAATTAATGCCTAAATCAGTGAGCGCAGCTTGTAACGATGAAAGATTACGGATTTGTGTTTTGATTTGGCTAAAGTGTGACATTGTAGTAGCTGTGAATTGAATCAAACTGGACTAGTTAATAAAAGTTACCACTCGCTAAAGCTAGCTTGGGTTGTTGCAACTGTAGATTGGTGTTGTACTGCATTATAAAATTCTGAGCTTGGCTGGTGACTGACGACTTGCCCCAGTTCTGCTTCGATTGCCGCTGTTACTTCGGTACAGGTTGCTCCGACAATACCGGAAACTTTTTCCTGTACGCGACCATCGGGATAAATCACAAACTCTAGCGTTTCCATACTTCTAGCTAATCACCATAGCTTTATTTATAATTTTGCAGCGACACTGTATCGGCTGCTCGTTGCTATTTGTAAGCATTTATGCTTACCAGTCTCTCTCCTCACTATCTCTATTGCTAAATAATGTTTCATCTATCGAATTATAGAGAATAAAAAATTAACAAAATTTAGCAATATGATGAAGCCTTACATCAATTATTGTCAGTTTCGCTTAACTAACCGCAGCAGTCAAGTAAGAATTAAGTAGCGAGTAGCTCGTGCGTAGAAGCTAAAAAGCATGAATTGAGTCGTATTTTCTAATTTTTCCTGATTATTAACGGCTTTTCTAGTGAGAAAACTTGAATTTTTTTATGAGCAGCATTGAAGAAATTTATCATTCTCCGATTTGGCAACCATTCACCCAAATGAAAACTGCACCGCCGCCTTTGAAAGTCGTCAAGGGACATGGAGTGATGCTCGAACTTGAAGATGGACGCCAAATTATGGATTGTATTTCCAGTTGGTGGGTAACGATTCACGGACACGGACATCCTGTACTAGCTGAAGCGCTCTACAAACAAGCTCAAGCCTTAGAACACGTCATTTTTACAGGTTTTACGCACGAACCCGCCGAGCAGCTAGCGAGGAAATTACTTCAGCATCTACCAAAACGGCTGACGCGAGTATTTTTTTCTGATAATGGCTCAACCGCGATGGAAGTCGCGCTGAAAATGGCTTATCAATATTGGTTTAATCAAGGAGAAAGCGATCGCACGACGTTTATTAGCTTTGAAGGTGGATATCACGGCGATACGATAGGAGCAATGTCGATCGCAGGTAATTCACCCTGGGAACAGCCTTTTCGACGGTTAATGTTCTCGACGGAGCTTGTGCCTTTCCCTGCTACGTTTGACGATGATACCGATGTCGAAGTGCGTGAAGCACAGACTCTAGAGATCCTGACGCGTCTTCTTAAGCAAAATCCCACGCGGTACGCAGGTATTTTTATCGAACCACTGGTACAAGGTGCGGGGGGAATGCGCATATGTCGTCCACAGTTTTTACAAGCTTTAGAAAACCTAGCGCAGTCGTTTGGCGTACTGGTCATTTATGATGAGGTGATGACAGGCTTCGGGCGTACTGGCGAATTATTTGCTTGCTTAAAAGCCGAAACCGCACCGGATATTATTTGTTTATCAAAAGGTTTATCCGGCGGCTGCTTACCTTTGGCTGTAACCGTTGCAACAGAAGATATTTATCGCGCGTTTTACAGCGATGATATCAGTAAAACGTTCTTTCACGGTCATTCATACACAGGAAATCCGTTAGCTTGTGCTACAGGCGTTGCGTCTTTAGAGTTGCTAGAACAAAACCTTAGTTTTCGCCATCTGGAACAGCAGCATCGTTGCTATCTAGAAAAATACTTACAAAATCATCCCAAAATCAATAAAGTCCGCACTTGTGGAACGATCGCCGCGATGGACATTGTTACGGATAGTGAGAGCGGGTATTTTAATGCGATCGCGCCAATCCTCAAAAAAAGGTTCCTAGCAGAAGGATTTCTCTTACGCCCTCTAGGTAACACGCTTTACTTAATGCCACCTTACTGCATTACCTCAGAGCAACTTGAATCAATTTATCAAGCAATCCGTCGCGTACTTGATACTATCATATAGCAATGGTCAATCAGAATTATTGCCTCTGTTTTCACCATAATCTCTGACCTCCGACCTCTTCTTATGCTGAAATCTGCTGCACTTAATTGGAACGAACTTGCCGATCGCGCTTTGGCTGGAGAACTACTAACGCGTGAAGCCGCACGGGCGGTACTCAATGCGCCTGATAGTTCATTGCTCGATCAACTCGCTGCTGCCTATCGCGTGCGCTATCATTACTGGGAAAACCGCGTCCGGTTGCATTTTCTCCTGAACGCTCAAAGTGGGCTTTGTCCAGAAGATTGTCATTATTGTTCGCAATCGAAGATTTCTACTGCTGAAATTGAGAAGTACCCTCTCCTTGCTAAAGAAAAAATTCTAGACGCTGCTGCGCAGGCAAAGAAATTGCAAGCGGGAACTTTCTGCATGGTCATTTCAGGGCGTTCTCCTAGCGAACGAGTGTTTGCACAGGTTTTGGAGGCTGTACAAGCGGTGAAAGCCAACTATGACCTAAAAATTTGTGCGTGTCTTGGGTTGTTGACACAAGAGCAAACGCGGCGTTTGGCAGAAGTCGGGGTAGATCGCGTCAATCATAATTTGAATACGTCTGACGATTACTACTCGCAAATTTGTACGACGCATACGTTTGGCGATCGCGTCGCGACAGTAGAGAATGTCAAAGCTGCAGGTATCACAACCTGTTCGGGTGGAATCATTGGAATGGGAGAGTCGGATGATGATGTCATCGATTTAGCATTTTCCTTACGGGAATTAAACGTTACAAGTGTTCCGTTAAATTTTTTGATTCCGATTCCAGGAACGCCGTTTGAAAAGATTCAAGAATTGAATCCGCGTCGTTGTCTGCGGGTATTGTGTTTATTTCGCTTTGTGCTTCCCTCACAAGAAATCAGAATAGCTGGCGGTAGAGAAGTTCATTTGCGATCGCTGCAACCTTTAGGACTTTATCCAGCCAATTCAATCTTTATTGGTGATTATTTAACGACTCCAGGACAAGCAAGTCATAGCGATCTAGAAATGATTCGCGATGCTGGGTTTGTCATTGAAGCCCCTGACGGTTCTCCGCTGGAAGCTGAATCATTTAAATTTATCGCTTCTGCTTGATTCTGTCTATTCAGGTGGCATTGATGACAATAAATCATTTGTTACTTCATCTGTTTGTCTAGAAGGAGTTTCAATAATAAAGGGTAAACTTGCTCCTTGTAGCCCTAGCTTAATGCGGTCTGGAGTTTCATTGAAAATAACAAATAAAGGATAAAGCTTATTAGCTCCTTCGTTCAAAATATGTTGGTAAGAAGAAGGTAAAATCCATTCATAGTCTTTATCAAGTAAAACTTGCGTTTGTCGCCAGCGCTTGAGCAAGTCAGAAAAATCTTCGTATGGACGATACACAAATATCATAATTTCGACCCCAGTTTTAATTTTCCACTCAGGATCGCACATTAAAATGGCAACATCACAAGGAAGTTGTGTTGCCGTTGCTGTTATTTCAGTATGGTCATATGCACTTTGGCGCAGCCGTACTACCGGTAAAGGAATTGCAATAATACTTTCATGAGCGCGTCGCAAGCTAGGAAGCATTTCTAAGTAAGATCGATACTGCTTGAGTAGCGCGATCGCACCAGTAACATTTGCATACTCAGCTAAGCAACTTTCGTATTGAACTTGTTTGATAGTCATGATTAGCGCGAAAAATTTGAAAAGCTGACTTTTTGCATTTCCTGTAGATTTAACCCAAACTATCAAACACTTTAAACATAGGTAGATACATAGAAAGCAAAATTAAGCCAACCATACCACCTAAAACAACAATCATTATAGGTTCTAAAATACTTGTCAAGGCTTTGACTGCTTGCTCAACTTCATCTTCGTAGAAATCTGCAACTTTCATCAGCATTTGATCGAGTTCTCCGGTTTCCTCGCCAATACTAATCATCTGAATTGCCATCGGTGGAAATACGCGCTCTTTTTGCAAAGCAATACTGATCATTCCCCCTTGTTGAATATCTTGTCGCGATGCATCTACTGCATTGGCAATAACTTGATTTCCGGCGGTATCTCGGACAATCTCCAAAGCAGTTAAAATGGGAACTCCCGAACGAGTTAAAGCCCCGAAAGTACGACTAAAACGTGCAACTGCTGACTTTTGAATTAAATCGCCAAATAGCGGCATTTTTAAAGAAAAACGGTCGATAGTTTCTCTACCAATTCGGGTTCTGTAGTAGTTACGGTAGGCAAACCCAAGCACAACAATTACAATCGGAATCATCCACCAGAAACCTTGAATAAAAGCACTAACACCTAACATAAATTGTGTCAATGCTGGAAGTTCTGTTCCCAAGTCTTTAAATATATTCGCAAAAATTGGAATCAGGAAAACTGTCATTCCAATGAAGATAGCAATTGCTAATAAACCCACAACAACTGGATAAGCTAATGCTGATTTAATTTGGTTTTGTAGCCGTGCTATATCCTCAAGGAGTTTAGATAAGCGATTTAAAACTTCATCGAGGACGCCACCAACTTCGCCAGCTTGAACCATACTGACATACAAATTATCAAAGCAATCAGGGTGCTTGCGCATTGCTTCAGAAAGGTTCACCCCTTGTTGCACGTCAGAACTAATTTCTAATAAAGCTTTTTTGAGTTTAGGATTAGAACACTGCTCTGCTAGTACACTCAAGCTTCTTACAATTGCTACTCCAGCATTGACTAATGCAGAAAATTGCCTTGAAAATACTGCTTTATCTTTAACTGAGACTTTTGATAAAAATAATGTAATTTTCTGAAAGTCAATTTTACTCAGGTCTAACTCTGAAGCTTGTTTAATTTCTTGAATAAACAAACCTTGATTTCTTAAACTTGAACGTGCCTCACTTGGAGAGTTGGCAGTAATTTTCTCTTTTCTAAGTTGTCCTTTCGAGTCTCTAACACTAGCAACGTAGGTAGGCATAGCTTATTATATAGTGACTAATACAATTTAATTCCTATTTAAGAATCTTTGCAGCTAATTTTAACCAAAATAATTTTATTTAAAAACTTATCTGTCAGATTTTTGCATAGCTAAAATTATCCATATTTTATATTTTAGATAAATAGCTAATAGCTCAAATTAGAATATCAATTAGCAAGAGTTTTTCAAAGTCATTATCAATGAACTATTAGCAGTTAATGATTGATCGAAAAACTTAATTTACAAGTACGGGTTTACTCGAACCTGGTCTAGCCGGCGTTGCCTGCGCTGCTGGTATATTACCACCAATTAGGCGCTGTAACTCGTCAGGTTTTGATGTTTTAGACATTGCTGCCTCTAAAGAAATAGTTCCTGCTTTATATAAATCTGCGAGAACTTTTTCTAGCGTTTGCATTCCTAATTTTCCCCCTGTTTGAATCGCTGAGTAGATTTGAGATGTTTTACCTTCGCGAATCAAGTTAGCGATCGCTGGAGTCACAATCATAATTTCCTGCGCCATAACTCTACCAAATTCACCTGGTTTTGGGTTTTTACGCGGTACTAGCGTTTGACTAAATACGGCTACGAGCGAGTTAGATAACTGAACGCGGATTTGCTGTTGTTGTTCAGGCGAAAAGACATCAACCATCCGGTCAACTGTCTGTGCAGCAGAACTTGTATGCAATGTACCAAATACTAAATGACCTGTTTCTGCCGCAGAAATTGCCAGCGAAATTGTTTCTAAGTCGCGCATTTCACCGACAAGAATTACATCAGGATCTTCACGTAAGGCAGCTCTTAAAGCATTAGCAAAACTTTTAGTGTCTTCACCGATTTGACGCTGGTGAATTAGGCTTTTAATTGGTTCGTAAACAAATTCAATCGGGTCTTCGATCGTTAATATATGTTCCGAGCGCGTCATGTTAATGTTATTGATCATTGACGCCAATGTTGTTGACTTACCAGAACCTGTGGGACCCGTAACTAAAACTAATCCGCGTGGTTTTTCAGAAACTTCTCGCACAATATCTGGTAGCTTCAAAGCTTCCATGCTGGGAATTTGAGAAGACAGCGCGCGCAAACAAGCCGCATATGTTCCGCGATCTTTGTAGACATTGACACGAAAGCGGGCTAACCCTCGCACTCCATAAGAGCAATCAAGTTCCCAATTTTGCTCGAGATGTTTGCGCTGCGTATTATTGAGCATCGTAAAAATCAACCGCTGGCATTGTTCTGCTGTTAGTGGTTCGTACTCTGTAGGAGTCAGCTTGCCACTAATGCGAATATAAGGCGGTAAACCAGCAGAAATATGTAAATCGGAGCCGCCACAAGCAATAACCTGCTCCATGAGGTCTTCAATCATGTAATCCATAAAATCATCTCCTGGTGTTTAAGTAGGTGACTATAGCAAAAGTCAGAGGTTGGGGTCAGGGGTTAGCGTTAAAATAAGGTTTCCACGACAATAGTTCTGGGTTGTTCGTACTATTCCTGAAAACGTGGTGTCATACAGTAGGGACATTCTAGCCACTCTGGTTGTAACTCGGCGCTACAAGTGCGACATTCTAAAGAACTTTTACGTTTGGCTTTGAGTTCTGCTTCTAAACCAGAATCCGTAAAAGTCACGCGCTCAACTTCTTCGAGTGTGGTGAAACCTCGACGCACAAGGTCAAGGCTATATGACAGTAAGGTCTTCATCCCATCTTCAACTGCGACTTCTTTAATGCGTTCAGTAGGTGCGCCTTCGGTAATTAAAGTTTGCAGCCGCTGGTTAATCCGCATGACTTCATATACCCCACAACGTCCCTTGTAACCAACACCGTTACATTCAGGACAAAGTTCACCTTGATTCTTAGCAGTCGCAATTTCTTCAGGCTGTAGAGTTTTTGCTTTGTAAAAGGTCACGCCAGCGTCTTGCGAGCTGGTTAAGCCAAAGCGCGCTAATTCCTGAGGAGATGGTTTATAGGGAATGCGACAAGCGGAACAAACACGCCTTACTAAACGCTGGGCTACAACACCAAGTAAGGCTCCTGAAACCATAAACGGCTCAACTCCCATTTCATCCAAACGAGCGATCGCACCTGCAGCATCATTTGTGTGGAGTGTTGTCAATACTAGGTGTCCTGTTAATGCAGCCTCAATCGCGGTTTTAGCAGTTTCGCGATCGCGTGTCTCGCCCACAAGAATCACATCCGGATCTTGCCGCAGAAATGACCGCAAAATCGAGGCAAAATCCATCCCTTTGTCGCGAATCACCTGTACCTGAGTAATCCCTGGCAATGAATACTCAATAGGATCTTCCGCAGTACTAATGTTGACTCCTGGCTCGTTACGTTCTGCCAAGATCGAATACAAAGTCGTTGATTTTCCCGAACCTGTTGGTCCTGTGACTAACAGTAATCCGAAAGGACGACTCGCCATTTCGCGGACAATTTGCAAACTTTCTTCATCGCTGATGAGCTTATCTAAACCGAGTTGAGTTGCTGAGTTATCTAAAATTCGCAAGACAACTTTTTCACCATAACGACTCGGTAACGTACTTACGCGAAAATCGACTTTACGTCCTTCAAATACGCGCCGAATTCTTCCATCTTGGGGCATCCTCCGTTCAGCGATGTCCAAGTCTGAAATAATTTTAAAACGCGCGACAACCGCAGCAACAATTTTCTTAGGCAAGGGATCGAACGCTTGACGTAAAACGCCATCCTTGCGAAAGCGAATTCTGAGATATTCTTCTTGCGGTTCGATATGAATGTCTGAAACTTTTTCTTGCAGTGCTTTAACCAGAATTTTATTGACTAAAGCAATGACCGGAGCGGCTTCAGCATTTTGAATCGCCGCGCCTAAATCGGCTTCTACCTCATCGTGAGCATTTTGTAAATCAAAACCTTCTAAACCTTCGATTTCCGATTGAACATCTACCGATTTTTGTAATTCTTTCTGCTTTTGCTGTTCAACTTGGGCGTCGAGGTATTTAGCAAATAACTGCTGAAAGTCGTCTTGCGCAATTCCGATGCGTTGCCATCCTAAACCTTTAGGACGGAGAATGCGACTTAAATTATCCTGAGCTTCAAGATGATCGGGATCGACCATCGCCACTAACACTGCAGGAGGATCGGCAGTTTGGGATAAAGGCATTAATTGAAAACGGCGGCATATCTCCACTGGAATCAATGTATCAATTAAATTTGCGACTTGATTAGTAGCAATTTGATTGATTTCAGGGTCAATAAATTCAACTCCGTAGACAATTTTGAGTTCAAAAAGTTGCTGTTTTTTATAAAACCGCAGTAAGTCGGGTGAGAGTTGACGCCCAGTCAGCGATTCTAGAACTTCGATAATAGGTCTTTTGGATTTACGACTTTCGCTCAGAGCTTGCTGCATCTGTTCATTACTGACATACCCCGACTCAACTACCTTATTGCCGAAAGGAGAAAAGTCATTTTTGACGATCAGGGCACGCCGCTGTGAGGGGGAGTAGGTCATACATCAGTCGTGAAATGTTTCCACATAAGAGTATTCCCAAAAACTCTCGCAAAGTTGCTACGTGGCACAGAAAATTAAAGCTTCGGTCATTATAGGGTTTGGGGGTCAGAGGTTAGTGATGTTTCTGAACACAAGCAGGATTGGGAAAGAAGAAAGAAAAGTCTACAATTAAGTATTACTAGTCACTCGCCACCAACTACTAACTACTCACTCCTCAAAAATTGTGCTGAGTTTTGCTACTTAGGATGTAATTAGTGCATCCTAGAAAAGGTACGGTGAAACAAGTAAGTATAGAACGCAGTTTCGAGTATCTAAGATTGGTGCATAATGGTTGACGAGGATAAGCAAACAGAAATCGCAGAACAAGAGAGTAACACCTCATCTGAAACAATGAATTTGAATGATAACTCCGAGGTAAATGCTCAAGTCGTAGACTCCGCAAGCTCATCAGGCGAAACAACTGATGAGGAAAGTGTAGTGGCGGCTGCTTCAGAACAAGAGCAGCAAATAGCTGAATTAACAGCACAGATAGAATCGCTCAAATCGCAGTTGGAGGAGCGCACCTCTCAATACATGAGGATTGGCGCAGATTTTGAGAATTTCCGCAAGCGGATGCAGAAGGAAAAAGAAGAAATCGAGCAGAAAATTAAACGCGACACGATTACCGAGTTATTGCCTGTAGTCGATAACTTTGAGCGGGCACGATCGCAAATCAAACCTCAAACCGACGCGGAAATGACAATTCATAAAAGCTACCAGAGCGTTTATAAGCAAATGGTAGAAACCTTGAAGCGTCTAGGAGTTTCCGCAATGCGCTCCGAAGGCAGTCCCTTCGATCCCAACTACCACGAAGCCGTAATGCGTGAACCTACGGATGAACATCCTGAAGGAACAGTGTTAGAAGAATTAGTTCGGGGATATTTCCTAGGCGATCGCGTTTTACGTCATGCTTTGGTAAAAGTTGCAGCGGCTCCTGAACCAGGAGAAACTTCTGCAACGTCAGACACCGAGTAAGTCAATCGAACGCATTGGCAATAACCGTACAAATCGACGCCGTGGATGCAATCGTCCCAAGAGTCAAACAAACTCTAAAAATCTAATCGCACTTACGACTAGAAAATATGGGAAAAGTCATTGGCATCGACTTAGGCACCACGAATAGTTGCGTTGCCATCTTAGAAGGTGGTCAACCTATGGTTATTGCCAATTCAGAGGGAGGAAGAACAACTCCTAGTGTTGTAGGTTTTGGCAAAGGTAACGATCGCCTGATCGGACAACTCGCGAAGCGCCAACTCGTCACGAACGCGGAGAATACGATTTACAGCATCAAGCGATTTATTGGACGTCGCTGGGATGACACGGCTACAGAGCGCAGCCGAGTGCCATACAAATGTATTAAAGGTCGCGATGATACGGTTGACGTCCAAATCCGCGATCGCACCTACACTCCTCAAGAAATTTCCGCAATGATTTTATGGAAGCTCAAACAAGATGCCGAAAGTTTTTTAGGTGAAGCGATCGCCCAAGCAGTGATTACAGTCCCAGCATACTTTACGGATGCTCAACGTCAAGCCACCCAAGACGCAGGTACAATTGCTGGGTTAGAAGTGCTGCGCATTATCAATGAACCTACCGCAGCAGCTTTAGCTTACGGCTTGGACAAACTCGAACAAGAGCAAAAAATTCTCGTATTTGACCTTGGCGGTGGCACTTTCGATGTTTCGATCTTACAACTCGGCGACGGTGTCTTTGAAGTCAAAGCAACTGCTGGTAACAATCATCTCGGTGGTGATGACTTTGATAGCTGTATTGTCAACTGGATGCTCGCCTGTTTTCGCGAACAAGAAAAGATTGATTTATCTGCAGACAAAATGGCACTACAGCGGTTGCGAGAAGCTGCTGAGAAAGCCAAAATCGAACTTTCAACGCTGGGTACGACATCAATCAATCTCCCGTTTATCACGGCTGATGCAAGCGGTCCGAAACACTTAGAAATGGAACTCACTCGTGCCAAATTTGAAGAGTTAGTCAACCATTTAATTGCCGCGACAATTCAACCGATGAGTCAGGCGTTGAAAGATAGTGGCTTACAACCTGCTGATATTGACCGCATTATTTTGGTTGGTGGTTCCACGCGCATTCCAGCAGTAACTAATGCCGTGCAAAAGTTTTTCAACGGCAAAACTCCAGAACGTTCGGTCAATCCAGATGAAGCTGTAGCTTTGGGCGCAGCAATTCAAGGCGGGGTATTAGGCGGTGAAGTTGAAGATGTTTTACTGTTAGATGTCACCCCTCTTTCGCTCGGAATCGAGACACTCGGAGAAGTCTTTACAAAAGTTATCGAACGCAATACAACTATCCCAACGAGTAAGTCGCAGGTTTTTTCCACAGCAACTGATGGTCAATCATCAGTAGAAATTCACGTGCTTCAGGGAGAACGCCCGTTAGCCAAAGACAACAAAAGTCTTGGCAAATTCCTCTTAACTGGAATTCCCCCCGCGCCACGAGGAATCCCACAAATTGAGGTATCGTTCGAAATTGATGTTAATGGTATTTTGAAAGTTTCGGCTCAAGACAAAGGTACAGGGCGCGAACAAAGTATTCGCATCACCAATACTGGTGGCTTAAGCGCCGCCGAAATCGAACAAATGCGCCAAGAGGCAGAAATCTATGCGGAACAGGATAAAAAGCGTATAGAATTGATCGCTTTGCGCAACCAAGCGGAGGATTTATTATACAGCTACGAAGCAACGTTAAAGGACAACGAACACTTGATCGGCGATCGCCTAAAACTGGAAGTTAGTCAGAAAGCTGAGGAACTACGCATTGCCTTTGCTGAAGAAATCACAGTAGAAAAAGCCAAGCAAATTTTGCATAACTTCCAGCAAACACTATATGCGGTTGGTACAGAGGTCTATAACAATGCTGACAAAGCACTAAATCAACAAATCAGCACTGAAGAAAGCGAGCTCTCGGCGCACAACAGCGATCTCGAAGCTGGCAATTTAAGCACCGCAGATAATGCTACTGTTGCAGAAGAATACAATTTTGATTTTGATGAAGATTACACGGTGACAGCTGACTATGAAGCAATTGAATAACAACTGACTGAAATATAGGCAGAAGATAAAGGCTGATGATTGGTCATTGGTAGCTGGTAATTGCTAAACTGCGGCAAGACTTATCAATTATGACCTGTTAGCAACCTAAAGTATGATACAACGCAATGACGATTGCTTACTTATCGCTATCCCACTAAGGTTGTAGTATGGGAATAATGACTAAATGGTCAATAATCTAAAATAAATTAAGAATTATATAAATACTAACCTCAAGCAAAGCAGCGCTTTATGGCCCGCGACTACTACGAAATTTTAGGTGTTTCTCGTAACGCCGACAAAGAAGAAATCAAGCGCGCCTATCGGCGATTAGCCCGCAAGTATCACCCAGATGTGAACAAAGAAGCGGGAGCAGAGGAGCGCTTTAAAGAAATTAATCGGGCTTACGAAGTGCTTTCTGAACCCGAAACCCGCGCGCGTTACGATCGCTTTGGCGAAGCTGGTGTTGCCGGTGGAGTTGGAGTTGGCGGATTCCAAGATATGGGCGACATGGGCGGCTTTGCCGATTTGTTTGAAAGTTTCTTTAGCGGTTTTGCCGGTGCAGGACAAACGCGATCGCGGCGTAGTGGTCCGGTTCGCGGTGACGATCTGCGGCTGGATCTCAAACTAGAGTTTCGCGAAGCTGTTTTTGGTGGCGAAAAAGAAATCCGCATTTCGCACTTGGAAACGTGTGAAGTTTGTAATGGTTCGGGAGCAAAACCAGGAACTCGACCCCGTAGTTGTTCAACGTGTAGTGGTTCAGGTCAAGTGCGGCGCGTAACGCGTACGCCATTTGGTAGTTTTACGCAAGTGTCAACGTGTCCTACGTGTAATGGCACAGGACAGACGATCGAAGAAAAGTGCGATGCTTGTGAAGGGAATGGCGTCCGCCAAGTTACTAAGAAACTAAAAATTACAATTCCGGCTGGGGTAGACAACGGGACGCGGTTGCGGATCTCTGGTGAAGGCGATGCTGGTCAGCGCGGCGGGCCTCCGGGAGATTTATACGTTTATTTATTTGTAAATGAAGATGCAGAATTTCAGCGCGAAGGCATCAACATTCTCTCAGAGGTCAAAATTAGCTATCTCCAAGCAATTTTGGGCTGTCGAATACAGGTAAATACGGTTGATGGACCGCAAGAACTCGTCATACCAGCAGGAACGCAACCGAATACGGTAATTACACTAGAAAATCATGGTGTCCCGCGCTTAGGTAATCCCGTAAGTCGCGGCGATCATTTGATTACAATTTTGATTGACATTCCTACGAAGATTACGACAGAAGAAAGAGAACTCTTGGAAAAATTAGCTAAAATTAAGGGCGATCGCACTGGTAAAGGTGGTCTAGAAGGGTTTTTAGGAAATCTGTTCCAGCGATGAATCAAACGGCGCTATCTCAACCGCACGCGCAACTCGATTTGCGCGGGACTCCTTGTCCGCTAAACTTTGTTCGGACAAAGTTGCGCTTGGAAAAAATGCCGCCAGGGTCGTGCTTAGAAGTGTGGTTAGATCCTGGCGAGCCGATTGAGCAGGTTCCTGACAGTCTAACGATGGCAGGTTATCCAGTTGAACAGATCGCGGAACGCAATGGCTATTTCGCCCTATTCGTTCGGCGTCCAGGTGATGCCAGTGCGAGCGATCAGCGGTCAGTGGGAGGTCAGGAATGAAATCTAGTTTTCCTGAAGACAGTTGGGCACTCATTTCAGAGTCGCGTACGCATTTCTTAACGCTTGCATGAGCAACGAAGTGACATCGAACGAGAGGCTTAATGACGCTGATGCACCGTTAAGAGGTACAGTCCTAGCCGTCCAAGCTAACTACTATCGAGTCCGCCTAAATCCCTCACCCCACTCTCCGCACCCCTCACCCCTTTTGTTATGTACGCGGCGGGCGCGGTTAAAAAAACTAGGGCAGCAAGTTATGGTAGGCGATCGCGTCGAAATTGTAGAACCTGATTGGGCGGGTGGTAGAGGCGCAATTGCCGGAGTTTTACCGCGAACATCACAATTAGATCGTCCGCCAATTGCGAATGCCGAACAAATTCTTTTAGTTTTTGCTTTGGCAGAACCACCCTTAGAACCCTACCAACTGAGTCGCTTTTTGGTCAAAGCCGAGTCTACAGGACTCGAAGTGCGTTTGTGTTTAAACAAAAGCGATCTACTGACATCAGAACAACAGCAACAATGGCGCGATCGCCTACAGCAATGGGGCTATCAACCCGTGTTGATCAGCGTACGTGATGGAAGTGGTATTTCAGAAGTTCGCAATCTGCTCAAAGCGCGCATTTCCGCGGTGGCTGGACCTTCGGGAGTGGGAAAGTCGAGTTTAATCAATGCCTTGATTCCTACAGTGCACCTGCGAACCAGTGAAGTTTCTGGAAAGCTAAGTCGCGGGCGGCACACGACTCGTCACGTAGAACTTTTTACCCTACCCGACGGTGGATTACTGGCAGATACTCCTGGGTTCAATCAACCGGATTTAACTTGTCGCCCACCCGAGTTAGCAAATTATTTTCCAGAAGCCCGACAGCGACTAGCACAACAAAGTTGTCAATTTAGCGATTGTTTGCACCGCGATGAGCCTAATTGTGCAGTGCGCGGTGATTGGGAACGATACGAGCATTATTTGGTTTTTCTAGAAGAGGCGATCGCCCACCAAGAACAAATCAATCAGCAAGCTGACCCTGAGTCGAGTGTGAAACTGAAAACAAAGCGCGGTAAAAGACAATACGAACCCAAGCTAGAAACAAAATATCGACGGCATTCGCGGCGGACTCAACATCAAGCGCTAGAGCAACTCTATCAAGAAGCCGAGGAGTCGTAGTTTTTATAGAGCGGGGGAGCTGAGGTGCTTCAGGTGCTTCAGGAGAATTTGCGTATAGCTCTCAAGCAGTGAAATAGCATGAATCCTATCCTTTTTTTGATTAATTGATCCCCAGTTACCTTATGTGGCACAGTTTAAAATAAAGTTTAAGAATTATTACTTAGTGGTTTTATTTCAACCTTGAAATAGCTTATGAAGCCTAACATCGAAATTTATACCTGGAGCCGATGCCCTTTTTGTATTCGCGCTAAAGCTTTACTCAAAGAGAAAGGCGTTGAGTTTACAGAATACGTGATTGATGGTGACGAGGTAGCGCGATCGCAAATGGCAAAACGCGCGAATGGTAGACGTTCGGTACCGCAAATTTTCATTAATAATAACCATATCGGCGGCTGTGACGATTTGTACGAATTGGAATTTCAAGGCAAGCTCGATCAACTACTAGCAGCGTAAAAAAGCAATGAAACTTGCCTTTATTATTGATCCCATTGCGCAGCTCGATCCAGGGCACGACACGAGTATCGCTTTGATGGAAGCCGCACAAGCCCTCGGTCATGCGGTTTGGATAACGCAAGCAAATCTTTTGAGTGTCGTAGCAGGTAAAGCTTGGGCTGTGTTAGAACGAGTGCAGCTAAAACCTGTACAACTCGTGCAAGGACGGTGGGTTGCGGAAAATCCTTGGTTTGAGTTGAGCGATCGCACTTTCGCACCCTTAGAAAGCATGGACGCTGTTTTCATGCGCACCGATCCGCCGGTAACGGTTTCCTACCTGTATGCGACGTATATTTTAGATTACATCGATCCTGCCAAAACTTTAGTGATCAACGATCCCCAAGGAATCAGAGCCGCCAATGAAAAGATGTACGCGCTACAATTTACTGACTGGATTCCAGAGACAATTGTTAGTTCTGACAAACAAACAATTCGCGAGTTTGTCGAGGCACAAGGTGCAGCAATTCTTAAGCCTTTGGGAAACAAAGCAGGAGAAGGAATTCTCTATTTAGAAGCTAGCGATCGCAATTTTAACTCGATGGTTGAGTTGAGTACCTTGCAAGGCAGCGTACCCGTTATGGTACAAACTTACCTACCTGCTGCCAAAGAAGGTGATAAAAGAATTATTCTCCTTGATGGTAAACCCATAGGCGCGCTCAATCGACTGTCTTCAGGAAATGAGTTTCGCAACAATATGGCAGCAGGCGGAACTGTGGCTCAAATTGGCATCACTGAGCGCGAGCAATCAATGTGCGCCGATATCGCGAAGAAATTGCACCAAGACGGCTTGTATTTTGTGGGAATCGATGTGATTGGCGGTTACCTCACCGAAGTCAACGTCACAAGTCCCACAGGTATTCGGGAAATCGATCGCCTAGAAGACATTCGCTTGGGCGAACAGGTCATTCAGTGGCTGGAGTTAAAAGCGGTGGGGGCGTAGACGCGGCTTTAACGTCTACGCTTCGTCTCAAGACCGAGGATTGCGCCTTCTTTGAAGAAACTCAGGAATATCTAAACCTGGCTTTTCTACAGTTTCTATCTCAATTGTGGGAGAAGATGGCGCACTTGGTGTAGCTTGTGGTTGCGGCTTGGAGATGACTCGCGCACTTGCTTGTGATTCAGCGGTAGTTTCTGTAGAAAATCCTGTAGCAATTACTGTAATTCGTATTTCACCTTGTAGTTTTTCGTCAATAACGGCACCAAAAATAATATTGGCGTTGGGGTCTACGACTTCATAAATTGTTTCCGCTGCGGCATTGACTTCGTGTAAAGTTAAATCGTGACCGCCAGTAATATTAAAAACGACGCCTTTGGCTCCCTCGATTGATGATTCGAGAAGCGGCGACGAAATTGCTGCGTTTGCGGCTTCTCTAGCGCGCGATTTGCCAGAACCAATGCCAATTCCCATCAACGCTGAACCTGCGTCTGCCATAATGGCGCGGACATCTGCAAAGTCAACGTTTACTAACCCTGGGATGGTGATAATATCAGAAATTCCTTGTACGCCCTGCCGGAGGATATCATCCGCAATCCGAAAAGCTTCTTGTACCGGCGTTTGCTCTGAAATAACAGATAGCAGTTTATCGTTGGGGATGACAATTAGCGTATCGACGCGGCTTTGCAGTGCCTCGATCCCCTGTTCAGCTTGTGCAGTACGCCGCCGCCCTTCAAACATAAAAGGACGCGTAATCACTCCAACAGTCAGTGCGCCTAATTCTTTTGCGACTTCTGCTACGATTGGTGCTGCACCAGTTCCTGTCCCACCGCCCATACCTGCAGTAATAAATACAAGGTCAGCATTTTCTAAAGCTGCAGCAATTTCCTCGCGTGATTCTTCAGCAGCTTTTTGACCAATCGCCGGATTACCACCTGCGCCTAGACCGCGCGTTAGCTTTTGTCCAATTTGTAACCGCCGATTTGCTGATGTATTTGTTAAAGCCTGAGCATCTGTATTGATTGACCAAAACTCAATACCGCTCACTTCGCTAGCAATCATCCGGTTAACTGCATTGCCACCTCCTCCACCAACACCAATAACTTTAATATTGGCAACTCGACCTGGCACAATATCATCGAATTGACTGTCTGGTTCAGGAACTCCTTTGGAATCGTAATTCTGCCCAAAATGAATTCCTGAAGAGTTAAAAGGGTTGTTCGAGTTGACAGTCAGTGAATAGCTTGGCTGTCCTGCAGATTGTGAGCTTTGATCGCTACGCTCTCTTTTACTATTAAGCACCATTGGCATGAACAAGGGTATGTAAACAACTTTTTAGATGTGATTCGGCTAAGAGTCTACTATAGGTTGACCGCCTCTGACTCTGCCATCGATCTGCGGTATGACTGTAAATGTCGCTCTATTGCAAGAAATTAATATTGTTACTAGTGTAAATAGAGTCAATACAATAATCCAATTAATGCAGTGATTTATAAAAAACGTAAGTGTAGGCAGATTACTCGTTCTTCTAATGAGTGTTCCTAATCGGAATAATATTGGGTTTGCTGATAAATAGCAAATCTCATAGCAAAGTACTTGCGGTTGCGTATTAAGTTTTAACAATTGATTGAGTTGAACCTAATTAATAGGGTTAATAACTTCCACCTTTGTAGGTTATCTACTTTTCGAGTCAAAGTGTCAAGCTAACAGTTCTGATGAAACAAGCTTAATTAGTGGGATTGTCACGCTCCTTTGATTAGCGATGAGTTGGCAGTTGGTTCGTGAGACTTGCTGTTAAATCTTGTCATGTCGTTGGCTTTGCTTTCAAATAGCTTTTACGTTTTCCTGTACTACTATACAGTTGTTCGTTTGATCGCTCGGCGGCTTTCGACGATGATTGAGAAGGCGAAACGCTGCCAAAAACTAGCCTACACTATTTTCCTTGTCAACTTAATTAAAAAATACAAAAATGCATCTTGGTCGTCTTCTTTTAAAGAAAATCAACAATTTTTACTTTGATAAACAATAATTTTAAGCATAGCTTTGTCAATACTAAAACTTTATTTAAGCAGTTTACTGTGCTTGCTTCACTAGATAGTCAACTATTAACTTTGAGGAACATTGTATGTAAAAAAATACAAAAGTAGTTTTCTTTGTCAAAAAGAAAACTTATGAAACTTACTTATATATCTTGACAATATTGGCATCAACCTCACTATTGTGGAGTATCAGGATTAACCGTTTCTACGTGGTTCATTTGTACTGTAGGAGCATCGGGATTGGAAAGATCAATGTAAGCAATTTGACTAGGATTTAATTGTTGAGGAAGTTGCCGCATTTGATCGAGGACTCGTAGCTGCTGGTTTAGTCTCGAAGTATAGGCACCAAGATGCACGATTCCTAATTCAGTTTTAAGAATAATATTAGTAGGATCTTGACAGTCGACTTCAGTAATTTTGACTGGACTACGACTAACACTTTGATATAGAGAAGCCCAATAAGATTGATAGCGCTCCCAAGGACCAATGACTCTTAACTGTGGCAGTTTCAAATTTGAAGATTGGGCAGCATAAGTTTGAAAAGGAATCCACACTCCCTGAGCATCGACAAATCCCATATTAGCTTGCGCGTCGGTTGTTATAGTTTGGGGTGGTTTAATGTAGGCGATCGCCACCGGAATTCTTTCGCTAACTTGGACGTGTAAACCTGGGGGAAACAATTCGCGCGTGACATTCGCATTTGCGATCGTAGGTTGCGATTCTAGTGTCGTTGCGATCGCTTCGGGTTGAATTCGCAATAGTGACTGTGGGTAGGTAATAGGTAGCAGTGACTTAATTGCTTGTGTTGCTAGGAGTTGGTTTCCTTCGATTGTCACTTGACTCGACTCGCGCAATACCCAAATAGGTTGAGTCGTCGCCCAAACTAAGCCACCGAGGATTCCGCCAGCTACCAAAGTTTGCCACGCAGCCTGTACCATTTTGAGGCGTCTGTGAGTCCGCAACATTTTTCGTCTTTGCTCTAAATCTGAGCGAGAAACTGATTCGACGCTGGTCATCCTACCTCACTACTAGCAGTTCTACAAAAGATAATTGATGTTTCAACCTTTGCATACCGTTCTGGATATTTTAGATCTTGCTTGAAGCTATGCAAAGTCCACAACAAAACTAATGCACCGTACAAAAAGACTTTCAGTATTTACTAACGTTGATGATGCTTTTAGCATGATTACTGCGTCGTGAGTATCACTTTTGTGGAAATTGTCATAGAGTGTCTACAGTAAAATCACTGAATTTCAATTGCAATCTGCTGATTTTTCAGTAATTTTGCGGTATTCAGCATGAATGTCTATGCTGTTGTCCTCACCAAGTTAAGAAGGCGCAAAAGCTACTAAGGCTTCCATGCATATCTAGAGGAACGCGTAAACCTTCTCATACCTAAGCAGCAAGACTCCCAAACTAAACAGTAAAATCTTGATATCTTTAAGTTTGGTAAGTTTGGTAAAAATATCATTCACCCCAACACTATGGGTAATACTTTTGGACGATTATTTCGGGTAACAACCTTTGGCGAATCTCACGGAGGTGGCGTTGGGGTAGTGATTGATGGTTGTCCGCCGCGCCTAGAAATTTCCGCCGCAGAAATTCAGCAAGAACTCGACCGCAGACGCCCAGGTCAAAGCAAAATTACCACACCGCGCAAAGAAGCAGATACGTGCGAAATTCTATCGGGAGTATTTGAAGGCAAAACCTTGGGAACGCCGATCGCAATTTTGGTACGCAACAAAGACACTCGCCCGCAAGATTACGATGAAATGGCGCAAAAGTACCGTCCATCACACGCGGATGCGACTTATGATGCGAAATACGGTATTCGTAACTGGCAAGGTGGTGGTCGATCTTCTGCTCGCGAAACGATTGGGAGAGTAGCCGCGGGTGCGATCGCTAAAAAAATTCTGTTTGCGGTAGCTGGTGTCGAAATTGTTGGTTACGTCAAACGTATCAAAGATTTAGAAGGAGTTATCGATCCCAATACGGTGACAACTGCACAAGTTGAAAGTAATATTGTCCGCTGTCCTGATGGTGAATGCGCTGAACGCATGATTGAATACATCGAACAAATTGGGCGTCAGGGAGATTCAATCGGTGGAGTTGTGGAATGCGTAGCGCGAAACGTCCCCAAAGGTTTAGGAGAACCTGTATTTGACAAACTAGAAGCCGATCTTGCCAAAGGCGTGATGTCTTTACCTGCTTCTAAAGGTTTTGAAATCGGTTCGGGTTTTGCTGGTACGTTACTCACAGGTAGCGAACACAATGATGAATTTTACACCGACGAACGCGGCGAAGTGCGTACTCGAACAAATCGTTCAGGAGGGATTCAGGGAGGAATTTCTAATGGAGAAAATATTATTTTGCGAGTAGCGTTTAAACCAACGGCGACAATTCGCAAGGAACAGCGTACAGTCACCCGTGAAGGCGAAGAAACGCTATTAGCCGCTAAAGGAAGACACGATCCCTGTGTGCTACCCCGTGCTGTACCTATGGTAGAAGCTATGGTAGCTTTGGTATTGTGCGATCATCTATTACGGCATCAAGGACAATGTAAGGTGTTAACTCATTAGTTTGTCAGTTAACAATTTATGAAATATTGTATTGCCCTGACATAGTTGAATAGCTTGATTGCTTGAACCTATGTCAAATTCGGTTGACGAGCATTAACAAAAATGGTCAGTTAAGGTGAAGGGTGAATAGTAATACCCTTTGCCTTTAAGTTTCTACAAATATACAACTTCAGGAGCAGAGGAGAAATTAATTGTAGTTCTTAGTCAGAGTAATGGTACAACTAGTCACTAACCACTAAATAAATCAGAGGTCTTAGTCAAGCACCAAGCATCTGTTGGCTATTCCACGTGTCTGTGGTGGAATGTTTACCGTCGCATCTTTTATACGATCGCGATGGTTGGTATAGACATTTACAAAACCAAACTTCGCAACTATACATTGAGACGCGCGATCGTTGCTAAAAATTCTCCAATTCTCCGCCAGCATATCTCAGCTTATATGCATCAGATAGAATCAGCAATAAGCCCCAGTGATTTTGTAAGTATTAACCATCGTATAGCCGCATTAGTTGCAAGTTATTTTGATATTATTTTTGCAGTTAATTATCAACCTCATCCAAAAGAAAAACGCTTAGTGCAATTTGGTAAATCTCTGTGTAAAAAATTACCAAATTTTTTGAAATTGATTGGCAAGATCTTCTAGTTTCGCTATCAGTAGATAGTCAAATTCTCCACCACATCAATGATTTGATAGATAATTTGGATCAGTGATTACTCGCAGAAGAGCTAATTCCTATATCAAGGTTGGGTAAATACGAAAGAGATTGAAAAGTAAAACTAGATTAAACACCGCTAAGATAGCACTGGGCAGATAACTTTATTTTGTACGCGATGCCAATTGATAAACCAGATTTTATTCTTTATGCGCAGCATGGATGGGCGGACACAGGTAGCGCGATCGCATCATTAGCAAATCGTCTGGCAACTCCGAAAACACTTGTTGTCGCCCCAAGCTTGGGCTTTATCAATACTTGGTTGCAAATTGACCCTTTAATTGCAGCAGTCGAAGCAATCGCGATTGAAACAAACTCGCGCTATCCAGACGTACCAATCCGCATTATTGGTCACTCGATGGGAGGATTAATTTGGCTTGAAGTTCTCAACCGTCATCCCGAATGGTGGTCAAGAGTAGAATCATTAGTGTTGGTTGCGTCACCTGTCGGAGGTGCAGACTTAGCAAGATTACTCGATCCTCTGAGTTTGGGAGTAGGTATTGCACGCGACCTAGGCAAAAATCGCCGCAAAATTGCCGAAGCGATCGCTCTCGCGATCCCCACGTTAGTCATTGCTGGAGATTTTGACAATGGTAGCGATGGCACAATTCCGATAGGTTCAACAAAATTTCGTAATGCCCAGTTTGTCTTACTTCCTGGCTTATCGCACGCAATTATGCGCCATCACTCGGATGTTGCAACTGTCATTCAAGATTTTTGGGCTAGCGAGAAAACACTAAGCGATATTTCCGAACCTGAACTAACTGACTTACTGATTCAGCGTTTGCAACTCGTTTCTGGAATCACGGATGCGCATCATCGCGACTTTAGCAAAGCGCAAGTTTGCTTTACTTTAGAGAATGGTATTTCTATTTGCACGTGGAAAAACTTGTTAGGAATAGATCATGTCTTTGTCAGTTGTCCTGATGGTAAGTGTCTCTACAGTGGCTTTGTTGGTTGGCTTCACTCAGAAGATCTACGTCAAGCGCTTCAAGAAATAGAACGAGAATTTATAAAAAAAGGCAGAAGGTAGAAGGCAGAAGATTTTGTTGTTTTATTTTCTAGAAAGCTGACATTGCCTAACTTCATAACAAAAAATCTCACTGACATTCTTATTTCTAATCTTTGCGTTTTCGGTGCCTGGAGTTTTTGTTCGTAACATCTACAAATTAAATGGATTCTGTCACAATTTTAGGACTAATAGCCGGAACATTAACGACGATTGCCTTTTTACCACAATTATTTAAAACTTGGCGTTCTAAATCAGCTAAAGACGTTTCTTTAGGGATGTTAATGATATTTTCTACTGGCGTATTTTTGTGGTTAATTTATGGAATGTATCTGCAAGCATTACCGATTATTCTTGCTAACTTAATTACGCTCATTTTTAACTTAATAATTCTAGGGCTTAAAATAAGATATAGATAACTCAATAGCTAAAAGCTAATTAAAGCCTGTGACTGCCTCCTTGTTTGCCAACGAACGCCTTTTATTTAATCCAGCAACTCCAGATAGTAACGCGATTCGTACGATTTTTGCTTTTCCTAATGAATACAGCGTGGGAATCACTAGCTTAGGCTATCAAGTCGTGTGGGCAACTTTAGCAATGCGGTCAGATGTGCAGGTAAGCCGTTTGTTTACCGATATTCACGAACAATTACCACGCGATCCTGAGTTACTTGGTTTTTCCGTGTCTTGGGAACTTGATTACGTTAACATTCTCAATTTACTTGAATCTTTAGAAATTCCGATTCGGGCAAATGTACGTCGCAACAGCGATCCCCTAGTGTTTGGCGGTGGTTCAGTATTAACAGCAAACCCAGAACCTTTTGCAGATTTTTTTGATGTTATTTTGCTTGGCGATGGGGAAAATTTACTAGGAAATTTTATTGCTGCTTATAAAGAAGTGCGCAATTGCGATCGCCCAACTCAGTTACAACATTTGGCACAAGTTCCAGGGGTTTATATCCCTAGTTTGTACGCAGTAACTTATCAAGATCTTACAGGCGAAATTCAGTCAATTGAACCACTAGCAGCAATTCCCAGCGTTGTCGAAAAGCAAACTTATCGCGGTAATACGTTATCTGCATCGACGGTAGTCACGGAAAAAGCCGCGTGGGAAAATATCTACATGGTGGAGGTGGTACGCAGTTGTCCCGAAATGTGCCGCTTTTGCTTGGCAAGTTACTTGACACTTCCGTTTCGGACAGCGAGTGTTGAGGGGTCGTTGATTCCAGCGATTGAACGCGGTTTAGCTGTTACGGATCGCATTGGTTTATTAGGCGCGTCGGTAACTCAGCACCCAGAGTTTGATGCTTTGTTAGAGTACTTGAGTAAGCCAGAATACGACCATATCCGTTTAAGTATCGCTTCGGTGCGCACAAATACCGTAACGGAAAAACTGGCGCAATTGTTAGCAAAACGTGACACGCGATCGCTGACCATCGCGGTCGAAAGTGGTTCAGAACGCTTGCGGCGGATTATCAATAAAAAACTCGATAATGATGCAATTATTCAAGCTGCGGTTAATGCCAAAGCTGGAGGGTTAAGTGGTTTAAAACTTTACGGGATGGTGGGAGTTCCTGGCGAAGAAATGACCGATCTCGAACAAACTGTCACGATGATGAAATCGCTGAAAAAAGCTGCCCCAGGATTGCGGTTAACGTTGGGATGCAGTACGTTTGTTCCGAAAGCGCATACGCCGTTTCAGTGGTATGGAGTCAACCGCCAAGCTGAGAAGCGATTGCAGTTTTTGCAAAAGCAACTTAAGCCCCAAGGAATTGATTTTCGACCAGAAAGTTACAATTGGTCGGTGATTCAGGCTTTGATATCGCGGGGCGATCGCCGTTTATCACAACTATTAGAGTTGACGCGGCACTATGGTGACTCGCTGGGAAGTTACCGACGGGCATTTAAAGCATTACGCGGGCAGATTCCTGATTTGGATTTTTACGTGTATAGCGATTGGTCGCGCGATCGGGTTTTACCTTGGAGTCACATTCAAGGCTCGCTTACACAGGCAACTTTGTTGAAGCATCTAGCGGCGGCTGAAGCTGAGATGAATGCTGTAGGTCAAGAGGCTCAGTTGGTGGAGTGTTGAAAGAACTACAAAGTTTCCCCTATGTCCCTACTATCAAAAACTTTGACCGCTACTATATATCTAGCTGTATCTTTGCTCCTGTTAAGTTGGCGTGAGTTAGCTTAGCTTCATTTAGGTTTGCGCCTGTGAGGTCGGCTAAGGTTAAGTTAGCACCTGTGAGGTTTGCTTGTGCAAGATCGACACCTCTTAAGCAAGCACGATATAAATTAGCACCAGCAAGGTTTGCTTGCGACAAGTTTGCCCGCGCTAAGTTACTCATTGCTAGCGTTGTTCTACTCAAGTTTGCCAAACTTAAATCAGCCGTTGTTAAGTCAGCTGCAGTCAAATCGGCATAAGTTAGGCTTGTTTCTTGCAGTGTAGCCCCTGTTAGCTTTGCCCAACTGAGATTGATGGCATTTAAGTTGTAAGAATTGAGTGAAATTCCTCTTAAGTTGGCGTTGGTGAAATTTCGCTCGCCTGCTTGATAGCGTCGTAGCAACTCGCGAGCAGTTAATCGGGTAAAATATGTTACTGCTGCCCCTACATAACACCACTGTGCTTGAATGAGGCTAGCCGCAGTGTTGACAGCTACCTCGTCACATTTCTTTAACACAACGCCATTACATCCGTCCCAGTCGCCGCCTAGCATAAAAGCTATTTCGTTAGCCGCAGTTGGCGTATCGACTAAAATAACGTTTTGCTTTGGTGAGAACCAATCAGTCTGAAGTAGTCGTCGTGGAAGTAGTACCATTTGAGATGCTCAGTTAGTAGGTAAAAATATATGTGATTGAATGGTTGGTAATTGGTAGCTGGTAATAGGGAAAATAGAGCAATTGAAGAGAAGCTTGTCCCTACTTCCGTCCCTGCCAGATTTAGGACATCATGCAAGCCTAAAATTTATTTAACCGACTCACTTTAAATTTGGACGTCAAAAGACTTGAGATCCTACTACCGCTTCTTTGATCCGCGTACCAATTACCATTTTTACCTTTCCAATTCTGAAATTGCTTTAGGAACACCTGCGGTTAAGACTTCGTTGCCAGTTTCTGTGACTAATACATCGTCTTCAATCCTGATACCAATTCCACTCCAGCGGGGATCAATTTCGGGTTGATCTTCGGCGGGTTTGGTGTCGGGAACGATATAAAGCCCCGGTTCAACGGTGAGAACTTGCCCAGGTTGTAAAATTTGAGGATTATCGCCGTGTTGATAAACGCCGACATCGTGAACGTCTAACCCTAGCCAGTGTCCTGTGCGGTGCATATAGAAGGGTTTGTATTTTTCTTCCTCGATGAGTTTGTCGATTTCACCTTTGAGGATACCCAGTTCGACTAAACCTTCGGTGAGGACGCGCACGGCAGTATCGTGCAAAGCATTGTAGGGGTTTCCTGGTTTCACTTGCGCGATCGCTTGTTGTTGTGCTTCTAAGACAATTTCATACAACGCTTTTTGTTCTGGCGTAAACTTACCGCTGATCGGGAATGTCCGCGTAATATCTCCGTTGTAGTACTCGTAAGCACAGCCAGCGTCGATGAGTAGCAGTTGATTTTCCTGCATTTGGCAGTTGTTCTCGATGTAGTGCAACACGCACGCATTCGCACCAGAGGCAACAATTGAGGGGTACGCAGGTCCCATACCACCGCGTCGGCGAAAGACGTGTTCAATTTCGGCTTGAATTTCGTACTCGTAACGCCCTGGTTGCGCGATCGCCATTGCCCGATTGTGGGCTTCGACGGAAATTTCCGCCGCTTTACGCATCAATTCTAGTTCAGCTGGACTTTTTGTGAGTCGCATCGCGTGTAGCAGTATGCCAACATCTTCTAAGGCAATCGGTCCTGTACCGCGTTTGGGATACGTTGCGAGTAGGCGTTGCCAGTGATGCAGAATTTTTTCATTAAACGCGCGATCGCGTCCTAAGCGGTAATAAATCCGGTCAGCTTTTTCGAGATACTGCGGTAATTTTTCATCGAGTTCGCCGATCGGATACGCTTCGTCTGCTCCATAGCGTTCTTTTGCCCCTTCCACGCCACAGCGGTAGCCTGTCCACACTTCTTTTTCTCGTTCTTTGGGCTGGACAAACAAGATAAAGCGATGTTCTGGGTGATGTGGCGCTAAGACGGCAACGGCTTCGGGTTCGTTAAATCCTGTTAGGTAGAAAAAGTCGCTATCCTGACGGTAAATATATTCCACATCGTTGTGCATGACTGCCGTTGGCGCACTGCGAAAAATGGCGGTGCCGTTGCCGATTTTTGTCATTAGCTGTTCGCGACGCTGGCGATATTCTGCTTGCATTGCTACTGTTAAGTACGTGGGCATCAAAGTGACATTGTTAAGTTAGGTAATAGGTAAGGGGGTAATGGATATTCTTGCCGACTACCTTTGAAGTTATGTCTATTTTTACCCACTGGCTGATTTTTTGACTTGATTGTCGTCGAACCACCTCGAACAATACTGCCCAGGTGGTTGTTAGGCAAGCGCTAAAATCGATAACTTAAGACTTGAATCGCCGAGCCATTTTGCGGTAGGTCTGCTGCACTTAAGGTAATTGTGTCAGAGTTGGCGCGGCGGACAGGCATTCCGTCCATGACTGCCAAAAATTCGTCAAGCGCAACGATATCGCAGCTTGCCTCGTCTGCTGCTTGAGTACGATAGTGTGTTGGAATCACAAGTTTTGCATTGAGTGTTTGCACTGCTGTTCTTGCCTCTTGAGGATTATAAGCTTTAGGACCGCCACCAACAGGAACAAGGACGACATCAGGCGTTCCCATTAAGATTTTTTGCTCAGTTGTAATAGGTGCCGCCGCGCCTCCTAAGTGCAGAATGTTGATGCCTGCTTGTGTCCAGCGCCATACGACATTCGTGCCAAAACGCCTACCACCGACGCGATCGTGGTCTGTAGCAATTCCTTGGAATTGAATATTATTAAACTCATAAACGCCTGGTTCGAAGATCAAGCGGGGATTTCCTGGTACTGATTCTACGGCACCTTCATCGAGTAACTGACTGCTAATCAGCACTAAATCCGCCGCAACGTTCGGAGGGCGATAGCCTGCAGTACAACCTAATGTCCGAAAAGGATTCGCTAAAACGCGGGTTCCACCTCCATCAAAGAGAAAGCACGTATGACCTAACCATTGAATTGATAACGAACCTGCTTGTGCGACAGCAGGTTGAAGTTTGCCTAGGGTAGTTGCTACCGTTGTCAGCAACCCCGCCCCAGCATATTGCATTAATTGTCGCCGTTTCATCTTTTCTCCAGTTGTTCCAGGAAATTTCGTAGTAGCTGCTTTCCTGAATTTGTCAGCACACTCTCTGGGTGAAATTGGACGCCTTCAATGTGCGGATAGTTTCGGTGTCTTACACCCATAATTGTGCCATCGTCTACCCAAGCCGTAATTTCTAGTACGTCTGGGCAGGTTTGCGGATCGATCGCCAAACTATGATAGCGAGTCGCAGTCAAGGGATTTTCTAGTCCTTTAAAAATACCAGTACCCGTGTGAGAAACGTTGGATGTTTTACCGTGCATGAGTTCTGGTGCAGAAACAATCTTACCGCCAAAAACTTGACCAATGCTTTGATGTCCTAAGCACACGCCGAGAATCGGTAAGTCTGGTCCTAGATGACGAATAATCTCTAAGGAAATTCCAGCATCGTCAGGACGTCCAGGTCCTGGAGAAATAACAATACCTGCTGGTTGTAACTGGCGAATTTGCTCTAAAGTAATTTGGTCGTTACGGTAGACTTGAATTTCTGCCGCTACAGGAAATTCAACTGCCAGTTCTCCGAGATACTGAACTAAATTGTAGGTGAAGCTGTCGTAGTTATCGATAACTATGAGCAAGGTTATTTATCCTCATTCTTACTCCTCTCTATCATAAAGCGGTGCGCAGCAAGACGAGTAGCGGAGGAAATAAAAGGATTCCAGCAACAAACACGGCGGCTAGCGCAGTTACAAGAACTGCACCTGCTGCACAGTCTTTAGCAATTTTGGCGAGATCGTGATAAGTTTGCTTAACTGTGAGATCGACGACAGATTCGATGGCTGTGTTTAAAACCTCTAATGCCAAAACTAATCCAATCGTAATGCAAATGATCGCTAGCTCAATCGGTTGTAAATGTAAGAAGACGCCCAAGCTGATTGCGAGGGCGCCAATGAATAGATGAATCCGAAAATTGCGTTGGGTAACAAAAGTGTAACTAATGCCATTCCAGGCAAATTTAAAACTAATTAATAAATTGGCAGCAACTCGCCAAGAAAACTCCCGCTTTCTTGAAGTTATTTCTGGTCGGTTTGGCTGTGATGTAGAAATTTCTTGGGACATATACGCGAAACCAGAACACAGGAGTTATTGAGGAAACTTGCTTGAATAGGGGTAATTCATCGTCTCACATAAAAGTAACAACTGGCAATAGAAAAGAAATTAGATTAGCTACACCACGACAAGATTAACTTTTTGTAGTAAGCGAGTTTGCTCGTCGAGCATTTGGTTAAGACTATCCTCATCAGGATGATCCCAACCCAAAAGATGAAGTAAACCGTGCGCTGCTAACCAAGCTAGCTCAGTTTTCAACGAGTGATTTTGCTGATGAGCTTGCCTTGCAGCTGTATCAACCGAGATTACTATATCACCAAGATATAAAGGAAGACGCGATCGCATCTCACTCGGCAGAGGGAAATTTGTCTCCAATGCTGCGAATGCTAGTACGTCAGTAGGCTTATCTTGCTGTCGATACTGAAAATTTAGTTTTTGCATTTCTGCGTCGTCGGTTAAGCGCAAACTCAATTCATAGCCCAACGCTGAAGGAAGATACTCTTGCAAGCTTTCGAGCCAACACGCAAACCACGCTTCCCACGTTTCTGTTGCGATCGCGTTGGCAGTAACTTGTTGATTTCCTAATAAATTTTTTACTGTTGGGGAATCTAGAAAAGAATTTTCGACGTTGATTTCGACTTGCAATTGTTTTTTCATCGAGTCAGATAAGCAAGTCCCACGAGAACAGCCAAAAGTCCAGCAGTCGTTAAAACAAAATGTCGTAGCGAAGTGGCTCGCTTGCGTACCATATTACGCATAGCAAGCCTAACATAACTTGGCTGGGGCTCTGTTGTAGCATTTGGCGGTGACTGCGCCGGATGGCTCGCAGTTGGTTCTGGTGATGACAAATTGCTCATAGTCGCTTTTACGCAATATATAGATTTCTTTCCTTAATGTAACAGTTTGTTAAAGCCGCCAGGGCAATTTTTGAGTTGAAACAACCTTAATGTAATTCACCCAAAACTCTCTAGCTTCCCCTGTCTCTTCTCGACTAAGCAATGTCACGCTCCACAAGTTGATGCTCTTGACGGAGGTAGGCTTGGATAAACAAATCGATTTCACCATTCATAACGTCAGCGATCGCTGTTGTTTCCACATTAGTTCGTAAGTCCTTCACTAACTGATAAGGATGAAAGACATAGTTACGAATTTGGTTTCCCCAAGCAGCTTCTACCATATCGCCGCGAATTTGGGCGATTTCTTGCGCGCGTTGTTCTTGCGCAATGACGAGCAGCTTTGCTTTGAGGATCGCTAGTGCTTTTTCTTTGTTTTGCAGCTGACTGCGCTCTTGAGTACAGCGTACTGCAATACCAGTTGGAATGTGGACAATGCGGACTGCGGTTTCTACTTTGTTAACGTTTTGCCCACCTTTACCGCCAGCCCTGGATGTTGTAATTTCCAAATCTTTTTCTGGTATATCCAACTGCACGGAATTATCAATTTGTGGCATGACTTCCACACCAGCAAAGCTCGTCTGTCGCTTACCGTTGGCGTTAAAAGGGGAAATGCGTACTAAGCGATGCGTTCCTTTCTCGCCTTGCAAGTACCCATAAGCATAACGACCAGAAATTTCTAGCGTAGCCGACTTGATTCCCGCTTCATCGCCTTCAGAAAGTTCAGCAAGATTTACCTTATAACCCTGATTTTCTGCCCAACGCGTATACATCCGCAGCAGCATTTCTGCCCAATCTTGAGCGTCAGTACCTCCTGCACCAGCATTGATTGTAAGAACGGCACCTTTTTCATCATAAGGACCAGATAATAACTGCTGTAGCTCCCACTGATCGAGTTCTCGATTAAGCTGCATCACGTTGGCGGTGGCTTCGCTGAGCAGCGCCTCGTCAGCTTCTAACTCTAGAAGCTCTAGCACAGCTTTTGCATCTTCTAAACTCGCTTGCCATTGTGCGTGTTGCTGTAAATGTGCTTTGAGGTCGTTCATTTCTTGCAACGTTTTCTGCGCACTTGCTTGATCTTCCCAAAATTCTGGTTGTGCGGCGAGTTGTTCGAGATCTTGAATTTTGGCAGTTAGTGCTGGTATGTCAAAGATAGTCCTGGGTTTTACCCAGGCGCTGAGATAACCTTTCGACTTCGCGTTTAATTTCTAAGACTTCCATATCCTCTTTTGTAGACAGTGTTATTTGGCGATCGCGTTTTATCGCGCTCTCAAAGTAGCGCCATCGCGCGTCGAGCTTTATTTCTGATTTTAACGATTATTGACAACTTCTCAATTCTTTCCGTCGGACTTTCAGCTTTTCCACACGCTACTGAAGACGTCAGAACTAGTTTAGAGATTGATTTCTACTCATACAACTGAATCTTTACTGAACCACTGCTGGAAGTAAGTGCGTGTAGTTATCTCTCCCATCGGCGTGAATTTGCCACGCTGCTTTCATCTTAAAAAGAAAAATTACTCGGTGATTCATGTCAGTAACTAGTGATTCGGAAACGGCGTGTCTAACTTATAAAGACAATACAGCGATGCTACTTACTCAGAAAATATACGTAAATATCCCGATTTGTCAAAGGGCAACCTTGATAAATTCAGTGGAATGACTATGGTTTCTTATGCTTTCTCTACCGACAATAATTGCAGCTTGGATTCAGGCTTAGTCATTTTTTTACACAAATCTCTCAAAAATTATTTAACTCTTATTAGGAGTTTTTATGACAAAAACTCAATATTCTGCCTATTCAGAAGCACGCAATTTACTCATTTCATATCATCAAAAACCGTCTATAAAATTACGAAATAAACTTGTTAAGTTACACAGTGGATTAGTTAGAAAAATCGCGCATCAATTCAATCATCAATGTACTGAGCCTTATGAAGATTTAGAACAAATTGGCTACTTGGGTCTGATTCGAGCAATTGAACGATTCGATCCAACTCAAGGCTATGCATTTAGTTCGTTTGCTGTGCCTTACATTCGCGGTGAAATTCTTCACTTTTTACGCGATCGCTCGTGTGCTGTTAAAATTCCACGGCGTTGGCAAGAAATTTACAATCAAGGACAAAAAGCTCGTAAAAAACTCACTTCTTCGTTAGGACGCTGTCCAACAGATATTGAAATTGCTTGTTACTTACAAGTTTCTATACAAGAGTGGCTCGATTGTAAATTAGCAATTCAAAACCGAATTACTTTAAGTTTAGATACTACTGTTGTTCATCATGTTGACTGTCCAATCACATTAGGAGAAGCACTTGCAGACCCTCGTTCTACGAGCTTGCAACAACAAGAAGAGGAACGCCAGCAATTACATGGTGCAATGAGTCAAATGGAGGAAAAGACAAGAATTGCAGTTGAATTAGTTTTCTTAAAAGAGCTGTCACGTAAAGAAGCAGCACAACACATTGGTACTAGCCCAATGACGGTGACACGCTACCTTCAAAGGGGTAAAGCACAATTAATTAGTTTATTACAAACTCCTGCCTTAGCAGCGGGAGCTTAAGACTTACTTTATTAATTTATTCTTAACTTAAATGATATTGGTAAATAGCTGATTGCAAAATATACTATTAATAGTAACTAATTCTTATGCTTAATGTCACTATAGAGTCACAATTCCAAAAAATATCTATAGATAATTATATTAATATTGACGAGCAAAAACAAATAGGTCGCCAAAGAATTTGGTTCAGAACTCAACAACCACAATTACCTGTAAAAATTCAAGAACATGAATCGCTAAAACAAATCATTAGTCAACCTTTATTATTAACTTTCTTACGTGTAGTTTTTGCAGAAACAGGTGAAATTCCACCACAGCGATCGCAGCTTTATCATGCAGGGTTACAAATTCTCTTAAAGCGGTGGCATAGTTCTAAAGATGCAAAAGACGAAATTTTAGCAAGTTTGTCGTTGAAACAAAAAGAAGATTTGCTAACATACGTTGCGTGGATGACTTTTGCGCAAGGAGAATACTTTTTTAAGCAACAGCAACTAGAGCAGTATATCAGTGACTATCTGCAAAAAATCTTCACAAATCAGAATGAGACAGAAACACGCGAGCAAGCCAAGCAAGTTCTACAGTCTATTCAAGCGCATTACGGACTATTTACCGAATGGACGCCTGGTATTTATGCTTTTTCAGTTCTTTCTTTTCATGAATATTTGGCTGCCAAAGCAATTGTAGAAGGTTATACTGCACAAGGACTAGAGCAAGCGCTCAAGCACCTTGTTGAGCAATTAACGGAAAGTCGCTGGCATCAAATTTGCACTTTAGTGGCGAGTATGTTGCCGAATACAGACTATCTACTGCTACTCCTGAAGCATAAAATTGATACCTTAATTGAATCACAGGCAACTTTGCAACCGTTTCTGAGTTGGTTAGAACATCAATCAATGAACATAAATTTTGCTTATAAGCCTGCAGCAATCCGTGCGTTTTATATAGAGTGTATTCTTGGTAGAGATTTTGAGATTTCTGGCACTCTAGATAGTCAGTTATCACGCGATCTAGAAGCTGATTCGCCAAAGTTAAACTCTGCCATTAATAACATACAAAGATGCCGTTTTAGCGATCGCCAGAAGCTGGCGTTACAACAATACTATGAGCTATCTAAGGTTTTGTTTGATAGCATAGATGCAGGATGCGTTACTTGTAGTGTTCGAGACGAGTTAGAGCAAAACTTATTTTCATCGGAGAAGAATACTCTACTGCTAGAAGCGATCGCATAATAATTAAGTTGCCTAACTGTTTTTCAACCTTAGTTTATGTCTAACCCAGAATTAGATCCTTTATGGGAAACACCAAATGATTACCATCGGCTAGTTTCCCAAGTTGAACAGTTACAGCAACAGCAAAATGTTCTTGTTAAATATTTAGCAGAATTAAAACGGCGCTTAGATATTCTCAGCGAACGATTTGACACCCGACCAGAACTAGAGGAAATTCTTAAACTACAAGATGCATTAGCCAGACTGCAAGAACTTAGCTTAATCCAGTCTCGCCCTAATTTAGTATCAGATAATACTATTCAGGTTCCTCATCGTGTCTTGGCTCAAAGCGATCGCGACGAGGATAGCAAACGAAACATCACACTTGAAGAGTTTTGGCAGCGACATAATAACGGACAGTGTGACTTTTCAGGTTGTAATCTTGCACAAATTAATTTAAGCGGACAATCTTTAAACGCGAGTGATTGGAACTTCAGTTATTCTAATTTGGGACAAGCAAACTTAAGAAAGACAAATCTAAGTTTTGTAAATTTAAGTTCTTCTAATCTAGAAGGTGCTCAACTTTGTGAAGCAATATTAGAACAAACAAATTTAGCTGAAGCAAATTTAGAGAATGCAGATTTACGTCGAGCTACTTTCTCCCATACCAAATTAACGCGAGCTAATTTAAGCGGTGCAAATTTAAGTGCAGTTAACTTGTCTTTTCAAGTAGAACTTGAAGAAGCTAGCTTGAGAAAAGCAAATCTTATTAAAGCAAATTTACAGAAAGTCAAGTTTTATAAAGTTGATTTGAGTGAAGCGAATTTGAGTCGTGCTAATTTATTAGCTACAGATTTTACCGAAGCAAATCTTCAAAACGCAAACTTACAACAAGCAGTATATGACTTGTTAACAGTATTTCCTGAAGATTTTGAATTAACAGCAGCAAAAGTTTATCTGATTGCTCCTAATACTATCTTATCCAAGGCTAATTTAGCAGGTTACGACCTCGCAGAGGCGAGTTTAATTAAGGCAGATTTGCAAGCAGCAAACCTTTATTCAACAAATTTAAGTGGAGCAAATCTCAGTGAAGCAAACTGCGCTCAAGCCAACTTCAGTTGTGCGAATCTTAATGGGGCAATTATGCTGCAAACGAGTTTTTGTGCAGCTAATTTAAGGGAAGCCAACTTGAGATATGCAAATTTAATAGCCGCGGATTTTACCGAAGCAAACTTAAGTAGAGCCAGTTTAGAGGGAGCAAATTTTACAGCAGCTAACTTAAGTCGTGCGAATTTGCAAAATACGCATCTCAAAAAGATAAACTTGAGCGGTGCTACATTAACAGGAGCTAATTTAATTGGGGTTGTATTTCAAGGAAATCTGAGCGGAGCCGACTTGAGTGGGGCTAAACTGTGTGGCGCCAACCTCAGTCAAGCTAATTTAAGCGCAGTCAATTTAACAGCAGCAGATTTGCGCGGGGTAGATTTAAGAAATACCAACTTAGAAACAGCAAATCTTACAGGCGCAAACTTGAGCGGAGCTAATCTAGAATCTGCAAGGCTAAGTGGGGCTACGATGCCTGATGGCAGTCTACACGAATAAAGATAATTCTCTATTGTTAGGTAATCGGGATGTTGCTTCTTATTCTTTCTAATCACTAATTACCATTGACCAGTTACCAACTAAGAGAACCTTGATACTGCATAATCGTCACCGACAAAAAAGGAATTAATTTAGCCGCTAGCTGCGAGATACCAAATTTAAGTTTAAGGCTTTGTGGTAAGGCTTGCCAGGAAATTGGTACAAAACCAAAGCGGGTGTAGTACTCGGCTAATCTGCTACCGACACATTCTAAATAAAGCGGCTGCGTTGCTTGCGCAATCAAATGCTTAACTAAGTAACTTCCTAAACCGCGATCGCGCCAAGCGGGCGAAACGACCAAACTACCCAGTTCTTGTGCTGTCTGGAAGTTACGTAATTGCCCGCAAGCAACAACTTTTTGCTGACATTCGATGACCCAAAACTGCGACCAATTTAATTGCGTTGGATCGAGTTTAGCGCTGAGCACCAATTTTCGAATTGTCCAAAGGTCATTCCTACGGGCTTGACGAACAGAACATCCTAACGGCAATTCCTGTTGTTGCACTTTCACTAGCCACTTAACGAGACTTCAAACTTGATATTGCATTCTTCGTCATCGCGGCGATCGCTTGATCGGTTGCTTTTGGTAAGTGATAATACTTTCCTCCGGCTGTTTGCGCAAGTTCTTTGGCAAAACCTGTTGAAATAAACTTACTTTCAGTATCGATGACGAGTAGCTGCATTCCCAGGGCGCGAATTCTGGCTGCAATGTCTAACAATTCGCCTTTAATATCAGGTTTTTCGCCTTCGACTTGCGGTTCGCCAAGCGATCGCGATAAGGGAATATTGGCGCGTCCGTCGGTAATCGCGACAATCACAACCTGACCGATATCGCCAGACATTTGAGCATTTATTCCGGCGCGAACGGCTTGTGTTAAACCATGCGCTAGCGGCGAACCACCTCCACACGGCAATCTTTCGAGTCTTCTTCGGGCGGCGGCGATCGAACGCGTTGGCGGTAGTAATACTTCGGCTTGTTCCCCTCGGAAGGGAATCAGCGCAACTTGATCGCGGTTTTCATACGCCTCGGTGAGTAAGCGCATTACAGCACCTTTTGCGGCTTGCATCCGGTTGAGTGCCATTGAACCCGAAGCATCGACAACAAACACAACTAACGCCCCAGCTTTGCGCACTAACCGCTTGGCGCGAATATCGCCTTGTTCGACAATCACTTTGCGACTTGGTTGGCGTTCGTGACGCGCTTTTTGATAAGGGGCGGCGGCGCGGAGTGTGGCATCAACGGCAATACGGCGTACTTTACCTTTCGGTAACATTGGCTTAACATACCGCCCGCGATCTTCGGAGAAAATAACGCTGCGGCTACCGGCTTTGCCCTGGCGTTTAGCCATTTGCGCAAAATAGAGCACGCTCGGATCGAGAATCACGCCTTCCGGATCGAACACAAATTCTTCAGGAATACTCGGTGGTGTTTGGTCTTGTTCTTCGTCTTTGTCTTCTTCCTGTTCCTGTTCGGCTTGCGGTTGTTCGGATTGATCTTGTGGTGGTGGCGGTGGTGGTGGTGTTTCCTCTTCAGGAGGCGTTTGTATCATTGTTGCGCGGGGAACAATCGCTAATTCCACCGCCCGACGTAAATCTTCAGCGTTGACTGCGGTGCGTCCATCAAGTGCAGCAGCAGCTTTGGCGACGCGGAGAGCAAATAATTCTGCGCGATGTCCTTGTACTCCGGCGCGGATGGCTTCATCAACAAGATAGGCGATTTGTTCGTGGCTGATGCGGACATCTTTTAACCATTCTCGCGCTAGGATGATTTGGGTTTTTAAACTGTCGATGTCTTCGCGGTACTGCTGAAGAAATTCTTGCGGCGATCGCGCGTAGGCAATTGCTTGTTCAACGGCTTGAACGCGTTCGTCAATTCCCAGAACTTCATCCGCTGAAAGTGCGATCGCGATGCGGTCGAGGAGGTGTTCGCGCAGCGCGCCTTCTTCAGGGTTGTAGGTAGCAATGAATAGCGGTTGACAAGGATGCTGAAAACTAATGCCCTCGCGTTCGATTTGGTTGCGTCCTTCAGTTAAAACGGTTAATAGCTGATTGCAGATGTTGTCGTCGAGTAAATTGATTTCATCAACGTAAAGAACGCCACGATGTGCTTGGGCGAGTAATCCTGGTTGAAAAACGGTTTTTCCTTGTTTGACGGATTGTTCGACATCGACGGAACCTAATAGGCGATCTTCAGTGACACCTAAGGGGATTTGGACAAATGGCGCGGGAATGACTTCGGTTTCTATTTGCGCGCGATCGCCGACTATTGCTAAAAGTTGGTCGTCCCATTCTTCGGGGCGGTTAGGATCGCAGTTACAAATCGAACCTTTGACGATTTCAATCGGAGGTAACAGTGCGTGCAGGGCGCGTGCCATAACTGATTTTGCCGTACCGCGACGCCCCGCGATCGCGACTCCTCCTAATCCAGGATCGACGGCTGCCAGTAGCAGTGCTAATTTTATCGCTTCTTGACCAACAACAGCGGTTAAAGGAAATGCTGTCACGGTTGCGGAGGTGTTGAGTACAGGCATGGCGTTCATCGATCAAGGCAAGTGGAATGGTTGGTGACTAGTAGCTAGTTTAAAAATATTTTTAACTTCCCTCACTCCTCACTCCTGACCTTTCTTTAACTTCCATTGGAAAGATTACCGTGAATGTTGAGCCAATTCCAAGTTGGGAAACAAGTTTAATTTCTCCTTGCAAAAGTTTAACTAAGCGGGATACAATTGCTAGTCCTAACCCAGTGCTATCTGGTGGAACTTGTGATTTTGGCGTATTGCCGACGCGGTAGTAAGGGTCAAAAATTTTTGGTTGATCTTCGGGAGCGATTCCAATTCCAGTATCAGTGACGGCGATTGCCCATCTATCTTCTAATGTATAGCATCTGACTGTTACGCTGCCTGCGGGGGTGTAACGAATGGCATTACTCACAAGATTTGTGACAATTTGCTGAAAGCGTAATGCATCTGTGACAACTTGTTGCGGAGCGTTTGCTAAGTCTACGGCAAGCTGCAAGTTTTTTTCTTGTGCCATTGGTTGTAGCATATCTAGCACGTCTTGGATAACAACGCACGCGTCGGTTGGTGCAGGATGAAGTGTCATTTTCCCTGCTTCATAGCGCGATATTTCTAGCGCATCATTAATCAGGCGCAGCAAATGCCTACCATTACGCAACACGCGCTCGATATGTTCGATATTTTTGAAGTTGTCTTTGACTTCGGTTTTGCTTTGTAGGCGGATAAATAAGTCGGAATAACCAATGATTGAAGTTAAAGGATTTTTGAGTTCGTGCGCTAAGTGTGAGAAGTTTTCTTGATTTGCCCGAATCAAGCGCGTGAGTTCTTGATTGTGTAGTGTTAGCTGCGATTGAAGTTGCTGTAATTCGCGTAAGCGTTCATCTACGTAACTTTGAAAACAACGCGCGATCGCATCATCAACGACGGCGTCGACAAGGCGAAAAACTCGGATCACTTCCGCTGGCGAAACTTGCTGTAATTCTGGTTCTAAGGCTAAGAATATTGCCCGTCGTAGTAAGCGATATTCGCGGGCGATTTCGAGCGGGTCAAATCCTTCTTCCGCACGGTGGATGCCATGCACTAAACTTGCTTCAATCAGAGTTTGCAAATCGTTATCTGTCGTTTTTGATAGCACTGTTGCCATTGCTTTGAGCACGTAAGGCACGTGATTGCGTATCGTTGTGTAGCACATACCTTCTGTACTTTCAATCTGTCGATCTTGGCGTACAGCTTCTATCCAGTTTTCAATAATTGTGTCACTTTTATCGAGTAAGATTTGGCTAAAATCAAACATTTTCGCAGGTTTAAAACAGCGCAAGGAAGCAAGTCTACTTGTCTTAACTTAGTGCAATCACACATCAATCGCCCACCGAATTTTGCAGCTAGCTTCCTTGACTTATCTTAAGGGCGATCGCAACTTTATGGATTTACTACTCAAACCTATTTAGCTTTCACTAAGCTCGATCATTTCGTACATAAATGCTATGATATGTGGAATTCGTTATTAAGAGTAAGTCAGCCTAATTCAGTAGCTCACTTGCAGCATCTGGTGTGAGATGAGTCTGGAGCGGAGGAACCAAATCTAAGGGGCGTATCTGCGAACGCAGAAGGGTAACTCTCTATCCTAGCCCGTCAGCTAACTTCGTAGGCGTTGAGAGGAGACTGAAGAGCGAGCATTTAAACTATTTGCTCTCATCAGTATTCCTAGCTGGTACTGCTCAATGTTGTTGTGCCTGCTTTTGGCTCTGAGGGAGTTTCATAATAATGTTGAACCTGAATCTTGCTGTCTTGGCGGTTGCAGGACAGAGTAGCTGGAAAAAAATACGACCAGTTGTCTTGCAGGATATTGTTTTACTTCCTGCGGCTGGTTTTTTAGGCATCATTATCTTGTGGTGGTTTGTTGCCACTTTCTTAACCAATTTGATGCCTACTCCAGCTGAGGCACTTATTGCCAATTTAGACTACATCATAAACCCCTTCTACCGACGGGGACCAGGAAATTTAGGGCTTGGTTGGTTACTAATGGCAAGCCTGAGAAGAGTACTGCTTGGCTTCGGATTGGGTGCTTTAGTCGCAATTCCGATTGGTTTTCTTATAGGGATGTCCAAGCAAGCCTCACTTGCACTCAATCCTTTGATTCAGATTTTCAAACCTGTATCGCCACTCGCATGGCTACCTATTTCGCTAGCGATCTTTAATTTAGCCGACCCTTCGGCTATTTTTGTCATCTTCATCACTTCACTGTGGCCTACAATTATCAATACAGCTTTGGGAGTTTCTAGCGTTAATAAAGACTACATTGATGTAGCGCGAGTGCTGGAAATGCCGCGTTGGCGACAAATTACTAAAATCATCTTACCTGCGAGTTTGCCTTATATCTTTACAGGTTTAAGAATTAGTCTCGGCATTGCCTGGTTAGTTATTGTTGCAGTAGAAATGCTGACTGGTGGTGTTGGCATTGGCTTTTTTGTTTGGGATGAGTGGAGTCGCCTCAATTTAAGTTCAGTCTTCCTAGCTGTATTGGTAATTGGCTTGACAGGTTTGGTGCTGGATTATGCTGTGGGCAAAATTCAGCAGTTGGTAACGCATCGCCCAAAAAGCTAATAGGAGTGAGCGGACAATTGCGTGTCTCTACAGTTGCTACTAATTATGTAATTGTTGCATATGAATCATACCGACAAGAACTACTGGAGTCGGCGTAGCTTCCTTTTAGGAATGGGCGCTACAGCAGTGAGTGTCGCATCTGGATGTGCAATTAATGCCAATCGCGCCCCTCAAGGACTATCTGCTGCTGCATTGGCTGTGGAACAAGTTGTCGATCCCAAAACGTTAGAAAAACCTAACTTGACTGTAGGATATGTCCCCGTCAATGATTGTGCGCCTTTTGCTGTAGCGTGGGAAAAAGGCTTTTTTCGCAAGTATGGTTTAAATGTCACGCTCAGCCGTGAGGCAAGTTGGGGAACTGCTCGCGATGGCATTATCTTTGGTCGCCTTGATGCTTCTCCTGTCGTCTGTGGCGCAGTGACAAATGCCCGAACAGGTGCAGAAGGTGCGCGTCATGCACCCTTGTGCGCTGCGATGACAATACACCGCCACGGTAACGCAATGACGATGAATAAGGCAATGTGGGTATCAGGGTTGCGTCCTTGGCGAGAATATAACGGTAATTTAGCAGAATTCGGGCGTGATTTTCGCCGCTATTTTGAGAATTTGCCAGCTGAACAAAGAGTTTGGGCAGTTGTACTGAGTTCGGCAATTTACGAATACTTTGTGCGCTATTTAGCTGCAGCAGCGGGAGTCGATCCAGATGAGGAATTTCGCATTATTATCATTCCGCCACCACAAATGGTAGTCAATATGCGCATTGGTGCGATGCAAGCTTACATGGTAGCAGAGCCTTGGAATACACGAGCAATTACGGGTAATGAAGGCATTGGCTTTACGTTTGCCCAAGGTAAAGAAATTTGGCAAGGACACCCAGATCGACTACTCGCTGTTATGGAGTCTTTTATCGAGGAAAATCCTAAGACTTATCGATCGCTTGTCAAAGCTATGATCGAAGCCTGTCAGTATTGCAGCAATCCCAATAATCGAGAAGAAGTTGCGCAAATTATTACAAACAAGTCTTTTACTGGTGCCAAGCTGAATTTAACTCGCGCAGCGATTGTTGGCGAATACAATTACGGTGGTTTTGATAACCAAAAAAGAATAGTGCGATCGCCTTACACAACTATTTTCTTTGATTTGCCACCTGATCTTGCTCAAATTCCTCACGATCACTCAACATTTATGTGGCAATCAGAAAGTATTTGGTTGATGACACAATCAGCACGCTGGGGACAAATCAAATCAGTTCCGAAAAACGCTGAAGAAGTAGCGCGAAAAGCCTGGAGAACCGATCTTTACCGAGACATTGCCGCAGAAATGGGAATTGAGTGTCCTAAAGATGATTTCAAAATTGCACCTGCTGCTGCTTTCATTGATAACAAAGCTTTTGACCCTAGCGATCCGGTAGGGTATCTCAATAGTTTTGAAATTCGTGCTAATCGTCCTAAATCATTTTTCCTATCTTAAGGAGTACTTTCCTCGTTAACAGGGAAACACATGCGTTTTAGAGGTTTTACAAATGAAATCTACTTCTTATCAAAATCAGTCTTACGAACAAAATTTCGACCGTAATGGTTTTTTGGAAATTGAAAACTTAGTGAAGTCCTATCCTTTATCTGATGGAGGTGAATTTGTTGTTCTTGACGGGATTAATCTAACAATCAATGAAGATGAATTTATTTCAGTCATCGGTCACTCTGGTTGCGGTAAATCAACACTTTTAAAAATCGTTGCTGGTTTAGAAAAACCGACTTATGGCTCGGTACGTCTTGATGGTAGAGAAATACGCAAACCTGGTGCTGAGCGAATGATGGTGTTTCAGCAATATTCGTTGCTACCGTGGTTAACAGTACGAGAAAATATTCGTTTGGCTGTCGATGAAGTCTTAAAAAAGGCTTCGCGCGCTGAAAAAATTAGCATAGTTAACGAACACTTATCAATGGTGAATTTAACTGCAGCAGCTGATAAGTATCCTGATGAAATTTCTGGTGGTATGAAGCAGCGTGTTGGAATTGCAAGGGCTTTAGCAACTCGCCCAAAAATGTTACTTATGGATGAGCCTTTTGGAGCCTTAGATGCTTTAACGCGGAGTAAATTACAACGTCAGGTATTAGATATTTGGGAACAACATCGACAAGCCGTAATGATGATTACCCACGATGTAGATGAAGCAATTTATATGTCGGATCGCATTGTTTTAATGACTAATGGACCAGGTGCTAAAATTGGAGAAATTATCAATGTACCCTTTTCTCACCCGCGCGATCGCGTTGCCATGCGCAATTCCCAAGAGTATTATGACATCCGCAACCACGCACTTAATTTCTTAGAACGCTATTTTTCTCAGGATGAATAAGATAGCATCTCTAAATATTTCATAGGTATTTCTATAACTTGGGGATTTGTTTCCTTCGCATCATGGTAAGTTGACACATTAACACACAAATAGCTATACCTATCCATAAGCAACTTGAATTTACTTTTGTTTTCTGTTAATTGTGGTGTAGTCAATTTACCTGAGACAATTCAATGGCAAGCTGGCAAGCAATATTTAGCTCAATCATATTTATTGGTGTAATTGTCTTGATTATGACTGAAAGACTACACCTAACTATTGCTGCATTTTTAGGCGCATTGCTGCTAGTATTTGCCAATATTATGACACTGGCAGAAGCCGTTAGCTACATCGCCAGAAGCTACTCTACACTAGCATTATTTTTTGGAGTTATGGTGCTAGTCAGAGCTTTTGAACCAACCAAAGTATTTGAATACTTAGCAACTCAAATAGTTATCTTAGCAAAAGGACAAGGTAAACGACTTCTCCTTGCAATTGTGGCAATTACAACGCCAATTTGTGCAGTGCTTCCCAATGCTACAACAGTGATGTTGTTAGCACCATTGATTCCTCCAATTGCTGAAGATGTAGGTGTTAATTTTGTACCTTTGTTAATTTTAATGGTATTTGTTGCCAATAGTGCAGGTTTATTAACATTAGTAGGAGATCCAGCAACGTTTATTGTTGGGGATGCTGTTAATATCAGTTTTATGAGTTATCTAGAACGTTTAAGTATAGGGGGAGTTATTGCGGTAGGAACAATTGTGTTTATGCTACCGTATTTATTCCCCAAAATTTGGCGAAAAAAGTTGGATAGCTTAGAGCAATTACCGCATCCTCAGATTAATCATCCCCGCGTTTTAATATTAGGAATCGTCCTTATAGCATTTGTACTACTATTTTTTGCTATAGGAGAAATGCTGCCAATACCTATTTCACCAGCTGCGGTAGCATTACTCGGAGCAGCCTTAGCTTTACTCTTGTCACATCACAGTAAAATTGAGACAGTTAACCATATTTTAAGTGATGTCGATTGGAGTACTTTAATCTTTTTCATGTGTATATTTGTCATAATTGGAGGATTAGAAAAGACAGGTGTTGTTAGTAGTGTATCGGCGGTTTTAGCGTATATTTTAGGGAGAAATATTGCTTTAGGTGCGCTATCTCTACTATTTTTGGTAGGAATTTTATCAAGTGTTGTCCCTAATATTCCGCTAGTTGTCGCAATGGTTCCTTTACTCAAAGAGTATGTCGTCAACGTTGGATTAGCAACACCAGAAATATTACAACCAGGCTTTCAGGGCGAGTTACCGCCTGAAGTTTTGCCATTATTTTATGCAATGATGTTTGGTGCAACTTTGGGGGGAAATGGAACTTTAGTTGGGGCTTCTTCTAACATTGTCGCAGCCGGAATTGCTGAACTTCATGGGCGACGAATTTCATTTAAGACTTTTTTGCGTTATGGCATTCCAGTAATGATTGCGCAATTGATCGCGGCGGCTTTATTTATTTCGATTCGCTTTTTCATTTTTAGATAAGTTACCTACGCCACATACAATAAGCTTGAAAAGCTAGAATAGTAGTATGTCTCAAGCTTTTACCTCTACTGTGGCTTCATCTTCTTTGCGCCCAACATTTATCCTTGTAGATGGGCATTCACTAGCTTTTCGTTCTTATTTTGCATTTGCTAAAGGGCGTGATGGTGGGTTGCGCACAACGACGGGAATTCCGACAAGTGTGTGTTTTGGCTTTCTCAAGGCGTTACTAGAAGTCATGGCGGTAGAAAAGCCGGAAGCAATGGCGATCGCATTCGATCTTGGATTACCAACATTTCGCCACGAAGCCGACGATACCTATAAAGCAGATCGCCCAGGGACGCCAGAAGACTTTGTTCCCGATCTTAAGAATCTCCACGAATTACTCGATGGCTTAAACTTACCCATTATCACTGCGCCAGGGTACGAAGCTGATGATGTCCTAGGAACACTGGCGCAAAAAGCAAGCGCGGCGGGGTATCAAGTGAAGATTTTGACAGGCGATCGCGATTTATTTCAACTTGTCGATCCGCAAAAAAATATCAGTATTCTCTATCTTAGTTCCGAAGCTTTGAAGCGTTCTTCTACGGGAATTAACGAATTTAAAACCGAACAAGTTAAAGAAAAGATGGGGGTATTGCCATCGCAAATTGTCGATTTTAAAGCACTTTGTGGCGATAAATCGGATAATATTCCTGGCGTTAAAGGTATTGGTGAAAAAACAGCAATTCAGTTACTTAATCAATACACATCGCTCGAGCAAATTTATAACTCTTTGAATGAAATTAAAGGTGTAACGAAAAAAAAACTGGAAGCAGGGAAACAAGACGCGGAAAAATCGCGATACTTAGCAACTATTGTTGTAGATGTACCGCTAGATATTGATTTAGAAGCAGCAAAATTAACAGGCTTTGATACAACGACTCTCAAGCCAATCTTAGAGAAATTAGAATTTAAATCTTTTCTTGGAAAAATTAACGAACTACAGCAACAGTTTGGCGGTACGATTCCAGAAGACGAACCAGAAAACATGTCAGACTCAAACCTCATCGCAGTGCCAACATTTGAGAGTGACGATTTGTGGTTCTTTAGCGCTGAAGATACCGAAGCAATTCAAGAACAACCGCTTACCAAAATTACTCCGCAAATTATTGATACGCCTGCAAAATTGACGCAGCTAGTAAAACAATTGCAAAAACATACCAACCCAACGACACCCGTTGCGTGGGATACGGAAACAACAGCACTTGAACCACGCGATGCACAACTTGTGGGAATTGGTTGCTGCTGGGGAAGCGAACTCGATGCGATCGCATACATTCCCCTCGGTCACGCAGCAGGAGATAATCTAGATACTGCAACAGTATTGGCCGCATTGCGACCAATTTTAGAAAGTGCAGAACATCCGAAAGCGTTGCAAAATGCGAAATTTGACAGGCTGGTATTGCGGTGTCAGGGAATTCATCTCAGGGGCGTAGTCTTCGATCCGATGCTAGCAAGTTATGTTTTAGATCCTGATAGCAGCCATAATTTAAGCGATCTCGCGCAGCGCTATTTGGGTTTGACATCAAAAAGTTATGCGGAGTTAGTACCAAAAGGCAAAACTATTGCAGATTTAGATATTCCTACTGTTGCAGAATATTGCGGCATGGATGTTTATGCAACTTACGGATTAGTGCCAAAGCTACGTGAAGAACTAGATAAGATTCCAGCATTACACAAGTTATTACTCGAAGTCGAACAACCGCTCGAACCTGTTTTAGCCGAGATGGAGTATGCAGGAATTCACATCAATACGGCGTATCTGCAAGAATTTTCTAAACAACTTGAAAAAGACTTAGCAGCAATTGAAGAACAAATTTATGCAGTTGCACAAGAGAAGTTTAATTTAGGTTCGCCAAAAAAGTTAAGCGAACTATTATTTGATAAGTTGAATTTAGACCGCCGAAAGTCACGCAAAATTCAGACAGGTTACTCTACAGATGCAGCAACATTAGAAAAGTTACGCGACGAGCATCCGATAGTAGAGGCGATATTAGAGTATCGAACTTTATCTAAATTAAAGTCAACGTATGTCGATGCGCTACCAGCATTGGTGCGTCCAGATACGCAGCGCGTGCATACAAGTTTTAATCAAACTGCAACTTCAACAGGGCGATTATCTTCTTCTAACCCAAATTTACAAAATATTCCGATTCGTACAGCTTTTAGTCGGCAAATTCGCAAAGCGTTTATTCCCGAATCGGGTTGGATATTAGTAGCAGCAGATTATTCGCAAATTGAGTTACGAATTCTCGCCCATTTATCGCAAGAACCGATCTTAGTAAAAGCTTACCAAAATAATGAAGATATTCACACGGTAACTGCACGATTACTCTTTGAAAAAGATGAGGTAACTTCTGAAGAACGCCGTTTAGCTAAAACAATTAATTTCGGCGTTATTTATGGTATGGGTGCGCAGCGGTTTGCCAGAGAAACGAAGATGAAAGCTGCGGATGGTAAGGTGTTTATTGAAAGATTTAACCAGCAGTATCCGTTAGTTTTTGAATACTTGCGGCGAATGGAACGAGAAGCCATAGCCTATGGGTACGTACAGACTATTCTAGGGCGACGGCGGTATTTTAATTTTACAAGCGATCGCCTGCGCAAGTTACGCAACCTCAAGCCTGACGACATCAACCTTGATGAAATTCGCGGTTTAACAGCAAATGATGCTGGGTTACTCCGCGCTGCAGCTAATGCTCCAATTCAAGGTTCGAGTGCGGATATTATTAAAATTGCGATGGTGCGACTGCACGAACTGTTGCAAAATTACCAAGCACGATTATTGCTACAAGTTCATGATGAATTGGTGTTTGAAGTTCCGCAAGACGAGTGGGAAGAATTACAGCCAAAAATTCGTTCAACAATGGAATCTGCAATGTCTTTAAGTGTACCGTTAGTTGTTGAAGTGCGTGCAGGTGAAAACTGGATGGAGGTTAAGTAGTCACGCACACTTTAACTTTCCTCATTTTCCTGTTAGTCCGCGCACCATCTGACTTCGTTTATCTAGCTGCGACTTTAGTCGCTAGGCTAATGCAATTAATAATTAATTCAAATACCAAAAATACAAATCTATAAGTTAATCTAAGCATAATCTCCCATCAACACCACACGCAGGAGGAAGTTTAGATGGAGCAGCCGTTGAAGTCCCCGTTAAATTGGTACGAAGCGTTAAATCGGAATCTGCTTGTGCGCAGCCTAGAGACTATTCAAGACTTGATTGTAGTCTCGCTGTGTATTGGACTATTCTGCGCGATGGTAATTCAGTTAAGGGGTATATTTTATTTAATGTTACCGCCGCTCAACTTTCACGAAGTTACCGCAGATATTTTGTTTTTGCTGATTATGGTGGAGTTGTTTCGCCTATTGATTATTTATTTGCAAGAACAGCGCGTGTCGATTGGCGTTGCAGTAGAAGTATCAATTGTCTCTGTGTTGCGTGAAGTGATTGTGCGCGGGGTGTTGGAAGTGCCTTGGAATCAGATGCTAGCAGCTTGTGCGTTTTTACTCGTGTTAGCTGCACTATTAGTCGTACGAGTTTGGATTCCACCTACTTTTGAAGGTATCGATCCCGAACAACGATACATCAAACACTATAAAGTAGGAAAGGGAGAATCTTAGCTTTTTATTCATCGACAAAAAACTCGTTATCTGATTCAAGACTATTTCTTCTCAAACCAGCAGTCCAAATCGGTTGAGTTAGTGCCATCGCTAGCATACCCAACGCAGCACTAAACGCTAGTACCAATCCTACGGGAAGTTGAATTGATTGGAATGTCAGAAACCGCAAAGAAACTGGGGTGGCGTTTTGGACAGAAACAATGGCGATCGCCACTACCCAGCCTGCCAGAATTACGATCGCGAGCAAATTAGCAAGAGTTCTCATAGAAGCAATTAGCTATGAGGATTCTTTTCTAGTTTATCGTTAATCGCCAGTCCTATACTGTTACAGGTTCGAGTTGATTAATCATTTGTTCCATTTGAGTTGCAATTTTGTTGAGTTTATCCGCCGAAGTTGCTTCGATGTAAACGCGCATCAGTGGTTCTGTACCCGATGGACGCAATAAAACCCAGCTACCTTCTTCGAGATACAGCTTAACGCCATCTTTGCGACCAACTTCTTTAACTTTAATTCCGGCGACGTCTGCGGGTGGATTATTGGTAAACGAATCGATAACAGCAGCTTTGTGGGCGTCGTTGAGATGTAAATCCAAGCGCTTGTTAGCTAATGGGCCATTAGCCTCGCTAATTGCTTCTTCGACTAACTGACTTAGCGGTTTTCCTTCGTAGGCGATCGCTTCTGCAACTAACATATCAGCTAAAATTCCGTCTTTTTCGGGGATATGCCCAATTACACTTAAACCGCCTGATTCTTCGCCACCAATTAGAACGGTGGTTTCGCGCATTTTTTCCCCGATGTACTTGAAGCCTACAGGCGTTTCGTAAAGTTCTAAGCCATAGCTAGCGGCGAGGTTATCGAGTAAATGCGTTGTCGCAACAGTCCGCACGATCGCGCCTGATTTACCGCGATTTTTAACTAAGTGACGCGCAAGTAAAAGTAACACCGTATTTGGGGTCAAAACGTTGCCTTGTTCGTCTACGATTCCGAAGCGATCGCTATCGCCATCGGTTGCTAAACCTAAGTCAGCTTTGTCTTTCTTCACAGCTTCGACTAATTCAACGAGTTGTTCGCCTTTGGGTTCAGGCATTCCACCACCGAAAAGGACATCGCGCTGTGCGTGAAAAGTTTCTAATTCACAACCACAGTGTTCCAATACTGTATCTAAATAACCGCGCGATGTCGAATAAAGCGCGTCGTATTTGACTTTTAACTTAGCGTTACGAATCTTCTCAACATCGAGTAGCGTGTAAAGAAATTTAAGATATTCGGGCTTGGGATCGAAAGTTGAGATCTGATCTTTCCAATTACCGCTGACAGGTGCGTCATCTGCACCAGAGATATTTGCCACAATAGTATCAGTAATCTCAGGAGTGGCAGGACCAGCGTAATCAGGAATATACTTAATCCCACAATAGGGTGCCGGATTATGACTGGCAGTAAACATCAATGCACCAGCACTATTTAAGTGACGGGCATTGTAAGCAATTACTGGAGTAGGACAATCCCGATCGGTAATTTTCACACTCCAACCCTCTGCTGCTAAAACCTCGGCAGCAGTACGCGCAAACTGGTCAGCGAGAAAGCGAGTATCGTAGGCAATAAGAACCGGTTGGTTTTTGTTGTAGGCGGTTTCCAGGTATTTGGCGATCGCCCGCGTTACTTTCCGTACGTTGGGGAAGGTAAAGTCATCAGCAATAATACCTCTCCATCCATCGGTACCAAACTTGATCTTGCTGGAATTGTTACTAGCGCTCATTTTTTGCCACTCCCTGTCGTTCATCATTAATAGTACAAGAAGCTTATTGTTTCTCACGTGTCACAGTAACTTTTGTTGCTTCCCTTACTGAACCGCCAGACAATGCTAAACTCTGGGCGACCCTTTGCCAGCTACCACCTTTGGTCTTTATTTGCCCCAGCTATCGGGCAAGAAAGATGGCATTGTCAGATGAAACGAGGCTTTATCAAAGCGCGGCAAAAAGAACCGATAATCAAAGCATTACTAGCTAAAGTTAGCCCACCGCAACGCATCGGTTTACTTGCCCAAAAGGGCGTTTACGAATTTCATCATCACCGTCAATGGTTAACTCAGCCTGATGGTGTTGAACAAGTGGCTCAACTACTCAAACTAAGTAAATCAAGTGTTGAGATTCAGCAGCGCGTCATGCAAATTCTCAAAAACTACCATCATCGTCCAGTTTTACTCGGAAAACACATCATTCAACTTACCAGTGGCGATGAAGGATTTCCGCAACCAATCGTGATTCATCAAAAAAATTATCAATTTCGGCTGTACGCGACGATGGATTGCGTGTTCGTCGAAGCTGATAAAATCTTGCACATTCTTGACTTTAAGACGGGTAGATCGGCTTTTGACGAGCGTCAGGCGCTTGTTTATTTACTTGCGGCGCGCTATTTATATCCTGATTATCAAGCCGTTGCTTCATTCTACAACTTAGAACGGTGTAAAAACTCTGAGCTAATTAGTGTAACTTCCACTCAACTCGACGCTGTAGAAGATCAATTAGCACAAGTGGCGATCAAGCATCAGCAAGATATGCACCACTATCAACAAAACCCCCACCATTTCAGCAAAATTTTTCCGCCTAACCCTGGTTCGCACTGTCGTTATTGCCCATTTAATACAGTGTGCGAATTTTCTGGCGTTAAAACTAAATCTTAATCGCTACTATCCTCCGCAGATAAATTAGGTAGCGCTAAAGCAATTTGGTAAATTTGACTGCGCGAAAGCGAGACTTCCTTTGCTAACTGACGACTAGCTTGCGATCGCGATATTCCCTGTGCCATGAGTTTTTGTAACTCAGCTTTAATTTCTACTTCACTCAAGTGCGGTTTACTCGCTAAAACTCCAGCAACAACTAGCGTGTATTCCCCTTGCGGTTCGCGTTGATTGTAGTGGGCGATCGCCTCCGCAATATTTCCGCGCCAAAATTCTTCGTGTAGTTTAGTTAACTCGCGCGCTATAACAATTTGCCGATCTTGTCCAAAAAAGTTCGCAAAGTCTTGCAGAGTTTGGCGCAGGCGATGGGGTGATTCGTAAAAAACCATCGTTCGCGACTCAGTTTTTAAAGATTCTCCGCGCTGCTGGCGTTCTTTTCCTTTCACGGGTAAGAACCCTTCAAACACAAATCGATCCGTCGGTAATCCGGCGGCGCACAACGCGGTAATCACTGCACTTGCCCCAGGAATGGGGATTACGGGAATATTTGCCGCAATACACGCTTGCACAAGTTCATAACCAGGATCGGAAATTCCAGGCATTCCTGCATCTGTGACAAGGGCGATCGCTTTTCCTTCACTTAACTTCTGGATCAATTCAGGAATGCGACTGTTACGATTGTGTTCGTGATAACTTAGCTGTGGTGTCTTAATTTGAAAGTGTTGTAGCAACTTTCCTGTATGCCTTGTATCCTCTGCTGCAATGAAGTCTACCGATTGCAAAATTCGCACGGCGCGAAAAGTTATATCTTCTAAGTTGCCAATCGGCGTTCCTACTACATAAAGTCTTCCGTTTTCTGCTGCCTGCATTGTTCTGAGGTTAAGGATAGTACCTGTAGAATAATCAGATCGATTTGTATCTAGTGAATCTACGGATATCTTTGATTGCTAGTCGCACTTTAATTTTTTTTCAGTGAAATCTCGGTAGAATTGTGACAACCATGAGTAATAAACTCGCAGTCATTATCCGACTTTTACTCTAATTCACTAGATTTTGGTATAATTACTGCGTTTCTTCAACTGCTAGGTAGGTAAATCCAAAATTTATTCAAATTTAATTTAAGTCAGTCACTGTAACCAGAGTATGATAATATTTGATATTGCTAAATACTAATGTATCTAGAGTAGCTCCTAAATATTAGTTTATATAAATTTTTTATAAAGAAGATTGAGCTGCATAAATATCAGGAACTCAGTTATTCATTCATTAATCAACAAATATATAAATAGAGGGTAGAAGCATTTAATGTTTAGTTTCAAACATCGCTCCTTACCTACTTTGTTAGTCGGCTTGGGAGTCATAACGACTGGATTCGCGTGGATACCACAAAAACCTGCTGTAGCTCAATATTCTAATCAATATTCCTTGTTTTACGATCTGCAAGGAAATTGGGCAAACTCTTGTATCGTCAAATTAGCGAATCAAGGAATTATTAATGGTTATCCAGATGGTAGCTTTCGCCCAATGATGTATATTAATCGTGCAGAATTTGCAGCAATAGTCGGTAAGGCTTTTCCGCAAATTCCTCGAACACGCAGGCGAATAGAATTTAGAGATGTTCATGTATATGACTGGGCATATCACCATGTAGCAGAGGCGTATCAAAGAAACTTTTTATCAGGCTATCCAGGGAGAATTTTTAAACCAAATCAAAGAATTACTCGTTCGCAAGTTTTAGTCGCTTTAGCGAGTGGATTAAATTATGTTCCTAGTAGGGACGTCACCTCTACGTTGAAAACAAATTTTGCAGATGCTCATAAAATTCCTCGGTATGCCCAAAGCAAAATAGCAGCAGCAACAGAAAGAAGTATTGTTGTTAATTACCCCGATGTGAGGTTTTTACATCCTAATAAGCAAGCAACGCGCGCAGAAGTAGCAGCATTTTTATGTCAAGCTTTAGCAACTCCTAATGAAGCATCAGTGATTCCGCAGCAATATATTGCGAACAATCCAATTCCATTAACAGCTCAGTCCCCGTACTAAACCACAGTATACTTATGGCTAGTTGTTAGTGGTTAGTTGCTAGTTGCTATTGACTTTCTTCGCGCGCTTCGCGCCTTTGTGGTTTAAAAATGCGTCAGAAATCTCAAGTAGGACTGTTTGTTGGATTAATAACGCTCGATTTCATCTATCTAGCAAAATCTGTTCCGCGCAATAATCAAAAAATAGTAGCAATTGATTACACTGTGGCGGCTGGTGGTCCTGCAACAAATGCTGCGGTTGCGTTTAGTTATTGGCATCAAGCAAAACTAATAGGTGTTATAGGTTCGCATCCACTTTGCAACTCAATTGTGGCAGATTTAGAGACTTACCAAGTTACAGTGGAAGACTTAAATCCCACACAAGTAGAACCGCCGCCAGTATCCTCGATTATTGTCACGGAAGCAACAGGAGAAAGGGCAGTTGTTTCCATCAACGCGGTAAAAACTCAGGTCACGCGCGATCGCATTCCTCAAGACATTTTACAAGGAGTAGATATTGTCTTAATTGACGGACATCAAATGGTAATTGGATGCGCGATCGCCCAACAAGCCAAAGCGAATCATATCCCTGTTGTGATTGATGGTGGAAGTTGGAAACCTGGATTTGAAACTGTCTTGCCTTTTGTCGATTATGCAGTATGTTCGGCAAATTTTCATCCACCAGGCTGCAAAAACACAACTGAAGTATTTGCCTATCTTAGCGCTATTGGTATTCCTCACATTGCCATCACTCAAGGAGAAAACCCCATTCAATATCAAGCGAATGGTCAGTGTAATACTATCGCAGTTCCCAAAATCAAAGCTGTTGACACCCTAGGAGCTGGTGATATCTTTCACGGGGCTTTTTGTCATTACATTTTGCAAACTAGCTTTGCTGAAGCCTTAGCTGCTGCTGCGCGTGTTGCTGCTGCTGCTTGCGAGTCTTTTGGTACGCGCAGATGGATGCAACAACAAATATAATCTCTAACTGTTTCAAGGCTACCCAAACAAAATTGACGGGCAAAGCTACCTTTGGTGATAGAATTGCTTCTACCACATCCTCAGCGTCCCTTCAACTGCTGTGTGTGTGTTACACAACACTTTTCCTTGTATCGCTATAGTTGATATTTAGTTATGGGCATTTACAATTGCTCAGATTCCGATTGCTTTTTGGTACTGCGAGAAATCGCTTTCAGCTTTGCGTAAAAGTCTGAGGTAGTCGTTTCTGGGGGAGTGAATCGTACAATCGGCGAGTAGTCAGTACGCTGGTGCGATCGCACCTTATTATTAGCGCTACTTGTAGGAGGAATTACAGCAGAATCTACTACAGTGACAGAAAATCGCTTTTCACTGGGAGATGCTTCAGCCACACAATGCGTCTTGTCATCGCAGGCTGTTTTATCTGCTGCGGATTCGAGTTGTTTGATGAGTGTTTCTGGTAAGTCAGCACACACAAGGCGCTCGAATTCGTGGTTAAAATGATGCAGCGCATCACCTCGACGCTGCCACACAGTTAAAATTTGATCGATAGAAACTGCTTTGTAACGCCCGCGATACAAAGCTTCAATCACCGCAGCACGCACCCATCTTTCAGGGTAATTGGCGAACCATTGAGCGATTAATTCACTGCTTGTATAGCCCCCTAAATCAAAGCTGTAGTGAATTAACAACGCGGCAACTAATTCAGCATTAATATTTTTACCTAGTTGATTCATCAGACTCCGTGAAAGCGTCAAGCTAGATGAGGGTGTAATCTTTAACGTTGATTGGTGTAGCAGCATTGACTAATGCTAGCAAAGGACCATCTTGTTCTTGTCCGTTTACGGCTAAATCGCTGTGACATAAATAAACTTTCTCTTCTACTCTAGAGAGTAAATCTTGCAAAATGCGGTGTAATCTTTGCCAATCAGCAGTGAGCGTATCTTCCGCTGTCCAACCGCGCGCGTAGCGATCGTGAAGAAACAACGGGGCGCTGAATAATGTCGCCGCACCCCCACTCAACCACAGCGGCGAACCCGCATCCAGCCAAAATTGCCAGCGATGACATTTTCTACTCGAACGGTATTGGAAGATCGTTGCTAAAGTAACAGCTCGACTCATTGGACCAATTGGGCGTACGGGATAGGGATTAGCGGTAATCGTACCACTTTGCAGCAGTTGCACAAATTGCGCGATCGCTCCCTGTGCTGGCGTCTCAATCGCTTCACTTTGTCGGAATCGAGTGTCAACTTCCCAGTAGTGTTGTGCAGTTTCTAATAGTTCGCGCAGCGCGGCTAATTGTTCGTAGGGTAAATTACTACCATTCCACAAAAACCGCTGAATTGCTCGGTCTAATAGTGAAATTGGACTAGGAAGCAATCGCTGTTGTTGTTGCGATCGCTGTAATTCGATCCATTGCACAATTTCTGCGTAAGCCGTTGTTGCGGCGTATCCTAGGCGATCCCAGCGATCGTAGGCGGTTACGGGTAATAAATTCGGTTGTTCGGGATGCGGTTCATAGCAATGATCGGCGATGAGCCCCGCGCGGACTAAGTCAATATTGGGAACAAGCGATGTCTCTTGTCGATGTCTACTCAGCACCACCAGCATCTCAGCTACCGCGTTGCGATCTACTAAGCGTCCTAAACCAGGATAGACAAAGCTCAATAACGTCAGTAAAGCTCGAATCATTGGATAACTGACAAGCGGACGTTGGTCGTTGAGCGGGGCGACGGGAATTCCTTGCTTTGTCAACAATTCTACGAGCGTGTACCGCGCGATCGCATCTAAACCTGGTGCAATCACCGCGATTTCTTGTGGTTGAATTTGTCCCGATCGTACTGCTTGGGTAATAATCTCGGATGTTTCTCGTAATAAATCTCTTCTAGAGGTTGTTTGAATTGACTGAAAGTTTGGTAGCGACAAGACTGTGGTCGTGTTATCGAGTAATTCGGTAACGGGTAGCGATAAGGCGTTGACAACGCAATTTGAAAGTGGCTGCGGTAAAAATTCGACACGACAGCGATCGCGTAACCCTGCGATATATTCTGGATCTGCACCTAATCCTAAACGGACTCCGCCATTAGGATTATACGTAAACGTGCCTATAACTTTGCGATCGAGCAAAAAGTCGAACACATCGCGCATTACTCCTGGGTATTCATCGACATCATCCGCGAGTACCGCTTGATAACGGCGTAGAAGATGTTGTTGATAGTTGCTATCGTGTAACAGATACTGATAATAGAGGTCAGTAATGATGCCATAGGTCAGCAATCCGCGTTCTAAGCACCAATTGCGCCATTGCAGTAGCATTGCTTCTAGTAAAGGCGTTTCGACGATTCCTGTTGTTGTGACTTCTGCGTTTGCACTCAAACCGCGTTCTAGTAACGGTGCGATTTCTGAAATTGGCGTTCCGCTGTAAGCTGCGAGTTGTAAAATATCTAGAATCCGACGAATTAACCGATACTCATTCACGCCAGTGCGACGGATGGTTTCGCTATCGAGGTGCGATCGCCACAAGCGTGTTGCGAGTTCTTGTTCGGTTTCTGGGCGCAACCGTACGGGAAACTGCGCCCTCAAGTTGAGGATCTGAATCAGCAACGGCCAAAATAACATTACCTCATCTTGAAAAAAACCCAGCGGCGTTTTAGCGCGTACGGGATATTTTCCTGCGGTGACAGCAACGATTCTTTCCACCAATTCCCGCCGATTATCGTCATTTGCTGCTAAACATAACACGGCTAGCTCGGCTTGTTGATTATTTAAGTATTTTTGCGGTTTTGGTAATTGACGCGGTTGCTGACGCGAATTATTTTGTTTTTGCTCATTTGTATTGTTTTCTACCCATCGACAAAACTGCGTTACCAAACGCGCCGTTTTTCCGCTACGACTCGAACCCTCTATCCAAACAGAATCTGAAAGCACTAACTCTTACCTCGGAGATTTGTTAAGATACCTCGTACACTGATTGACTGATAAAAATTACTATACAAGGCTGGATAATTGCCTGCCATGAAAAGGTCCATTCCGCAACAAATTTACTCGTTCTTGGTCAAAGCACAGCAGTGGTATTTAGATACACCAGAGCGCTCCTTAGAAGAAGCCTACAAAGCAGCCTTACTCATTAAGGCAATGGAAGACGAACATTTTAATGGTCAAAAGATAGCACCAAATCCGAATTATGGAAGCAGTGCGATCGCTTATTTTCAATCGGAGCTTAAAAAACATTTAAAAACTATCCGAATGCGCCTTACAGAATTTAGGGCAAGTCGTTCTTGGATCAATCCTGATTATCAAAACATTACGAAAATTACTAAAAATGATGGGACATTTGCCGATAAAGATTCTTTTGCCATCCAAAAAAGAAATCAGCAATCGCGAATTTTAGAAAAACTCAGGTTTATTGATGAAATTCTTGCTAAGTATGACGCCGACGCCATTGCAAATCCTAACAATGTTGTTGTACCTAGTGAAGCTCCTATTATTCATTCTGAAACTACAGGTGCAGAACCGCAGCTTGCTCCTAATGCAGTAGTTAAGAATGTTAGCACTCATAAAAGACCGAAAACAAAAGCAGAAACTACAAGCGTCTTGCCGCGTTCTATTCTCAGTACTATTAACCGTCTTAAAGTTGAATTAGACCCTAAAGCCGAAGACGAAGTTGTCAAAAATTTTCGCCGCTCTCAAAGAAGGACATTCATTTCGATAAGACTCATTCTTTTATTAATTATAGTTCCTTTTCTCACGCAACAAATATCAAAAAACTTAATTATTAGTCCCATTATCGATCATTTACGTACCTCCCAGGAAACTGTTATCTTTCTTAATTCTGAAATGGAAGAGAGAGCATTAATAGAAATGCAAAGGTTTGAGGAACAACTAAAATTTAGAAATCTTTTACATGAAGACGCTGTACTTTCGCCAGAACAGATAGAGCAACAAATGCAAGCAAAAGTGCGAGAAATTGTTGAACATTTTCGTTATGAAAGCGCGAATGCTATCAAAAATGTCTTTGCTGATTTATTGTCCGTCGGAGCGTTTACCTGGTTAATTGTTACCAGCAGAAAAGAGCTTGAAGTTCTCAAAGAATTTATGGATAATATTGTTTATGGATTGAGTGATAGTGCCAAAGCCTTTATTATTATTCTATTTACTGATATATTTGTAGGATTCCACTCAACGCACGGTTGGGAAGTCCTACTAGGAACAGTATCGCGCCATTTTGGTTTACCAGAAAACCGCGATTTTATTTTCTTATTTATCGCGACATTTCCCGTAATTCTAGACGCAGTTTTCAAATATTGGATCTTCCGCTACTTAAATCGAATTTCACCTTCAGCAGTAGCAACATATCGCAATATGAATGAGTAAACATATTCGATGCACGAGGTTTGAATTAAGGCTATAGCTAATTTTTAATTTTCTTTTCGCGTTCTTGAAGTCGATTTAAAAAAGCTTCTAAAGAGCGCTTGCGTGCTAATAGATACTGCAATTTTTGGTAACGGGCGATTGCAATACTTACACTAGGCAATTGTTCCATAGGACAAGGATAAGACCATTTTTGACCAACCTCATCTACGCCACAAAGGTAGTAATCAGGGCGCGGCGCTTCGCAGGTAATTTCATTTTGATCGAACTTGTAAGTTGCTTTCACGTAGTTGACAGTGGTCACTTCGTGTGGTGAAGATTGGTAGCGAGACTCAAGCCACCCATCTACAATTGGTCCTTCGTGATAGAGATCTTTAATTTGTTGTACAACCTGCTTAATTTGTTCTTTGCACGTCGCCACATCCATTCGTGGTTTGGGTAAGAATCGCTTATAAGTTGAATTGCTTGTTTTTCGATCGCGCTTGCTGGTAGTAAACTCAGGCAACTGCGGTTCTTTGTAAGCTTCCTCTGGATCGGATTGCGTCGCGTCTGCAGAAGTGCGATCGCCGTGAATTTTAAAAGAATAGCTGCGATCTCTAGAAGCGTCATCCTGAGACAAAGAGGAAATGCTGATAATTTTTGCGTGGTGTCGGTTTGGCTCTAACTTTTGTAGTTTTGGCTTCATAGTCTCCATCCGAGGAATCAGCAGCTAATTTATCTTCGATTCGCGCCATGCGATTGTCAAGAAATCTCTTCTGAGTATCGCATTTCTAGCAATCATACTGGTGGTCATTTTATCGGTTAGAAGCAAATAACACCAAAAATGACGGCAAGCGTTGATATCCTTTCAGACCTAAAATCAAATCGTAGCTTTTAAAGTCTGAGTTCACTATCAAGGACTACCGCGTTGAGCAAAGTTATTCTAGTAACAGGACCTGCTAAATCGGGTAAAAGTGAATGGGCGGAAACTCTGGCGACACAAACGGGTAAATCAGTGGTTTATATAGCCACTGCAATCGTTGACGCTAATGATGCTGAATGGCTGTCTCGGATTACCCTACACCGCCAGCGCCGTCCGGAAACTTGGGTAACATGGGAAGTTCCAGTACAATTAGTGGATGCAATTACCGCACCGCAAAATGATTGTTTGCTGATTGATTCGTTGGGTACTTGGGTTGCGAATTTACTTGAGGAAGACAACAACAACTGGGAGAATATCCTGCAAAACTTCTGCTCAGCTTTAAGCTCCGTCGAGAAGGATATCATTCTTGTCGCAGAAGAAACAGGGTGGGGTATCGTCCCAGCTTATCCCCTTGGGAGACTTTTTCGCGATCGCTTGGGTAATTTAGTGCGCCAAATCGCCGCGATCGCCGATGTTGTTTACTTAGTCACTGGCGGCTACGTCCTCAACCTTACTGCCCTAGGTTCTCCTCTACCACCGTACAAACATTGAGGAATGCTTTGACAACAAGCAAGTTAATCTTTTCTTCCTAGTCATCTATCTTAGTAATTTGTCACCATTAAGTAATAAATCGGTGTATTAATACAATCCCTCGCCCCTACTTTTGTCATGGCATCAGAACAAGAAGTACGACAATACCTTGCCTACTGGTTTCAACTTGGTAAAAAAGTTACACTCAACAACGGTCAGCAAGCAATCAAGCCGAAACTAGTTATTCAAGGCGATCGCTACAGCCAAGATTTTGAAAATTGCTGGCAGCAATTACGATCGTCCAACTTAAGTGAATGCTACTTAGAGGGTACAGAACATTCGATTGCTCAATTGCTTTCTCCCGCTTGGGAAATGAATTCCTGCGCGCGTTGCAGTATGCCTGTTCCAGTTCCTAGCATCGGAGTTCCTTCGTTGTCATGTCCGTGCAATGATTTACCAATGTGGCCTAATACTGAACTTCCTGCGCCGCGATCGCCTGTAGATTCTCAAGCACAACTTGCAGGTATTCGCGATCGTCTTCGTGATATTGGTAATCAGAATAGATAAACTCACTGCTATAGAATAAAGAGATTTATGCGCTTAGTTTGCACTTTTGTGCAATGGTTACAGCAAATTTAGGCAATTAAGTTGTCTCATTAATGAATGCACGTTGGCACTTTCCATCGGTGCATATATGAGCTTTGCTCAATTACTTTAGAAGGATGCATCAGTCATCTACGAATCATTTGTCTGTAGAAGATAAAAAATGGCATCTTACGACTTTTGTATGTTTCCTTTCTAGAGTGTTGTATCAATTGTGACTTTTATTGAGCAAGATATCGTTTTACTTGTTTATTTTATCAGTATCCTGTGGTGCGTTACATCTTACTTAAGAACTCAAAAAGCATTGCAATGGTGGTCTTACGGTCAATCGCTGAAGCTAGCTGATGAAGCGGAGCGAATTAGAAATAGCTTACTACAAGAATCGTGCTGTATGCGTCGGAGTATCGAGCGCTCAATTGCAGAGAAACCAGAAACGTTTGCTGGACACGAGTGGATACACAGCGTTGAATTTCTGCATCATTCTTTAGCAAATTTGGGCGATCGCCTTGCGCCTCCGTATGTAGAACACAGCCTTCCTTTGGCGATTGAATTTCTTATCGAATCATGGCAAGCTAAAAACTCTCAGCTAAATATCAAAACACAACTGCCAAAACTGTGGCGGGACGAACTTCCTAGCCGAAGTGTCTTTGTGTTACAGATTTTGGATGAACTACTGAGAATCTTATCGGTCAAAAATTTAACAAAATATTCCATAGAAATTAGTTTAATTCCACTACAATACGAACTCAACGAGCTAGTTGTTAAAATTTCTTACCCTGATGCTCAGTCCCTTTCACTGTGTTCGCAGTCACCGGAACTGAAATATCTCAGACGAACCTTTAGATTCCTCACATCAGGACAGTGCTTCTATCGAAAAACAAAGTTAACTGAAACGTTAGATTTTCGCTGGCGATCGCTGACAAGGAATTCATAATATGACGAGCAATCTACTACAGCAAAAACAAAAAATTCTGGTTCTTGATGACCACGAAACTGTTCTTTACGGAACAATTTATGCGCTAAAACAGCACTATCCAGAGGCAGACATTCGTACAGCGCAAACAGCACAACAATTGCTAGAACAATTACCCAGTTTTAAACCCGACCTTGTTGTGATGGATCTTTCGATTCCAGATAAGGTGGGAGAACATGATAAATCAGATGTAGGTATTCAACTCCTCAAAACTTTGATGCAGCAATACCCTACGCTTAATTTTACAGTCCAAAGTAGTTACATCAAAGCATTAGTACGCATTAAACCCACAATTGATGCGCATCAGGGGGGCTTTACCGTAGCAGATAAAAGTCTTTCTACAAAAGAGATGTTGAAGCGAATTGACTGGGCTTTACAAGGATTGACTTATACAAAAGATTTAAAAACGATGCACAGTGGGTTAGAAATTAAGCAAGACTGGCTGACGCTGTTGCAACTTGCCTTTGAAGAAGAATTACAAGACCAGGAAATTGCCAAACGAATGCTAGTATCGGCTCGTACTGTGCGCCACTACTGGACAAAAGTTCAGGATGTGCTGGAAGTATATCCTGATGAAGGCAAGAGAAATATTCGCATTCAAACCGAAAGACGTGCCAGAGAAGTAGGATTAATTGACTAACAAGCATTCAGTAATTAGTTAGTAACTAAATACGTGGAGTAAGTAGATTGCTTACCTCCTCAAAGCTTTTGAAAAGGTAAAGTCAGTGAAACGCAGCGTTTGGCAAAGAATTCATGCTAAGTATGCTTGCTGGCGTATTGGTGTATTGCCAGGATTCACACTTTTGGGAGTTATTGTTGTTTTACGTTTAATTGGGTTACTTCAGTATTACGAGTGGTTAGTTTTTGACAGTTTTCTGGGTTGGCGTCCTATCGAACCAGTGGATGAGCGAATCACAATCATTGGTATTAACGAAGCGGATATCCAAAGTCTTAAAGCTTACCCCGTTCCCGACCGCGAACTTGCTTTATTAATAAATACACTACAAGAGTATCAACCGAGAGCAATTGGTCTAGATATTGTTAGAGACCACGCTGTTGAACCTGGTCATCAGGAACTCGCTGATGTATTTGCGAACAGTAAAAATCTGTTTGTTGTTGAGAAAGTACTACCAGATCCCATTGCACCACCACCAAACGTCGCTAGTGCGCAAATTGGCTTTATCGATGGAATAAAGGATCGTGATGGGCGTCTGCGGCGTAGCTTGCTGGGAACGCCAGTCCCTCAAAATTCTCAATATAAACACTCCTTAACGCTACGTTTAGCAACAGCTTATTTAGCTGCTGAGGGAATAAGTTTAGAAAATGGTATTCGCGATGTTAGAACAATGCGGTTTGGTAGTGTAGAACTACCACAGATACATCCCCATTCTGGTGGATATGTAAGAGCAGATGCCGGTGGAATGCAAATTTTATTGAACTATCGTAATAGTTCAACTCAATTTCAGACGCTATCGCTAAGTGATGTCAAAAGTAGGAATTTTGACCCTACGTGGTTACGCGATCGCATCATTATTATTGGCATGACGACCCCCAGCGCTAAAGACGTTTTTCCGGTAACAGCGATCGCCAGCAATCATGCAGCAGATGGAGAAATCTACGGAGTCGAGTTTCAAGCCCATGCGGTGAGTCAAATTATCAGTGCGGTACTCGACGGGCGATCGCTGATTTGGACTTGGGCAGATGGATGGGAATATTTATGGATTATTACTTGGGGAATTGCGGGTATTATCTTAGCATGGCTACCACTGACACCATATAAAAACTTTGTCATTGTGGGGATAACCAGTCTTTGTCTTGTAGGCGCGAGTTATACACTGTTGACGTGGTGGGGGTTATGGGTTCCTGTTGTACCTACAGCACTGATTTTAGTTCTTAACGGGGTAGGACTTACAGCTTTTTATCAATATAATCGGGCGATGCGATCGCGTCTCAATGAGCGTCAATTAACTATTAATCATACTTACACAACGATCCACAACGGACCTTTGCAAACCCTCAAATTACTCATCAAACAATCCCGCGACCAAGATATACCTCAAGATGAACTCATTTTAAAATTGACACAAATTGACAGTGAATTGCGGGAAGTCTACGAATCGCTGGAAAGAGAGGTGCAAACCCAAGAACAAAGTTTACGCCTTGGTAGCGGAAAAGAGATTAACTTAAATGCGCCGTTACACGAAACTTTATACCAAATTTACAGCCAAACGCTGGAACGCGATTTTCCCTGCTACAAAACTCTAAAGCTAAAAATCCCCAACTTTGAACCAATTGACGATCGATACCTGAGTATCGAGCAAAAACGCAGCTTGTGTCAGTTTCTCGAAGAAGCTTTGTGCAACGTTGGGAAACACGCCAAAGGAGTCACGCGGCTGAGAACAGATTGTCTGCAAAAAGAAGAGCAATGTATTGTACGCATTACCGATAATGGCTCAAACCCTAGTGTATCTTCTGATGGTCGTGGCACAAAGCAAGCAATGCAGCTAGCACGACAACTTAGAGGTCGATTTCAGCGCCAGTCGTCTTTTCAGGGTACAGTGTGTGAATTAACTTGGCGTCCTCGAAAGTCCTGGTTTAGTTGATGTCAGTTATCAATATGTATTTTTCGGTTACTTCGTTGACTCAAATCTGCTATCTGTTGAGCATAAAGCATCGATGAAGTGGAAAAAGTTTTTTCATATTGTAGAACTGAAATATTCAAGAACCTAAAATGTTAACTAAAGCAGTTGGACTTTTAAACAAACGCATCAATATTCAATTACTGACGATTGGTGTTCTCGTGCATTCTCTCGTATTGTGTAACGCCGTTGTTGCTGAATACGTACCACCTAAAGACCAAAAGCCTCCTACAAGTAGGACAACTGGTACAGTAACAAGAACAGGAGGATGTCGCAGAGACCAACAAACAACACTCACAGCCCTCGCTCCGCAAAAGCATACCGGACAAACAGTTTCCTCGCATCCTACTTTTGCATGGTTTGTTCCTGATGCCGAATCTTATCCGCTGGAATTTCGGCTTTACCGATACGAAGCAGGTGGCGATCGCACAATCATCCGCAAAATTCAGTTACAAAGTCAACGTGGAATTATGTCGCTTGCTTTACCAGTTGATACACCACCTTTAGTCGTTGGACAACGATACAATTGGCAAGTGATTCTTTTATGCAACCCAAATCGCCCTTCTAGCGCGATAGTCGCTGGTGCAGATCTCGATGTTGTCGCCACGCCCAATAACTTAGCAACTATACTGGCAACAGCGAATAACCCACAACAAAAAGTTAATACCTACGCCAGTGCAGGTTTATGGTACGATGCCCTAAGTACAGCTTTAACTACTACGACAAATAAAGCATCACAACGGCTTGAGCTAGAGCTATTAGAAAATCTAGCCAATTTGGAAGACTCTAACGAACCACATTCAGTCGAATACAGTGGTCGTATCAGACCCATTATCGAACTAGAACGGCAACAAAGCATATAATTATTGCGGAGTAGGTAATTAGGTAATCGGTAATCAGATTAGCCTAACAAAAGCTAATTGCTACTGATCGCCAATTACCAGTTACCCATTACCAAGTTGCATTTATTACAACCAATTTCCAATGAGAATATATGGCGCCCAGTAAGCCGGATGCGCGTACTTATCGCCTTCAATGAGTGCTAATTGAGCTTTTTGTAGCGCTTGTGCTTTACTCATTCTAGAATTTGTTAAGCTTTGATAAAATTGCGCGGCTACTTGTGCTGTTGCGGCATCTTCGATCGACCATAACGATGCTAATGCACTTTTAGCGCCTGCTTGGACAGCAACGCCAGCTAAACCTAATGCAGCGCGATCGTCGCCAATTGCAGTTTGACAAGCGGTTAACGTTAAAAGTTCAATAGGTTCAGTGGTTTTAGTCGTACTGCGAATCAATGCATCAAGTTCAGTAATTGTTAGTTTCTCTTGATTTCCAGTAATCAAAAACGTCGCTTCTGAAGCGTTGCCAAACACTCCATGAGTCGCAATGTGAATGATGGGATAAGTCGTTTTGCTTAACTCTTGTTGCAAGCGCGTGCGGTTAAACTCTGCATTTAATAATGGTGTAGTGCCTTTTAATTGTTCTTGAACTTCGCTGATTTCTTGTTGTACGTGCGGTAAAGGGGCAAATTCTTGACCATCGATGATAACGCTTTCAGTTAAGCCTAAGGCAAGTGCGCGCAAATTTTGCGGATTTGTAGCTGTCAACTCTGTTAAACTTAAGCCAGGAGTGGTGGCAACAGCATATTTTTGAATCAAAAACTGTTTTCCATCATGTAATGCTGCCATTGGAACACTGCGTAAAATTCCGTCCTGGATGAAAACAAGGGTATTAATTTGCGCTTGTTGCAATTCATCGGTAAAAGGACGAATGAGCCAATCGTAAACTTTCTGCGCCGGTTGCGGATCGTATTCATCAAAAAAGCTTTCGAGTCCTAAACGAAATTCATTAATTTCTCGTCTGAGACTTTCACTATCTTGATTTAACCAAACAACTTTTTTATTTCCGTTAGGAAAACTAGCGATAACTGCTGTTTGATTGTCTAGAATTATAGAACTAAAAATTGCAGTATTTTTATCTATGCTACCAATATCTACTTCTTGCTGATTAACAACATTTAAAGCACAGTCATCGCCAAAATAATTTTGCAGTTCTGCAAGTTTAAGTGAATTAGCCGTTGAGAGAATAGAACTCAGATTTTTATTGTTTGCATCTGTTGCTGCTAATAAAACAGCAGGCGGAACAGCATCTAGCTTTAGCGCAATTAAATCGCGATAAATTGGCTCAACTGTATCGCGAAAATCAAATTGTAAATCGCGGTTAGCTGTTAGGATTTCATCGCGAATTGCTTCGATAGTTGCAATTGCTTTTTCATAGGCATTAATGGCAGCCGTCTTTTGCTGTTGGGCTTGATAAATTCTGCCAGTTTGCCATTCCCACAGATAAAGACTATCTTTGTCTTGTTCAGCCGCCCAGCGTGCTTGTTGTGTTAATTTTAATGCTTGCGCGTAGTCTTGACGACATTCGTAAATATGACCGAGTTCTCCGATCGCAAACGATAATGCACGATTGTCTTGAGTTTTTTGGGCAATACTAGCAGCTTGTTCAAGTAGCGCGATCGCCTTGGGTTGAACCTGTGCATTCAAACATTCTAGCGGTGAATCTATATTGGGTTGCTGTAGCCTAGCAAGGTTAATTGCAGCGTAAATCTTGTGTCGATCGTCAGGAAGTTGTTGCCAAAGTGCAAGTGCTTGTTGATGTGTTTGCGCGGCGGTAGTATAGTTCGCTTGACGATAATATAAAGGAATTAAATTAATATAAGCATGCGTTTGATGCGTGCGATCGCTTTGTTGCTGCGCTAACTGAAGGCTGTTTTGAAAATATTCTAAAGCTTTAGTAGTATTGCTTGCTGCTTGTTGTCGTAGTTGATTTGCTTGTTCGCGATCGCCAAGTTTTTCTGCTGAGTTTGCCTGGCGATCGCCTACTTGTGCAAGATTACTATAAGCATTTCCTAAGCTATTCAAAGCGGATATATGCAACTGTGGATTGGCAATGGCTTCAGCGATTTTTAAGCTGTTTTGCAGATAATTAATTGCTTGTAAATAATCACCGCGGATGCGATAAGCTTCGCCTAAACTTCCCCAGGCTGCGGCTTCTCCTAATAAATCGTTGTGCGCGCGGGCAATAGTCACCGCTGTTTGAGGAAGACACTCTTGATTTTGTACTGTTCCACACAATAGCGCGATCGCTTGTCGGTTTTGACCAATGCTGCTGTACGATTGCGCTTTTTCAGTCATTAGCCTTCCGGTTTGTTGCGGATTGATTGGGCGGTAGTAGGCGATCGCTTGTTCCCAATACGAAATTGCTTGGTTACTTTGACCGAGTTGCTGATAAGTTCGGGCTAAATTTTCTGCTACTATTGCTACTTCTTGCTGATTGTTTTTAGATTTTTGATATAAGATTAGTGCCCGTTGCCAAGGTGCGATCGCCCCTTGATAATCTCCTGCTTGATAGCGCTTTATTCCCTGTTGAACAAATTGATGCGCATACGGCATTTGAGCTAGTACAGGTATATTACCCCAACCTAAGCAAGTTAAGTAACTCAGAAACATAATTAACAAAAAATAACCAACTTTGCGGTGTCGTCGCATTGTCAATCTCCAGTATTAAAGCCTGATATATAGTTAGGATATTTTTTATTTCTAATTAAATTTCCTTGCTGTTTTTTTGCATTCGTATTATATCTACCATTAATTGCTAGTGCTTAATTAACTAGCATCTTAAGTTTTTATAAAAAATCTTCAAACCTATGCACTTTCTGCTATTTTCAAATAAAATTGCCGTATATCTAAAACAAATAAAATTTTTATTGTTCATAGGAATTTTTAGCAAAAGCTTCTGTCTTGCCCCAGCATCAGCACAAATCGTTCCTGATGAAACCTTAGGAAGTGAAAAATCAGTTGTTACCTCCATTGCTCCTGCATCTATTGATTTAATTACAGGAGGTGCAACGCGTGGAATCAATCTATTTCACAGTTTCCAAGAATTTAATGTAGATGCAGGAAGAAGTATTTATTTTGCAAATCCTCAGGGAATTGAGAATATATTAAGTCGCGTAACTGGTAAAAATCCCTCTAGTATCTTAGGACTTCTTGGTGTATTAGGCAGCGCAAATTTATTTTTAATTAATCCCAACGGAATTATATTTGGCTCAGAAGCAATATTAGATATACAAGGATCATTTGTTACCAGCACAGCAAACGCGATTAGGTTTGGCGATCGAGGAGTTTTCGATACTTCTAACGCTACCACTGTTCCACTTCTCACTGTTAATCCTTCAGCGTTTCTTTTCACTCAAATTGTAGAAAATTCCTCGATTTATCAATCTGCCAGCTTGCTTAACTTTCCTCTAGGTAACAGCATAATCTTCCTAGGTGGAGATGTGACGATTGATGGTGGAGTTTTATTGGTTCCTGGCGGTCGAGTGGAGATTGGAGGACTAGCTGAAGCAGGAGAAGTTGAGCTAACTGTTAATGGTAGTAACTTAGATTTAAGTTTTCCTACTGGTGTAGCAAGAGCAGATGTATTACTGACAAATGAAGCAGGAATCAGTGTAGCGGGAGAAGGTGGAGGTAGCATTGCAATCAACGCTCGAGATATCAATCTTTTAGGAGGTGCTTTAATAGCAGGTATACAACCTGAATTAGGTTCTGTTGATACTCAAGCAGGAGATATTATCTTAGATGCGACAGGGCAAGTTACTGTAGGTGAATTTAGTTTAATTGGTAACTTTGTCAGTCCTGATTCTAATGGTAGTGGTGGCAATATTTACATCAAAACTGAATCGTTATTTGTTACAGAAGGAACACAAATATCTACCGCAACTTTTGGACAAGGCGATGCAGGAAGTATAGAAATTAACGCTCGTGATACTGTGACTATTGCTGGATTTGATAATGGCGAACGTAGTGGAATTTTTAGTACTGTCAATATTGGGGCAAATGGTAATGCTGGCAGTATCAGTGTTACAACCACGGATTTATCTTTAGTCGATGGTGCGCAAATTGTTGCCAATACTTTCGGTCAAGGAAATGCTGGCAGTATATTTGTACAAGCTGACAATGTTTCGCTTGATAATGCAAGTGGAATCCTAAGTAGCGTGTCTTCAGGCGCAGTTGGGAATGCTGGTGATGTTAAGATTCAGACGCGATCGCTTTCCCTCACAAACGGTTCGCAGATACAAGCTTTGGTATTTCGAGAACAAGGAGAAATTCCAGGCGGACAAGGTAAAGGAGGTAATATCACCATCAACGCTACAGAATCTGTCGATCTAGTTGGTGTCAGTTCAGTACAACTTCCCATTACTAGCCCTTTCAATCTTTCAGAAGTCTTACAAACAGAAGGATTTTCAAGCGGAATCTTCACGAGTACAGAAAAAGGCGCAATAGGATCGGGTGGAAACATTGCGATCAATACAGGAAGCTTGCAAGTACGCAACGGTGCGATTGTCAACGCCCAAACTCTTAACTCTAGCGATGGCGGTCAGATTACTATTAATACCAGTACGTTTACCGCGACAGATGGCGGACAAGTTTTGACAGTAAGTCGCGATCGCGGTAAAGCCGGAAATATTACTCTAACTGCAACTGATGTTACCCTATCTGGTAGCGATCCCAGCTTTTTTGAAAGATTTGAACGCTTTGGGCGGGATATTGTTAATAACGAAGGTGCAGCAAGTGGATTATATGCTAGTACAGATGCAGATTCGACAGGCGATGGCGGTACGATTAGCTTAGCAACCGGAAATTTATTTGTAAGCGATCGCGCTAAAATCTCTGCTCAAAGCTTAGGAACTGGTATCGCAGGTAATATTAGTATTCGTGCTGATGAATCTATCAATGCTGACAACGGTGAAATTGCGACTTCTGCAAGTCAATCTGTTGGGGGTGCGATTAATATCGTTGCTGGAGATATTCGCCTGCATGGTAACAGCGATATTCGTACCAATGTTGCTAGTGGTGCGGGTGGAGGGGGTAATATCACCATTAGTGCTAGCTCGATTCTAGCTTTTGACGACAGCGATATTCTCGCGTTTGCCCGCGATGGACAAGGTGGTAACATTACGCTGAATACACCCGTATTCTTTGCCGAAAACTTTCAACCTGCGGCATTTAATACTAATCCAGATAACCTAGATGGTAACAACCGCGTTGATATCAATGCAAGTGGCGCGGTAGCTGGAGTTGTTGAAATTCCTGATGTGAGTTTTATCCAAAATAGCTTGATAGATTTACCAGAAAATCTTATCAATACTGATACTTTAATTGCTAATAGCTGTATTGCCCGCACTCAACAAGGAGGAACTTTCCTCATTACAGGTACAGGTAGCTTACCATCGCGCCCTAGAGATTCTGGATCTACATTTCCGACAGGAAGTGTACAGTCGATTCCTGATACATCCTCGCGTCCTTGGCAATTAGGCGATCCGATTGTTGAACCACAAGGAGTCTATCGATTAGCAAATGGACGATTACTATTAAGTCGAGAGTGTTTGTAACACTTAAGAACAATTCTTGATTCGCTTTTTTTGTCAAGAATATTAAACTTCTAGCAGAAATACTTAGTAAATCAATTCGCTGGTAGATAAGCAAAGTCCATCACCACAGATTTACACGCAAGTCTATTAATTAGAGTGTGTGCAGGCACACTTCGTTTGAGTAGCCCCGACTTTAGTCGCAGGCATTTATTTGCAGTTATCATGTCTACCTTTGGTAAATAAGTTTGCACAAAACTGCAATATTTTTCTTGTGTATTCTCTGTATTTTTAAGATTATACAAATTCATAATATGGCTTTTAGATTGTTAGCAAAAAGAAAGACAATCTTAAGTTTAATACGGCAGATTTGAGATTAGTTAAAGAATAGATTTCTGAGTAGCTAACTAAGGCAGAAGTAACTTTTTTCACTTTTATAGAGAAAACAAAAATGATATCTACCTCTCTTCGTCAAAATAATGATTATTTTTCTATTAATAGTGCTAGCGAATCTTTAGACAAATTACATTCGGCACGTAGAGTCCTTGAATCAAGCGTTCTTCCAGAATTTGACGCTCCACTATCAAATAGTAGAACATCTTACAATTCTAGTTTCTCAAATGGGGTAACACCACAAGTTACACCTGATCCTGGAAGTACCTTGGCGACTGCTTATAACCTTGGCACTCTCAATCGTCCATTTACGCTTACTGATTTTGTTGGTAATAGCGATGTTTCTGATATTTATCGATTCAGCTTAGCGAACAACAGTAGTTTCAACTTATCTCTAAATGGTTTAACCGCAGATGCTGATGTTGAGTTACTCAACGGTAGTGGTACGCGCTTGGCAATTTCTGGTGCTTCTGGGACAACATCGGAATGGATGGATGGTACCCTTAATACAGGAACTTATTACGTCAGAGTCTTTCAATACACAGGTAACACGAACTACCGACTTAGCTTATCTGCTACGCCAATTGTCAACGGCGTGCGAACTGTGTTAGGAAACTTAGGTGCAGATACTTTTACTTGGCAATCTGGGTTTAATCGTACAGTTATCTCTGGTAATGGCAATATAGACTTTGGTAGTGGAGCATTAGACACGCTGAATCTTGCGAATATCTCCTCAACTACAGCTAAATTAAATCTTACTAATGCTAATGGAGGTGGCGTAGTTTATAACTCTGGAAACGGTGCGCGTGTATTTGATGCGATTACACTTAACAATGGTAATCAAATTCTGTTTGAAGGAATTGATCGCATTCGCTTTGCAGACCGCACAATTAACCGCTTTGTGAGACCTAACGATCCCTTGTTTAATCAACAGTGGAATTTGCACATGATGGGCGTACACAACGCCTGGCATTTTACCAAAGGTTCCACAAATGTCCTAATTGGCGTTCAAGATTCAGGGTTGGGAGTGAATGGCAATGGTAATATTCATCCTGAGTTACGCAACACACTTATTTTTGGCAATAACTACCGCGATGAGTTTACAGATGGAGCAACTACCTCTCACGGTACTGGAGTTCAAGGCATTATAGCGGCAAGAAGCAACAACGGCGTGGGAATGAGTGGTATTAACTGGAATTCTCCCGTATTTAATATTGATGTCATACCTGGTGCTGGTCTTGAGCAGGGAGATCAAAATATATTTCAAGCTACACAAGCCATGATTAATCAAGCTAATAGCCAGGGGCAAAAGCTAATTGTCAATATGAGTTTGGGCTTCCTAAATACTCACGGTAGAACTGGTCTTGATCCGGCGTTTGAGCGACTTATTGCTAATAATCAAAACAACGCTCTTTTTGTCATAGCATCTGGCAACGACAATAAAAGCAGTATGTCTTATCCTGCTACACTAGCGCAACTGTATTCCAATGTCATTGCAGTAGGTGCTTCCTTGGGAACTCGCGATATACGTGGTAACTTAAAAACGCCAGGCGAACGTACTGATTATTCCAATTATGGAAATGGACTCACTTTAATGGGACCTGCTGAAGTCATCAGCACCCTTGCTTTCCGTGATGCATTAGGCAGAGTACAATTTGGTTATTATCCCAACAACCCCAATTATCCTAGCAATCCTACTAGAAATCCTCCTAACTTTGGATTTGATGGCACTTCGTCTGCAACACCAAATGTTGCAGGTGTCGCATCTTTAGTGTGGAGTGCTAATCGCAATCTTTCTGCTACCCGAATCAAACAAATACTGTCGCAAACAGCTTTTGATTTAGGTGCAAGAGGCTACGATACAGTTTATGGTCATGGATTTGTTAATGCTGATGCTGCTGTGCGACGCGCAATGGCAATTGGACGAGGTGCAGCATAGTTAGAAATACAGTACATCAAATTTTTAAAGCGATAGAAGTGCAGTCCATTTTCGACCACTGCTTCACTTTACTAGGATCGTGGTGGAATGAGTACTCTAACGAAAGTAATTACATCAATGTTAACAATGGCAATAGCGATCGCCTTTAGTAGTAGTTGCCTTTTCTCTCAATCCAACACTCCTCATTTACTATCTTCACAACATATTTCTACAGCAAAAATTCATACCATGAATAGCTCTATTGACTTTTAAATAATTGATGTTGGTTCTAATCCTCTCACAGCAGAGTTTCAACCAGAACCCAAACTTGTTGCTTTTAGAAATTAGCAAGAATGGGATAAATTTTGGAGTGGTTTTTCTTTTTTAGATGTCAACTTAAATGAACAAAAGTTTCCTGTTCCGCCTGTTGACTTTGAACGAAAAATGGTCATCGGTCTCATGATTGGTTCTCGACCAACGGGACAGCATCAGAGTTGACCGCATAGAACAAGTAGAAACTCCAACTCCCCAATGGCTACTTCATTACACTGAAATTATTCCTGGTAAAAACTATATTGTTACTCAATAACCCACAACTCCGAGTGTATTTATTTTGACTGAAAAATCGTCAGCGATAATTGAATTAACGGCTCAAAAAACAACTTTCTCATGCTCTTAATTAAACGTAAATGTAGTAATAATGGTTAACCTAATACACAAAGAATAAACAATTGTTTAGTACTGTATATTTTTTTACAATCTTTCAGGATGTTTTTGAGAATTCTTGGAAACGTATTTATAATCGCAATCTAACTAATTATTTTAATTCTCTTCCCAGAATTAGCATATTTCGAGGCTATTTCTATCTAGACTTTTTTAAAAATAAACAATTTTAATATAAAAGTGTGTTTGTAGAATTTATCTTTTTTTAAATAACAACAATCATAATAATATTTATCATTATCATTATATTGTATTTTTGTGCAATATCAAGTACTAAAATCTGACACCTGTCTTTTCTTATTTGTGAATTCAAGGTGACTTAAATATACATTGTATTACTTTAACTTATTTTCTTATTCTATGTATCAAGCCAATAGTTACATTTTTGTTGGTACTGAAACGGGCAAAAATTAGCATTAATTAGGAGATAATTATGACTACCATGCTCAAAAATAAGCAATCTGAGGTTTTCAATAAAACTCCAGATCAAATCTCTAATGTTGTCGCTCGTCGATTATCATTATTTACAGCTTTTTTAGTAACTAGTGTTGTTAGCACATTAGCTTTTATGAGCAGTGCTAGTGCTCAACTAGTTTATCAAGTAACAATTAGAGGCAATGTACTTCAACGTCCTTTTCAACGGACAGGGTTTGTAGTTGTATCTCCAACAGTTACTAGGGTTACACAAAACGGTGTAAATCCTTTCGAGGTTGCTTTGGCATCTGGTAATCCTTATACTTCTCCTGATAGAGGAGCTATTTGGTTTGCAACCAATAATAGACTTGTTGGTAGTCGCGCTAGTCTCGATTTAGCGTATGTTAACTATAATCCTGGTACTGCAGTCGTGACAATTCAGCCTGATTCCCGTATAGCTGCTACTGGTTCTAATATCTTTACTGCTGTACCGGGTATTACGGCCACACCCTATCAAATTTATGGTGGCTATATGCAACTTCAATTTCAGAACAACTTTCAGCGAATAGCTGGTCAAATTGATGTAGTCGGACGTGGTTTAACTTTTTCACCCTCGAACCGTTATACAGCAATTATTTCTGGCGTTAGAGTACAGTAGTTAAAAATGATGAATTTTTGATGATGGTAAAGTAGAAGCATGAATATAGGAGTTAATTTTCTTGTTAACTCCTACATTTCATACATTAAAGATTCAAAATATTGCTCCAAGTTTATTAGTTGATTTAGTTAACCTAGTTAGCTTTATAACCTTTCTATCAGTTCAATATATCGCGTTTCTATTAGATTCATGAACATCAGCATTAAGGCAGATAATAGTTAATGGTGACTGGTGAATCGCCTTTAACTAATGACCATTCACCATTGACAACCTTGAGGACAAATCACAACTGCAATAGACTCGCTATATTAAGTTGCTAATTCCCATAATGACGCTTAAGAAAATATTTATTTGAGGTAAATAAGGATACAAGTATAATCTGAACCAAATCATCCTAATTCAGATCCGAGTCATTAATTTGTTAAGGCAGTATACTCGTGATGACTAACAGCGCAATTGGTTGTGGATTGCAGCTAGGGCAAATTGTGGCAATTGTGGGAGCGATCGCGCTTTCACCAACTTGCGTCCAAGCCCAGATTACCCCAGATACCACGCTTGGTAGTGAAAATTCGGTGGTAACACCTGATGTCGTCATTAATGGGACTTCGAGCGATCGCATTGATGGTGGTGCAATTCGCGGCGCTAACCTATTTCACAGTTTCCAAGAATTTAATATTGATGCAGGAAGAGGCGCTTACTTTAGTAATCCTGCGGGAATTGAAAACATTCTCAGTCGAGTTACAGGAAACAACGCTTCTAACATCCTGGGTACACTTGGTGTTTTAGGTAATGCCAACCTATTCTTGATGAATCCCAATGGTATTATTTTTGGGGAAAATAGTAGTTTGAATGTTGCAGGCTCTTTTATTGCAACAACGGCTAATGCAATTAAGTTTGGCGAACAAGGTTTATTTAATACATCAAGTCCTAATGTGCCTTCATCACTTTTAACAGTGAGTCCTTCAGCATTTCTATTTAATCAAATTAATATTGGTTCTATTGCAAACAAATCAACAGCATTAGCAGGTTTAGGTCTAACAGTTCCAGTTGGTGAAAGTTTACTACTCGTTGGTGGAGATATTATCGCAGATGGCGGTCAAATCGTGGCTTTTGGTAGTGTTGAGCTTGCAGCAGTGGCAGGAATAGGAACCGTAGGCTTAGAACATAATGGCAGTAATTTTAGTTTGTCAGTTCCAGATGATTTACCTAGGGCTGACATTTTTTTGACAAATGCAGCAGGGTTTATTGTTTCAGGTGGTGATGGAGATCTTACAATTCACACCCATAATCTTGATTTGTTAACTGGGAGTTCTATCGGTTCAAGCTTATTACCAAGTCAGGGAAGTACCAATACTAAAGCAGGGAATACCTTAGTAGATGCAACTGGCTTGGTCAAGCTTTCAGAGCAAAGCTATATTGCTAGTAGGGGTTTGCCTGGTTCTATAGGTGATAGTGGTGATATCAAAATCGTTGCTCAATCGCTAAATCTAGTAAATGCATCTCAAGTTGCTTCCGCAACTGCTGGACAGGGAAATGGAGGCAGCATTAATATTCGAGTTACAGACACAATTTCTTTATTAGGAAGAGGTAGCAATGGCAATGCCAGTGGTATATATAGCACTGTAGGCTCTGCTTTGTTTGGGTTGGCGAGTAATGGCAGTGGTGGTGATATTAATCTTCAAGGGCGATCGCTTTTCCTCAGCGATGGTGCTTTGATTGTCTCAAGTACAATATTTGCTGGCAATGCAGGCGATATTCAGCTTCATGACTTTGATTCGATTGTCATCGCAGATAATGCAGGAATTTCAGCAGCCACGTTTGCTAACGCAAAGGGAGGTAGTATCGATATCGAAACGCGATCGCTTTCTTTACTCAATGGTGGTCTGATTTTTACATCTACTCTTGGTCAAGAGCGTGGAGGCAACATTCGCATTTCTACAGACTTACTCTCAATTGCCAACAATGGACTGATTGAAGCTGACACTTATGGACAAGGCAATGCAGGTGATTTAAAAATCGAGACTAACCGTTTGAGTCTGGATAGTTCTCGAATATCTGCTTCTACTTCTAGTAATGGAAATGCAGGCAATCTAACAGTTCATGCTTCAGAATCTGTGGTTCTGAATGGGGAAATTGCTGGCGAAAATGAGGAGACTGGATTTCCTGGTGGTTTGTTTACTCAAGTTAACCCAAACACAGGCGCAGGAAGTGGAGGTGACTTAACTTTAAAAACTCCACGCTTGAGCATTAGTAATGGTAGCAAAGTGCAAGTCGCTACTTTTGGGCAAGGAGATGCAGGCGAACTTAAAATTGATGCTGCTGATATACAGATATTCAATACTCTTGAGCCTGATTTCTTTACGGGTATCTTTGCTGGTATTTTACAAGATCCTCGTTCTCAAGTCCTTCCCAGAGGTGACGGAGGCAAAGTCACAGTTACAACTGAACGACTGAGTATTCGAGATGGTGGACGTGTCGAGGCTTCAGTTTTTGGTGAGGGAAATGGTGGCGACATATTCATTAACGCCAAAAACTTTGTAGAAGTTGTCGGTACAAACGAGAATAACGCACCCAGTTTTTTAGGGGCTGATGTTGCTCCACCGGAGGTGTATACCCCTGCCAGCCCAGAAGCCATTACAGGTAATAGTGGAAATTTAACACTTCACACACAACAGTTAAGCGTTAGAGATGGAGGTAGAGTATCAGTTTCTACTTATGCACGAGGAAACGCAAGAGAGTTACGCATACAAGCTAACGATTTAGTAGAAGTCATTGGAACTGCTAATAAATTACGCAGTACTATTAGTGCTGGTGTCGAAAGAGGGGCAATTGGTAACGGTGGAGACCTCACCATTACAACTGAACGAATGAGTGTAAGAGATGGAGCGCGGGTATCGGTTCAAACTGATGGTACAGGTAGTGCCGGAACATTACAAATCGATGCACCAGGTTCTTTAGAAATAGTAGGAACTTCGGCTGATGGTTCAAGAAGTGAATTAAGTGCTGCTGTCAGTTCAAGTAGTAGTGGTAGAGGTGGTAATTTAAAGATTAGCACGGGACAGTTAAGGATTGAAGAACAGGGACTTTTGACGAGCCAAAGTCAAGGACAGCAAAACGCTGGAAATATTGAACTTCAAGTACAAGGCACATTACAAGCCAATAACGGAGAAATTTCGACTAGTGCTTCTCAAGCTAGTGGTGGGGAAATATCCATTACAGCCCAAGATATCCGCCTACATGGTGACAGTGACATTCAAACCAATGTTGCTAGTGGTACTGGTGGCGGTGGTAACATCACCTTAAGTGCTAACTCAATCCTCGCATTTGATGATAGCGATATCCTCGCCTTTGCCCAAGATGGTCGCGGTGGTAATATTGCGCTTAATACCCCTGTATTCTTCGGTGAAAACTTTCAACCAGCCGCAGTTAATAGCAATCCAAATACTCTAGATGGTAATAACCGTGTTGATATTAATGCCACTGGTGCAGTCGCAGGTGTTGTTGATATTCCTGATGTTAGTTTTATCCAAAATAGCCTGACAGAATTACCTACAAACATCCTCAATACTGAAACTCTAGTAGCAAATAGTTGTGTAGCGCGTAGTCGCAATCAAGCAGGCAGTTTCCTTATTACAGGCACTGGCGGTTTGCCAAGTCGTCCAGGAGAGCAAGCTGCTTCTACATATTCTACTGGTAGTGTACGTTCGATACCAGATACAAGCTCTCGTACATGGCAACTAGGAGATCCTATCGTCGAACCGCAAGGTGCCTACCGCTTGAGTAATGGGCAACTAATTTTGAGTCGCGAGTGTTCTTAGTTATTCTTAGTTCTTATTAAAAAGTATAACAAAGAACATTTTTTATGCGGCATTTTAGTGTATAAATTAAAGCTAAAAAATAATAAAAAATCAGCAAAAATACTGAATAAAATTTAATAAATGAAAATTAAGTTTCTTAGTGCACTCCAAACTGAGAAGGGAATCGCGATCGCTCTCAGTATCATTCCCATTCTCATCACCAGAAGCGTTCTAGCACAATCTCCCCCACCAGGAACCACGCTTCCACCCGATACGCCAGAAACTATCGAACGCACCATTCCGCAACCGCCACAATTACCACAAACGCCGCCGCCACAACTTCCATCACCCGCACCTAGGCTTGAAGTTCCCCCAACTCCATCACCAGAAGTTCCTCCACCCACAGGCGATCGCTTTCTTGTCAAGCAAGTAGAAGTACTAGGAAGCACAGTTTTACAAAACGAAATTGCTGAATTAACTCAAGCTTTCACAAACCGCGAAGTCACTTTTGAAGATTTAATTCAACTGCGTACTGATATTACTCAGCTATATATCAATAATGGCTACGTTACCTCTGGTGCTTTTTTACCTGTAAACCAAGATATTACTGGCGGTGTTGTCACAATCCAAATCGTTGAAGGCGAACTCGAACGAATCGATATTGATGGATTACAAAGGTTGCGTTCAGAATACGTGCGATCGCGTTTAGAACTTGCAACAAAACCACCCGTCAACCAACAACGCCTAGAACGCGCATTACAACTATTGCAAATCGATCCCTTAATTCGTCAAGTCAATGCAGAATTAACTGCGGGTAGTACTCCAGGGCGCAACGTTTTGCAAGTCAGTCTACAAGAAGCTCCTTCCTTCAGTACTGGTGTCACTACCGATAATCGTCAGTCTCCTAGCATTGGTTCGCTGCAAGCGAGTGTATTTGCAACGCACAATAATTTATTAGGATTTGGCGATCGCTTGAGTGCAGAATACGGAATTACCGAAGGACTCAACATTTACGACATTAACTATACAATTCCTGTCAATGCGAGTAATGGTACGCTGGGCGTGCGCTACGGAAACAGCGATAGCCGTATCATAGAAGATGCTTTTCGCGAGTTTGATATCAAAAGCGACACTCGTACCTTTTCATTGTCATTTCGTCAGCCAGTATCACAAACTCCTACCAACGAATTTGGACTATCTTTAGCATTCGATCTCCGTCGCAGTCGTACATTTTTAGACGGTCAACCATTTTCTTTTAATGAAGGACCCGATAATGGCGAAGCGAGAGTTAGTGTAGTACGCTTTGCGCAAGATTGGGTAGACCGCGGGACAATACGAGTTTTAGCGGCGCGATCGCAATTTAGTTTTGGTATCGATGCCTTTGATGCAACAATCAACGATACTGGTACTGATGGTAGATTTTTTAGCTGGTTAGGTCAATTCCAATGGGTACAACAATTATCACCTAGAATTGTTGTACTATCTCGAATCGATGCACAGTTGACTCCAGACTCTTTACTTTCACTAGAAAGATTCGGTCTTGGTGGAGTCGATACTATACGCGGCTATCGTCAAAACGAAATTGTTGCAGATAATGCCATTTTAGGTTCAGTAGAAGTTCGCGTTCCGCTGACATCCGATCCAAACATACTACAAATTGCACCATTTGTTGAAGTTGGTACAGCCTGGAATAATCGCTTTCCCAATCCCGATCCTGCAACGCTTGCTGGTTTAGGATTAGGTTTACGCTGGTTAGTTAGCCCGAATCTAGCACTCCGCCTCGACTACGGTATTCCCTTAATTTCTGTTGATAACCGAGGTGATTCACTACAAGATCGAGGTCTTTATTTCTCACTACGCTATCAACCATTTTAAGCAAGGCAGCTTGCCTAACCAATGTAGTTTTCGGCAATCCAAATTACATAATTGTGCACTAACTATGCTCAATATTGGCAACTAAGTTTGTGTAAAAGTCTAATGCTTCTCTTTAAATCAATCTTTATTCTATAAATCAAGCTCAAAGTTACTAGATGAACAAAAGCGGACATCTTCTGAGTTAAATACATTTGACTTATTACAGCGATACTAGGAGATAAAAATGAACCGTCATTCTTTATTTAAGTATTATCTTAGGATTAGCTAGCACCATTGCTGTAAGTTATACTGCAAACGCTCAAACTACAAATCCAAAGCTTAATAACTTATTACAACAAGCTAATGCAATAGCCAGTGACAGTCAACAATTTATTAACCAGTTTGAAGCTCGATTGCAACAACAGGAAGCTATTTTACAGTATTCCTGCTTTCAATTAGGAAATTCACAAGCTTGTGTTGCGCTACAACAATTTTATCAGCGTCGTATGCAAGGCTACGATGCTAAAATCAACTATTACAATAGACTACAACAAAACGGTTGGGCTGATAGTTTTGGAACATTTGGAAATTAAATAATTTCCTCTAAGTGAACAGGGCTATTTCATTTTAGCCCAAGCGTGTTGTTTCCCTTAAGCTGGCAGTGTCCTTACTCCTCTTCAATGAGGGAAACCGCAGCAATTTGCTTATCGAATTCGTGCCTACTAAAGAGTGGAAAACAAAATGCATTATGTACGTGACGTGATGCAGAGTGAAGATGCTTCCAGAATCCAGTTTGTATTTCTACCACAATGTGGGTTCGGTTTCAAACAATTGAAGTCTACTTTTAGAGTGAAATAGCCCTGGCAGGATATGACTATCAAACCTTAGACAAAGTTGCTAAAGTGATGAGTACAATGTGGCAAGAACATCCTTGGACAGTTATGCGAGCATCTGAACTGTTTAAGTGGGTAGAAACTGGCGCATATAATCGAGTATTGCAAAAACGAGACTGGCGACAGCAGAGGCTTAGAGAAGTCCCTATTTCTTAAGTTGCAGCAGCTGAAAGAATTTCTATTAAGCACTACAAAACAATATCAGTTTGATTCAAATGATTGCTTACCACGATCGCGACGGACATTTGTGTCGTCCTTACCCTCAATACGTTCCAAATTGGGAAAATCTTACTCCATACCAAAGAGGAAATCCATTCTATATTAAAGCTCCAGATCAACAGCAACTTTTACCAGGAGTTAAGCAACTACTTAGTACCTACAAATACAATTTTGTCGTTAGTAATCAACGTTGGCATTCTGGCGAGAAAACGATAGAAGATGTTGTGATGGAAGCTAGATGGCTAATGTATCAATTGCCTTTAAATGGCTTTTGCTTCTGCTACGACTCTGGAGAAACGGCTTGGTTGTTAGAAGATGCTGATAGCTCTCCTATTTTACTGTCATCACTTTACCCACACCTAATTGGTACATTTCGTAAACCACAAGCAGGAATGGTCAAAGCTTTACAACTACACTACAACATTCCGCCTGGAACACCTCAAATTTTGATTGGCGATCGCCTCACAGACCAAGCATGTGCGATCGCCGCGTCAATTGATTTTCAATGGTCAGATATTGCTCGCGGTTATCCCGATCCAGCAACTCGAAACTAATTTATTGTCCTATTAATTTTACTTGCATATGCGTACCGAAGTATCTGTTAGTTGCAGCCGCAGACGCGCGCTTGAAATGGCTTGCCTTACACAACTTGCTTACGTCGCTCTCAATCAAAATACCACAGTTGTGCGTAACATATTAACCTCTGGGTGTTTGCCATTTATTCAAAAGTACCAAAAAATTGAATTTCTCAACCTCGATCAGAAGCCTGGTTTGGTCGATGAAAGTGATTGTTGTAGTTTTGTGCTATCCACACAAACAGAAATTATTATTGTTATTCGCGGTTCACAAAAGATTGAAGACTATTTTTATGACCTTCTAATCGTACCTAATGCACAAGGTATTCATTCAGGATTTGAATACTACGTTGAACAGCTTTGGAACCAGCTACAAGAAATCTTGCTAAGAGAAGATAATGGTAAGAAGGATATTACTATTACTGGACATAGCTTAGGAGGAGCAGCTGCAATATTAATTGCCAACAAACTCAATCAGCTAGGATTTAAGCCTATTGCTCCCCATATTTTGGAAACTTACACATTTGGTTGTCCACCTGTATGCACAGGAGAAATTATATTATTTGATACTCCGTTATATCGATTTTGTAATTCTGGAGATTTAATTCCTTATTTACCACAAATTCTTGCTATTACTATCAACAGTCTTCCTTTTTTAAAGCAAATGTTAGATACGCGGATACCACAACTTTCTACCATACTTGTTGGATACACTCATTTTGGTTACGAATATTTTATTGAAAGTAATTACAAAGTTTACAGAACAAATAATTCTACCAATACGCTACGTTGGCGATTAATTCAATATCTTAGAAAAGTTGCTCAAAAACTAAAAAAGCAAAACCTACTTAGCCTAAATTGTCAAACCTTACTCAAACAACTCATAAAGATAGTAGTAGAAGCATCTTTATACGAACACAGAGCAACTTGCTATGTAGAAAGACTAAATAAAGGAATACTTCCTCCTTGGATATTGCCAGAATATAGATAAAAGTTATTACTTGTTACTTCAATAATTATAAAATTTCACAAGTTATTAATCACTTAGTCAATCATACAGTTGACTTTATTTTCTATTCATTATACATAGTAATAACTAGCTACTATAAATGGGGCTCTTCAAAGTTTATTTCTTGAGAGCAGTATGCTTATTTGTTAATGAATACAGGTAATAATTTTCTCCATGAACAATACTTTGGCTTGACTGAAATAGAGGTGAAATATTGAACATTTTATAGGCTTGGTCATAAAGCGCATAATTAAGAATCAAGAGAATTGGTGTATTGTTCTGGGTTACAACACTATGTAACCTTTGAATAAACTCTGTTTCATTTAAATCTTCTCTTTGATTCCAAGAAATAAAACTGCCTAAGTTGTTACTTTCCAAATAGAATAGCTGACGATCTAGCAAAGCAGAAATTGGAGCTACCGCATAGTCTTTACTTCCAACAATTAATTTATTATCTAATTGCTGACTTTTAATAAATTGAGCAACTTCCTTACTAGCAGAAAAAGGATGTATTAAATCCATACTAAAGGCAAATACACTAGCTAATACATGAACGTACAAGATAGTTGTTAAAATTTGATACTTATATTTGGTGAAAAAATGTGTAAACTTAGGTAAACCTCTTTGAGTATAACGTCTAGGATAGTAGCTAGTAAGCCATAAACACGCTATAAGTAAAATAAAGAGATGACCGTGATGTCTTAGATATCCTGAAAACTTAGTATATGTGAATAATAAAATACCGAAAGTTCCTGAAGTATATAAAAATAATACGATTGGCTTACGAATAAAAATCACTATAGAAAATATTAATAAAATCAAAGAAAAGAACAATGCAATTACTCTTAGCGAACCAGCACCTTCAATAAGTAAGTTAGTATTCCAAAAATGATCTTCCAAAAAGTTTGGCAGTGGTACATAGCTTCTCCAAACTGTCATTAAAACATAAGATAAATGTTTAATAGTATTGATTAAATTATTAGATTCACCAAAGTTTTGCGTGCTTCCTGTAAACTTAGCATCAGCAGGAGGAATTATTTGTAAAAGTGCCACTGCATAGCCAAAAAGTAAAATAGCAAAGCTTATAAGGATATTTTTGATTCTATATCTAAAATTTTCTAGGAAATAGCTATTGCTGATAAAATCAACTATCAAAGTCAAAAACAAGCAAATAGAAATAATAAAACTATAAACATTAGTATTTGCTAGTATACTTAGGAGAGATGCAAGAATAAAATAACTTTTTTTGCGAGTGGGAAAAAATTTGCAAAATAAAAAAATGAATAATATACCTAGATTGTAGTTACGGCTGATAATGCTATATTCATAAAAGGGAAAATAGCTAAATGTAAATAAAACTTTGTGTAGTTTATTAAAAGGCGAGAATTTGACAAAAACATAAATGTTAATCGTAGCTATTATAAGATGAAATAACTGCATAGCAGTTGGATTATGCGTAATTCGGCTTATGAAGTACAAATTGAGATGCCATAAACCTGGATGTCCTTCGTATCTGAGATTGCGGAATAAGTCAACTATAGATGTACTGTCCCTAGCAATCAACCATGCTTGAATTTCATCTAACCACACTTCATGATTAAGAATCCCAATAAGACTAACAAAGAAAAATAACAATACGAGCCAAAAAGTAAATATAGAATCTTTGCGAGAAAAAGGTAAGATAGTTTTTAATACTGACATCAGCTTTAGGTAATTTAGTTTTAGACTACAGTTTGTGAGGCAATAAAAGACTTGGATTTTTGATTAAACCGTTCCCAAAAAAATCCAGCAATATTTGCTATTTGAGAGAGAACGAATAAGGCAGATACTAGAACAGAATGATGCGATCGCACTAATAACGGATATCGCAACAAGTTAAAATAAAACGAGAGTGGTTCAACTTTAATTCGTTCTACATTACGCCGAGAACGTGCTTGGTGGAAACAAAAAGCGCCACGTCCATAATTAAAGTGCTGACGCCAAAATGACCGCAATGATAATTTGTGCGCGTGGTAAACTTGAACTTCAGGAGCATAAAGCATTGAGTAACCGTAGTGTAAGAGGCGATCGCAAAACTCTCGATCCTCGCCTGCGGCTAACGGAAAAGTCGTATCAAAACCACCTAAAGTACGAAATAGTTTCGCAGACAAAGCAAAGTTGTTAGAAGCAAAAAACTGTGCTTGTTGTGCAGTAGAGTTGTAATAAGCGTATAAATAATCAATCAATAACTGACTTGCCGTTGAAAATAGGTTATTGGGTAAAGCATTCAACGTCTTTCCACCAATCAAAGACTCTGGCGCTGTTTCAAAGCACTTCTCTAGGGCGGTTAACCAAGTGGAAGCTGGCGCACAGTCATCGTCAGTAAAAACAAGAAACTTCCCGTTAGCTTTTGCAGCACCATGATTGCGTGCTGTTGCTGGACCTGAATTAACTTGCTTCAATAGTGTCAGCGTCAATCGTTTGCTAAAAGGCGCAACAACAGGTTCTAACGACATAGGACTACCATCATCTACAACAATCACCTCAAAGCGATCGCGTGGATAATCAAGTTGGGCGATCGCGTGTAGACAGTTTTTGAGGCGATCGGGACGAGCATAAGTAGGAATAATAATAGAGAATAAAAGTTCTTGATGCGTTGATGATGTCATAAGCTAGCCTCTAAGTTTTTACAAAAACTACTCTCTTGCTGAATCTCCACCAAATTTCAATCGCATTTTCTCCCAAGCACTCACGTATCGAATAAAAAACATGACAGAAGAAACTTTTGCTTTTTGTGTGAAATTTTCTAATCTGGAATCCAAAAATACATTTAATGTAAAATTTAAAGGCGGTGTGAGATCTTGAAATAAGCTAACAAAAAACTTATGATTTCTTTCCCAAAATGTCTTAGAAGTTTTCACTTGTAAATCATAAAAACCACCAGCGTGTCGAATGCTTCTTTTATACAGTTCACGCCAAGAAGATCTAGCCGGATGAGCTACACAGGTATCTTCTGCATAAACTTGTTTATAACCATATTTAGCTACACGCTGTCCCCATTCAACATCACCACTCGATTTTAAGCTAGCGTCAAAAACTCCTACTTGCTCAATCACACTTTTCCAAGTAAAAACATTTGCTGTTGCACCGTAGTGATGTTTTTCAAGAAATTCTCGCTGCGGTAGAGCCATAATACTTTCATAGAGTTCTACTGCTGTTAAGCGTTGTGGATTTTTGAAAAAGATTTCTATCTTACCTGCGACTAAGCCACAGTTTGGCGTTCCTACAAGATTTCTGACGCCATTTTCAATCCAATTTGGTGCAGGAATACAATCAGCATCTGTAAAGGCAATAACTTCACCTTGCGCGTGCGATATGCCTTTATTACGCGCCGCATAAGAACCTGGAGAACGTTCGTAAACAGTCTTTGTCTGTTTAAACTGAGCAACTACACTAGCAATATTTTGTTCTGGGTCAGAAGCATTGTCAACTACAATAACCTCATAGAGTGTTTGCGGATAAGTTTGTTTTTCCAACGCGCTTAGACAAAGCTTTAAGCGCTTAGCATCATTAAATACTGGAACAATGACAGAAACAAATAATTTTGATTCGTAGGACATTAGTAATCAAGATTAGTGCGATTTTTGATGCTTTAATTTGGACTTAATCAGCAAAATAATTTGATAAATTTCAGCTTGGCTAAATTCACCGAGTAACCAGAAAAATAAAGGAATTAAGAGTGTAATGCCGAATAGCTTCAGTAATAGTAGTAAACCCTGCGTCGGTACAATTGCTGCGATAGTATAGACACTTGCACAAATTAAGCAACTTCTTGCTACCGTGCTTGCAGGAGGAAGTACGCGTAAAAGATGGTAAACTGCCCCAACTGTCACGGCTGCGCCGAATGTGGCGCATAATGTAAATACCCAAGCTGCGCCAATTGCACCCCAACGAGGAATAACTAATGTATATCCCACAACGGCTAAAGGAACTAATGGTGCAGTTAGCACAAAAGTCCAATTAGGTTTACTTGCAGCAGTTAGAATGGCTGTCGTTGTTGAAATCATTGCTAACGCGATCGCGCCAAAAATTAAAATGGCTAATAATGGTGCAGTTGGTAAGAATGCATTGCCAAAAATTAATTGCACGATTTCTGGCGCAGCACCAGCAATAATTCCAGCGACGGTTAACATCGCAGCGATCGCGCGCAACGCATTTTGACTCATCTTTTTTGCCGATGCTATGTCACCGTTGTGCAGAGTACGACTAAGACTAGAAAGCAAAAGTGGTGAAAACGAGAGAGAAAAAATCCCTGGAATTAATGATAAGTTTTGGGCAGCACCATAAAACCCTGCTTCGGCTGCGGTACCGCCGAGAACTTTCAGCGCAAACAAATCAAGTTTGTCATAAAGACGCATTGACAGCGCAAACATAAACAGTGGTACAGCATAGTTAGCTAATTGCCGTGCGGGAAAACTCGAGCGAGTCAATAGCGAAGGGCGAATGTAGCAACGACTAATTGCGAGTTCGACAATTGAGGCTCCGATTGTACTCAGAATTGCTCCAGGAATCGAAAGCCCTAGCTCAACTAAGAGTAAAATAAGCAGCAATCGTGCAATCCAGCGCCCAGCAGTAGCGTTCGCGCGTTGATTAAAACCACCAACACCAACCAGGATACTGCGGTGTGCATACGCCAAGCAAAATAACGGTATATCGATCGCAAACAAAATTAAATACATCGCGATCGCCCGCTCGTCGAGTAAATTAGCAATTGGATAAGCACACAACCAAACGAGTAACATCGCCGCGCAACCCACAGCCAGATGTAACCGCAGTACTGTCGTTGCGACAGGATGCCAATCATCAGCTTCGCCCACAAACTTAATCGTCGTGCGAGTAAAAACCGACGTTACACTCCACTCCACCCAAGCAATCAGCGTTGCAGCCAGTGTAAATAAACCATATCCTTCAGGACCAAATTGCCGCGTCAGAAAGCCCGCAGTTACAATCCCTGTTGGTAACAACAACGCTTCTGCTAAAAAAATGCGGATTGTTCCACCTAGAATATGTTGACTTTTTGCAGCAGAGTAATTCATGAGCAACACAAAAATCCAGACTTAAGACTGTTCCCAACTCACTTCCACTTTGTCGCCAGCATTCAGGAAAGCATTAGGTTTAACCCAACCCAAAATCAAACCTGTAAAATAAAGCACTAAGGCTGCTAAAGCAATTGGTAGAGCTAACGGTAGATAAACTATTCGCCGCCAGTCTTCGGCAAAAACGGTGTAAACGCGACTTGTAAACTCGGTTGCTTTATTCCAACTCAAGCGCAAGCAAGCCCGTAAATCTTGTATTAGCTGTGATTGATGCGCGTCGTACGACAACCGACACACAGCGATCGCATCGTAACCTAAAAGCAAAAAACGCCAGAAAAAGTGTGACAAGCCGTTAGGCGCAGCATGAGTTGCTTGCGATTGTGGCTGCTTCCAAATCGTGTAGCCTTGCGTTTTGAGCGATCGCGCGTGGACAACACAATTACCGCGATAGATTGGTAGCTGCGTAGGAATCGGATATTTCAGTAGAAAATCACGCCGAAAAGCAACATTGTTACAAAAGTAACTCGCAGACGGCTGCAAAGATGACAACTGCGAGAACCGAGGGAAAATATACGTTAAGGCGATCGCCAATTCGTAGGGATTAAAAATGGGTGTTGTTGTTTCTCCGGCTACAACTTGAATATCTTGATTCTCAGCAAACGGAGTCAATAAATTGCGCAACCAATCAGATCGATAAGTGCAGTCCGAATCGCAAAAGACAATAACGTCTCCAGTCGTGAAACCCACGCCTTGCATTTTTGCTGCATAATACTCAATTCCTGGTTCGGCGCGGCGAAAAGTCAACCATGGATAATCTCGACGCAACCGCTCAATCACATCTACAGGAACATCACCACTTTCAACAATCAAGACCTCGTTAGCCGTTGTCGGAGATACGTCTTGATTCGCTAGCGTATCCAAACAGCGTGACAGTCCTTCTAACTCCGCACTCGATAAATTTTCCGTCTCAATAATAATGGAAAAGCAAGGTAAAGTCATAAGCTAATACAATGAAGCTAAAATACTTATTAAGGTTAGAGAATCCCACAGTAAAAGATAGCTTCCAATTCTAGAGATTCTAAAGGTGAAGTCCTCCAATTGTGGGAATTTAGGAGGCAAATCTCGCGATTTTGATTTACACCTTCGCCAATACTTTCTCTTGCTGCGCTGGCTTTATCGTAAATTCTTCGTAATACGAACGTTCGGTGTTAACTTCCCACAAATCGTGATTTTCACCCAAAATATTTTTAGCAGCTAACCATCCTGTAAGCATCGAATGATCTTGATTGTTATAGCGATGCATTCCGTTACGACCTGTTGTTTGCAGATTTTCAAATGTTGCTAAATAGTCTTGAATCACCTTGAGATGACGGCGATATTCATGGTCATAAACAGGATAAGCTTTAGGTTGACGAATAACAACACCATCTTCTACATCAGCAGCATTTGCTAAACCTAATTTAGCCAATTCACTTGTTGCTAAATCAAGCAACTCTGTGTCAGACATTGTCCAAATTCCATCACCTTTTGTGCAGAAATATTCCATTCCCAAACATGTCTTTGTAGGATCGGGAACCATTGCTGCGCTCCAGTTTTTGAAGTTTTGAATGCGTCCTACTTTAACTTCGGGGCTGTGAATATAAATCCAGTTATCTGGGAATAAATGTTCGCGGTTAACAATAAGTGCGACAATTAAGAAATCTCGATAATTTAAGTTTCGTGCAGCTTGCAATACGGCATCAGGAGGTAACGGATCTAGGCGATGAATCAAAGTTGCGATCGGCATGCTGGAAATAAAATGATCTCCAGCAACACTCACGAGTTTGCCATCTTGTTGCACAATAACGCGTTCAATACGTTTACCGTCATGCTCTAAACGGACAACACTACTGTTAAGATCGACTTGACCACCTTGAGCCTCGACTGCGGCTTGGAATTTTTGCCACATCATTCCAGGACCAAGAACAGGATAGTCGAATTCTTTAATTAAAGTTTTGGTATTATTTGTTCCAAATAAAGCGTTTGTAATAGCTTTTTTGAGTGATAAACCTTTAATTCTTTGTGCTGCCCACTCAGCTTGAATTTCGTTACAGGGAATTCCCCAAACTTTTTCTGTATAAGTTTTGAAAAATGTTTTATAAAGTCGCTTGCCAAAGCGGTTAATTACCCACTGTTCTAAGTTTTCCTCAACCGGATTAGGTTGCCACTTTGCCTGAAGATAGCTTAGTAGAATGAGAAAGCTTTCAAAAATACCCAAGTTAGATAACGTGTTGAATAGGCTTAACGGATAGTTGTAGTACTTACCTTTATAGTAAATTCGCGATAGTCGCGGAACTTTGATAAACTCATCGCCAAGAACTTCCAGCCATAATTGTTGTACTTCTTCTACTTTGGTAAAAAAGCGGTGTCCGCCAATATCAAAGTGGTAGCCTTTATAAGTTTCTGTACGTGAAATTCCACCAACTTTGTCGCCTTTTTCAAAAACAATCGGTTTGATACCATTCTTAACAAGTTCGTAGGCAGCCGTAAGACCAGCTGGTCCTGCACCGATAATGACTACAGGATGATGCATAAGTATAACTCCGTAGGAAAAATTATTTAAGTCAAATAAACTTTTCAATAAGTGCGTTAGTCGCGATCGCCACTGACGCAAACACTAGGTTGCAAACATCAATCACGAAGTTTGGCTAACAGCAAATCGCTTGTTTTGCCGCCAATAATGACGACCTGTCCCAATCGCGTATGCTAAACCGCAGTAGAAGTAGTAAAGCCAATGCCAAGGAATGACTCGTAGCGCGAACCACCAACCGCGCTGACGCACAAAAAATTGGTAAACTGGAGCGTTAAGAATAAGTAGCAATCCGCCTAACAACACAACAACGCCCAGCAACTTTGTCCACCACACACTACCAATTGCTACACCCAACATTGCAAAGATCAAAACAACGCTGAGACGGCTAGAAAGCTGTAAGTTCAGATCGTTCAGTGGTTGGCGATCGCGTAAAATTAACTCTGTCCAAGGTAAAGCGCGATAGAAAAAGTCCGCACGCAGCAAGGAAATGACTCCCCAGCGCTTTAAATGTTTCACTTGCAGCGATTTGCAAAGTCTAATTTTGTAGCCTGCTTGCTTTAATCGATAGCCCAATTCGATGTCTTCGATAGTAGGACGCCGATAACTATTATCAAAACCACCTACAGCAAAAAAAACTTCACGGCGAATCGCACCACAAGCCCCCCAAAAAGTAGACGCATCCTCACGCGCCGTTTGATGAACGTAGTGATGCAAGAGATTTTTATACTGCGATAAAAAATTTTGGGCTCCTGGTGCATCATCGTAAGAACCAATCAAGGCTGCTAATTCTGGTTCGCACTGAAATGCGATTGCAACTTGGCGAATTGTATCAGGATAAATTGTGACATCGGCATCCACAAAAAAAAGGATGTCACCCGTAGCAGCCTGCGCTCCTACATTACGTGCTTTTGCAGGTCCACTACATACAGGAATTCTCAGTACTTTTACGTAATATTCTTGTGCTACAGACCAAGAACCATCGGTATCTCCATCTGCGACAACAATAACTTCATGCGGAGGAGGTACAGCAGCCACAATGCTAGACAAGCAACGACGGAAAATCTCACCCCCATTGTGGACTGGAATAATTACAGAGACTGATAGTTGTTGATTAGAGGAAGGCATTCTTGGGAAAACCTGAACCTAAGTGTACTAGGTCAAATCGCACCTGGAGTAGGTGTTTGGTAAAACCAAAACTAAACCTTACTATAGGTACGTAATTTCACCTATTAGTTAGTTACCAAGTTAACTATCAAGAATTCCTTCGCCTAGGGTTATCTCAGCATTTTTACGGTTAATTTATAAAGTTCTATGTTTTTAGTAATGTTGTTTATCACGCCTTAATAATTGGAAGATTTTATTAAGAAATGTATTTTATTTAACAAACTATGCCTGATTATAATGCGAACAAATTCGCAAAATTTAGCTGCAAGCGATCGCCTAAAAGCTTTAAACAGAGGTAGACGGTAGAATAACCTTAGTAATTAGCTCAACGATTAAAACTTAGCGAGATACTAAATATGACTCTAGCCGTCGGTACTGATGCGCCTAACTTTACAGCCAAAGATACAAATGGTAATACTGTTTCACTATCTGACTTTGCTGGTAAAACAGTAGTTTTGTACTTCTATCCTAAAGACGACACTCCAGGTTGTACTAAGCAAGCTTGTAGCTTTCGCGATGCTCGAAGTGAATATGAAAGCAAAAATATTGTCGTTTTGGGTGTCAGTAAAGATGACGAAGCTTCGCATCAACAGTTTACACAGAAGTACAACTTGAATTTTCCGCTACTGGCGGATACAGATGGCTCAATTATCAAAGCTTACGATGTTGATGGCGGTGGTTATGCTAAACGCGTCACTTACGTGATCGATCCTAATGGTAAAATTGTCCATATAGATAGTGCAGTCAATACAACAACTCATGCTAGCGACGTTCTAGCAGCACTAGGACTTTAAACAAGTAGCCACAAAGCGCGGATCTGACTTTGTGGCTATTTTGCAAAAAAACTATAAACTTTGGGAAAATTCGCGTGAGCTTAATTATCCAAGCGGATTATTGGTGATGGAGTTGAGTTAGCAGGAGTAGCTTGCTGCTGGCGGGATTGTTGAATAAGTTGTCTTTGTCGCGCGCGAAACGCCTCTGCTGCCGAATTTATGTTTTGATTTTGCTCATTTGCATATTCGTAAGGATCGCGCATAGTTCCCATTTGGGCGCGGTGAATTAAGTCAAACATGCCAAAAGAATCATTCGTATTTTGGCTAGAAAACGGATCGTTGTTGCGATCTCTTCTAAAAATCTCCTGGGGATCTGCACTATTTGTTACTTGAGCTAAGCTTTGCTTGGGTAGAAGCAAAAATGCCATACCAACTCCAGCAGCTGTTCCTAAAAGTATGTAATGAAGTAAGACACGCGGTAGTTTCATAGGGTTGATGGGGTAAAGACTGTTGTGATGCTTATATCTTACGCAAGTGACTTACGTAACAGTGGTTGAATACTAAGTAAGGCAACAAGGCTAAAGCCAAGTAATACTAGCAACGCTCCACCAAATGTAATTGTTCCCCAAGGTGCTTGCATCACTACACTGCTCAAGTTCCAATCGCTGTGAGTATAAAGATAGCGAATTGGTTCGATCGCATAACTTAGAGGATTCAGCGTTGCCACAACTTGCAACCACTTAGGCATAAAAGATAGCGGTGCTAACGCTGTACTCGCAAAAAGTAAAGGTAAGTTTGTTACGAAAATAACAGCGATTAATTCAATATGACCAGGTAAAGCAAACGCTAAGCCTAAGCTCAATGCAGTTACGCCTAAAGCCAGTAAAAAGACAACTAAGGTAATCACGCCTAATCCTGTAACATCGGGTAGCCCAGCCCCTAGAAACGCTGCTGCGGCAACAATAACAGCAGCTTGCAGTAAACTTTGAGTAATAATAAAGATTGCTGAAGCTAAAACAATCGAGAACCGAGATGCAAGCGGTGCGACGAGTAGGCGATTCAAAAAGCCAAACTCGCGGTCAAACATCACTGGTAATCCGGCATTAAGCGCACCCGCAAAAGCAGTGAAGACAATCACACCAGCGCCGAGAAACTGCGCGTAACTTTGACTATTGCCAAACAATCCTTGCGGTGCGTTTTGAAACAGTGCGCCAAATAAAATAAGCCACATAACAGGCTGAATAATACCAGCAACTAGTGTTGAGGGACGTCGCTGTAATTGAATAAATAGTCGACGTGTTAGCGCTAATGTTTCCTGAACTAATTCATTCAAGATCGAGCTATTAGCACCAGTAGTAATTTGCGGTGATGCTACTTGCTGCCAGTTTATTTCAGATTTAGGAGGTGTAACAGTACGACTCATAATAATTTTAGATTTAGGATTATGAAGAACTCTGGGATGGGGGATCAGGGGTCGGAGGACAATGAAGAAGTACGCGATCGCTATTTAGCTTTAAGATATATTCATCATTCTCTTTTCATCTATAAATTTACTTTGACCCTGACTCCCGATCTCTGACCTCTCTTGTCATCGCATATTCTGCTTGCGTTCTGCCTTGGGATCGCGGCTTCCTGCTGCGGCAAGTTCAGCATCCATTAATGTTCTTCCCGTCGCAGCTAGATATACGTCATCTAAGCTAGGGCGCGACTGGGCAATACCAAAAATGGGTAAACCTGCGGAGTTGAGCGATTGCTGAACAGCGGTTAAGGCATCGTTGTGGGGCGTGACAACTAAATTGAGCGAATTGCCTTGGGCGCTATTGATAATCACTTCTTGTACAAAAGGCAAATTTTCGAGCAAGTTCTTTGCTTTACTCGCTTCTTCTTCTGGAGAAAACTCGCGAATGCGGAGCGTAATGCGATCGCCGCCGACGCGATCTTTTAATTCTGAAGGAGTTCCTACTGCGATTACCTTGCCGCGATCGATAATCGCGACGCGATCTGCTAAAGCGTCAATTTCTTCCAAATAATGACTTGTAATTAATACTGTTGTCCCTGCTTCCCGAATGCGGCGTAAGAAATTCCAAACGACAAACCGACTTTCAATGTCAAGCCCTGCTGTAGGTTCATCTAAAACTAGGACATCTGGGGCATGAAGTAAACCTGCCGCGAGGTCTAAACGTTTGCGGATACCTCCTGAATAGGTTCCTGTACGCTTGTCTGCCCATTCTTCCAAGTCTAATAAACTAATGACAGTCTCGATTCTTTCTTTTGCGACAGCCTTGGGTAAATGATACAGCGCTGCTTGCAGTTGCAATAATTCGCGTCCGGTAAGTATTTTATCTAATGCGACTTCCTGAGCAACGTAACCCAATTTTTTTCTAGCTTCTCTAGGAGAATCTACAACTGAGATTCCTGATACAGCAACCTGCCCTGCATCAGGTCTAGCAAGCGTACATAACACTCGTAGTGTTGTTGTTTTTCCTGCGCCATTAGGACCTAAGATCCCAAAGATTTCTCCTGGTTCGACCTGAAAGGAGATCTCTTTGACAGCTTCCGTTGAGCCGTAGCGTTTCTTTAAATTTTCAATGAAAACCGCAGGAGCCATAAGTTATATCTCTGCTGAAAAAAGATACAATTCTACACAATTCTCATTTCTATTTTAAGCTTTGATTGCAGTTAAGAGCGCGATTGCAACAATCAATCCGATGATTCGTGGTGGGCTTTTGCCCACCATCCGGTTATTGTCCGCTAAAAGCCATCACAGCAGTAGTGACTTGATGCGTAATTGGCAAGCTATCAATCACCATGCCCGCACACAGCAACATCATATAAAGAATTGAGTAGAGAAACAGCGATCGCGCTTGTTGTTGGTCGCTCGGATTGTGGAGTAATCCCCAAGCTTTTTTAATAAAGACGCTTCCCAATACTAACGCAATACCCGCATAGACAATCCCTGAGACGTGCAACGGATAAACAAGTAGTAACGTAGTAGGAATCAATATCAGCGTATATAGCCAAATTTGCCAAGTCGTTGCTGTATCACCCGCAATAACAGGTAACATAGGCACTCCAACTTTGGCATAGTCATCGCGGATCATGAGTGCTAGCGCCCAGAAGTGTGGTGGAGTCCACAGAAACACAATCGCAAAAATTACCCAAGCAGGTAAACTTAATGAACCGGTAGCTGCTGCCCAACCAACGAGCGCGGGAATGGCTCCTGCTGCACCACCAATCACAATATTTTGTGTGGTATGGCGTTTGAGCAAGTGAGTATAAATACCGACATAGAAGACAATGCCTGACATCGCTAACAACGCACTAAGCAAGTTAGCAAATACTGCTAGTAAGGTAAAAGAAATCACTGCTAGTGCGATCGCAAAAACTAAGGCATCGCGCGGTTGGACTCGTCCGGAGGGAAGAGGTCGGTGGCGAGTACGCTCCATGTCATAATCGATGTCGCGATCGTAGATGCAGTTAATTGTTTGTGCTGCGCCAGCTGCGAAAGTTCCACCGCTTAACGTTGCCACGAGTAACACAGGGTCTACTTTTCCCTGCGATGCAATCCACATACTCGCAGCAGTTGTAATGAGTAGAAGTGGAATTATTCTTGGCTTCGTTAGTTGGTAGTAGCTTTGAATCACTTGAAAAAGATTTTGATGATGGCGCGAGACACTCGTCTCAATCATATTTGCACCAATTCCTTAATGTTGAAACAACACGCAGCCAACGAGCAAGCGAATTTGCCCTTGTCACAAAATTGCTGTTCGCGCTTTTATTGGCTGCAATTTTATAAATTCGATGGTTCAGTCGTGGGGATGGCAATAGTACTTGTCGCGCGATCTCGTAAGCCCAGTACGGTAAACACAACAAGCGATCCCAGCAAAACAGCACCGACAACTTGGTGTGCTACCGTGAGTGGCTCGACTTGCAAGTGCAAGCGGAAGGTTGCTACCCCAAGCAAAATTTGTAAAACGAGCAAACCACCTGCCATGTTAGCAAGTTGCCGTAAAGCTGGATGCAATGCCGGAGTTCGCCACGCGAAAAAGACAACCGCAATAATTGCTAGTGTAGACGGAATAACACCACCGATATGACTATACATGACACTACACAAGGCGTTACCCGCAAAACACTGATGCAGCGCCCAGCGCGATGCGACTAATGCACCCATCAAGCTTTGTAGATAAACGGTAATCGCAGCAATTAAACCTATCCAAGGCAAGTTTCCTGCTGTGCCAGTTCCTTGATAATGGACGAGTGCGCTACCAATCGCCAGTAGCGTGATAAAAAACAAAAGCGCCGTACCTAAGTGCGCGGTGACAATGTCAAACCGCAATAGTTCGGTGACAGTTAGCCCGCCGAGCACGCCTTGGAAGACAACCAAACCTAGTGCAAACGTTGCTGCCCATGGAAGCCACTGCGGTAATGCGCGACGGTTCCACCACGACAAACTTGCGAGTGCGATCGCGCCCAAACCTACCATGGCTGCGTCTAGACGATGAAACCACTCCAGAAAGACCTGGAAATTCATTTGTTTTGTGGGGACAAGCTCGCCGTAGCATAAAGGCCAATCGGGACAAGCAAGCCCAGCATTCATTACGCGGGTGGCGCTGCCAATTGCCATCAAAATTAAGGTCGCGATCGCAATTTTCCATACGAGCCGCCGGATTCGTTCTTTTGGCTGCGACTGCTCACCACCCGTTACAGTTTGTTGATGCAGGACGGATTCGGTCATGAACGATACCTTCTGCCTGATTGAAAGCTATTAATGTTAACGTTTCTGTGATTATCTGCTCATTTCCACGCTAGCGCATTACTAATAGAAAATGAGCTACATTGAGCTTTGAGTGCGATTAGATGATTATTCTATGTAATATAAAAATTGCAATTGATGACTTGTTAAAGTTTGCTTATATCAATGACGTTAATAAGTAACACAATTTACTGTGCTTAACATCTGCCACAGGTCATACTAAAGAAAGATGCTAGGTAAGCCTTATTGAGCGATCCCAAAGAAATTAGTAAAAAAAACCCTTCTTGGCTCGACGGTAGTTTTTCCCTGCACTACCGTGGTAGATAAGCAGAGCTAACAATAGAAGTAAAGTCATTAAAAACCGTGAACATTCCATCTTCGATCTGGACCTTACTCGTTGGTATCGTCGTCACCTTAGTCAGCCTTTGGTACGGTCAGAACCATGGTCTGTTGCCAGCCCCTGCATCAGACGAAGCCGAGTTAGTAGATGGGCTTTTCAATGCGATGTTAACGATCTCCACTGGTTTATTTCTGATAGTGGAAGGTGCCTTAATCTACTCTGCGATTCGCTATCGTCGTCGCCCTGGTGACGATTCTGATGGACCACCAGTGTTCGGCAATATTCCACTAGAAATTTTATGGACAGCAGTACCGGCTATTATTGTTATTGGAATTGCTATCTATAGCTTTGATGTCTATAACTCAATTGGTGGATTTAGTCCGCATGCCGTCCACGATGCTCCAATAGGAGAACAAGCAGTCAGAATGCCAGGAGCCGCGATCGCTGCAACGCTGAGCGATACACCGCCAAGCGCAGATCCTAACCTGAACCAGGAAAAATCTGACGCGGCAATGCAAGACCCAGCAACCGCAGCAGTTCGCAACGCTGACCAAATTCCCCAAAGACGAAACGCGCCTGGCGTTGGAGTTGTTTCTCCTACAATTGGTGCAAGCCCTGACAAAGAAGGAGCACCCCCAGCACTGACGGTCAACGTCACAGGATTGCAATACGCGTGGATCTTCACCTATCCAGATACAGGAATTACAACAGGTGAATTACACGTTCCGGTAGGGCGCGAAGTTCAAATCAGCATGACAGCAAACGATGTGATCCACGCTTTTTGGGTGCCAGAATTACGCCTCAAACAAGATGCGATTCCTGGTAGACAGTCAGAAATTCGCTTTACACCAAAAACTGTAGGTGAGTATAAGCTAATCTGTGCTGAACTTTGCGGCCCGTACCACGGTGCGATGAATACGCAATTTGTCATCGAGACACCAGAAGCCTTTGAGCAATGGCAAAAAGAGCAGCAAGTTGCCAGTCGCGATGCGCAGCAGCTAGTTGCTATGAATTCAGCCGATTTATCTCCCGCAGAATTTTTAGCTCCTTACGTCAGTGATTTGGGCATTCAGCCAGAAATGCTTCAACAAATCCATCACACTCATCATTAAAGGTGTTAGGGGTTAAATATCATACCCCTACTCTCTACTTTCTACTTTCTCTTTCGTTATGACACAAGCACAGCTACAAGAAGGCGCTAACCTTCCTGCCCTAAGTGAGGAACCAGGGGTAAGAAAATGGCGCGATTACTTCAGCTTTAATACCGACCACAAAGTCATCGGCATTCAATACCTCGTCACAACGTTTATTTTTTACTGTATTGGTGGTGTTTTAGCTGACTTAGTACGAACCGAACTCAAAACACCAGAAACAGATTTTGTCAGCCCAGAAGTTTACAACAGCTTGTTTACGCTTCATGCCACGATCATGATCTTCCTGTGGATCGTACCCGCAGGCGCAGGATTTGCGAATTATCTCATTCCCCTGATGATCGGGGCAAAGGATATGGCATTTCCACGGTTGAACGCCGTTGCCTTCTGGATGATTCCACCTGCTGGTTTGTTGCTGATCAGCAGCTTATTAATTGGGGATGCCCCTGATGCGGGTTGGACATCTTATCCACCTCTAAGTCTAGTCACAGGACAGGTAGGCGAAGCGATCTGGATTATGAGCGTCCTGTTGCTAGGGACTTCATCAATCCTGGGGGCAATTAACTTCCTCGTGACCATTTGGAAGATGCGCACCCCAGGCATGACATTTAACCAAATGCCTTTATTTTGTTGGGCAATGGTGGCAACTTCAGCAATTACTTTGCTTTCGACTCCTGTACTCGCCGGTGCGTTAATTCTTTTAGCATTTGACTTACTCGCAGGTACAACGTTTTTTAACCCAACTGGCGGTGGCGATCCCATTGTTTACCAGCACATGTTCTGGTTTTATTCGCACCCAGCGGTTTACATTATGATTTTGCCCTTCTTCGGGCTAATTTCCGAAATCTTGCCTGTACACGCGCGTAAACCCATTTTTGGCTATCAAGCGATCGCTTATTCGAGTTTGGCAATTAGCTTTTTGGGCTTGATCGTCTGGGCGCACCACATGTTCACTAGTGGTGTTCCTGGTTGGTTGCGGATGTTTTTCATGATCACAACGATGATCATCGCCGTACCTACAGGGATCAAAGTATTTAGTTGGGTAGCCACGGTTTGGGGCGGTAAATTACGCCTCAATAGTGCAATGCTCTTTGCGATGGGCTTTGTCGGAACGTTCGTGATTGGGGGAATTAGCGGCATTATGTTAGCTGCTGTACCTTTTGACATTCACGTTCACGATACCTATTTTGTAGTAGCTCACCTGCACTACGTTCTCTTTGGTGGTAGCGTCCTCGGTATCTATGCAGGTTTCTACCACTGGTTTCCCAAAATGACTGGGCGCATGCTCAACGAGTTTTGGGGTAAGGTACACTTTGCCCTCACGATCGTGGGCTTGAATTTAACTTTCTTGCCAATGCACAAGTTGGGCATGATGGGTATGAACCGCCGCATCGCAGTATATGACCCTAAATTTGAAACGCTCAACTTTATCTGCACGATGGGGTCTTATTTACTTGCCGTTTCCACATTTCCGTTTATCATCAACGCGATTTGGAGTTGGATGTACGGTCCTAAAGCAGGTAATAACCCTTGGCAAGCACTCACCTTAGAGTGGATGACAACTTCACCACCTGCCATTGAGAATTTTGACAAGCCGCCTGTGCTAGCAACCGGACCGTACGACTACGGCATGAGTCACGGTGACGATGAGGAAGTGGAGAAAGTCCCACTTTCTGACGAAAGAGAACCTGCTTTAGCAGCAGGTCCAAATTCAGCATTGCGTGCCGATCCCGATCCCAAGGTTGCTGCTCATCCAGAAGACCGCAAGTAACTTGATGAATTGTGAAGGATAAAAGTCAGTCGCTCATAATTCACTACGCATACATTCGTTATTTAATGAAATCATGCAAAGTCAAACAATTGACCCAGCAAAAACAGCACTTAACTATCACCACACAGAAGCCGCAGCGCATCACGAAGAACATCCAGACCATCGCATTACTGGGCTAATTCTGTTTCTAGTTGCTGAAGGAATGATTTTCTTCGGTATGTTTAGCGCTTATTTAGCTTTTCGCTCTGTGCTACCATCATGGCCACCAGAGGGAACGCCAGAATTAGAACTGCTACTACCTGGAGTTAATACGATCATCCTAATTTCCAGTAGTTTTGTGATTCACAATGCAGACACAGCAATCAAAAAAAATGACGTGTCTGGAATGCGTACGTGGTTAGCAATTACTGCGGCGATGGGCGCAATCTTCCTAGCCGGACAGCTTTACGAATACAGTAATTTGGAGTTTGGTCTGACGACCAACTTATTCGCTAGTGCATTTTATGTTCTCACTGGCTTTCACGGCTTGCACGTCTTTATTGGACTCGTTGCCATTTTGGCTGTGTTGTGGCGATCGCGCGTTACGGGTCACTATTCTAGTGAAAAACACTTTGGTGTAGAAGCTGCAGAAATCTACTGGCACTTTGTTGATGTTGTCTGGATTGTCTTATTTGGACTGTTGTACATCCTCTAAGTTTCATGAGTAATTTTTAACCTATTGACTAGGTACTAACTACTAACAACTCATAACAAAGCCCCTTTCTGGGGTTTTTTTGTTTATATAGTTATTAAAGGGATACTGAAAACGCGCTCGCAGCTCAGAACGATATTCTTAGCTAGCCTCTGATCCTGACCACCTTTACACAGTGAACGCTCTTCCATCAGAGTTAAACACGGCGCGTACTGTTTACCTCTGAGCTTTGACGCCTACTATACTGTGTAAACATCTTTTTCGGGCAGTCTGTCAAACAAACTTTGTTCCTTGAGAATAATGTGGTTATTAGCATCAATCGCTATTTTGCCCTGTTCTTGCAGTTTTCCCAATAACCGTGTAATCGTGACTCTAGTTGTTGAACAAGCTTCGGCTAATTCTTGATGCGTAAAACGTACGCTTAAACGAGTTCCTTGAGGCGTTGGTTGCCCAATCTCCTGTTTTAATAGCTGCAATAATTGCTCAAAACGATCTTTGACGCGTCTTTGCCCAAAAATAGCTAATAAAGCTTCCGTCTGTTGTAATCTTTGGTTAATTCGCGGTAAAACATTTGCAGCTAGCAACGGTGATGCGGCAAGTTCGCTAAAAGAATAGCAAAGTAACTCAACTTGGGAAAGCGCGGTAGCTTGATACGTATGCAACGCAGTTAACTCAACTCCAAACGGCATTCCAGGTCCTGCTAAACCTACGACTACCTCTTCTCCAGTCTCACTCAAAGTACTTAGTTTCACAATTCCTTGGTGGACTTGCCAAATCGTCTGCGGTGTGAGTGGGATAAGTTCGCCCTTTAAATAAACAAATTTGCGGCGATCGCGCGTTGCATCGCAAGCCTTCTCTTCAATTGGCTCGACCAAAGGCGGCGCTTGAGAAGCCTGATTGCGGCGAATACATACTTGCATTTGGCTTTTTTTACCTTCACTGTCTGTCGCGATCGCGATTATGAGTGAGACTCTCAACGGTTCGCTATTTCGCGGGCAAAGATTCACTGTCCACTCAATTATTTCTTTTACCGGCTGCGGTTGCATCAACTTACTATAAAGCGCTTGTCTGTCTTTTTCTGCAACAAACATTAGAAATGGTTTGCCAATTAAAAAGCGCTGTGGGACATTCAACAGTTTAGCTGCCGTCCGATTGGCTTCCTCGATTTTTCCCGATTTGTCTGTAAGGATGTAACCATCAGTAGCAAACTCAAAGAGTTCTTGATAGCGTTGGATTTGTAATTCTAATGCGGTTTGGGTCGCTATTAGTTCCTGATTTTGGCGTTGTAGATCGTCTAGTGTTATCTGTAGTTCTTCAGAAAGAATGCCAAGATTTGTTAGCGCGAGCGGTAACATTTCTTGGGTAATTTCTGTTGTATTGTTATGCGTTGCACACAAGCTTTCTATTTGTTTATGGATTTGTTTAGCAAACTTCTCTACATTCACGTGCTGCCTCCGACCCTGATAGTAACCTAGCTTGCAGAATAATAATTTTTCTTTGTACCTGCCTTCTCCTAATTGGAGATTTGCATTTTAAGAAAATAGCGTACGCACCACAAAATCTAGAATAACTATTTTTTCAAGAGCGAAGTGAGTTGCACTCTGTTCGTGAAAAAATACTTAAGATATCTTCTGTATCTTTTACTAGCGCACACAACTCTGACTAAAACCTTTCTTGAGATAGATGATTAAAAATAGTGATTGAGTTACTCTAGTTCAGAGATTAGTTAATAGAGTAGTCTACTTCCGTCTTGCCATTTTTTCTATTAAGTAATCAAAATAGAATTTATAATAAAAAGACTCAAGTCTATCGCTCGCTTGCAATTGACGATATTATTTATCTTATATCAGTTATATCAAAATCTAGAGTTAAATTATAAAGAGCAGACTAATTGTTAACGGTTATTTTTTTTGCGAGTACTTGCTACTTATTATCTGAACCGAAAGAATAAGTAATCTATGTTTTTTATCTACAAGTTATAAAAAATACATCTATTGGTAGATTACAAAACTAACAAAGGTTTTTTGTAATTAAGTTGGTGTTGATTTATAGTAATTTTTGTTCATATATATTAGCTTTAAATTGAGTAAAATAAGTGCAGTAGGGATTGTTCTTATAGGTAATCAAAAATATGAGCGAATATAAAATTCATGACGAATACAGCTTAGCAGAAGCAGCCGATATGTTGGGAGAAAAGGCAATGGAACTAGGAATGATTCCTAGCTTTGTCGTGCGGCATTTTCCCGATAGTAGGCAATATTACATTCCCAATGAAAATGAGTCCGAAGCACTGACTCCTGAAGAGGCTTATATGAAGTTGAAGAAACTTGTTGAATCAGCACAAGCCAAAACTTGATTTGTAGTTGGTCGTTGTCTATCAAGGATTTGTAACTACCGAGCCAGTGTATTGCTCGCTTTCTTAGCGAGGAGGGCGTTTTTTTGATGCTTTTAACACGGGTAGGGCTTGATGCGAGCTACTAGGAGGTAAGTAACGCGGTGTCGTCGTCATTGATTCTGTTGGATAAGGACGTTGTTGCTGCAACAGCCACCAGCGCAAGCCGATTGCTATACCTACAGTAACCAATCCAAATGCAAACAAAGACCAGCGATCGCCTAATCCGCCAATAACAGCATCCACCGCTCCCATGGTCACTAATACACTGGGTAGCGGTTCTTTACGGTATGCAGACTTTATCAATTTTGGTAGGGCTGCGTTCATCACAAATTAACACACTTGAGCTTAGCTATTATCTTAAGACCTACGTTGTTAGGATGCAGTATCTTTACCTAATTTGCATCATTGCTGAACAAGACAAAACCAATCGCTTTATAGTTCACTGCCAAATAGATTTTGTCTCTACTCAGACACAAGCGGCTTCTCCTCTATTTTAGCCCAAGCCAAGCCAATACTCCTTTACCTGTCAAGTATTCAATGACTATAAGGAGTAAAAAGCCAATCATCGCTGCTCTACCGTTTAGACGTTCAGCATATTCATTAAATCCAAACTTGGGTTCCTCTAGATTGGGGGTAGTTGTTGGTTGTGGCTGCGTTGTCATTTGTGAAACCTCACGTGTTAGGTAAATTAGCTCAGAGCTTATCCTGAATTCAAGTCAATTAGATTGTACCCAAAATTACGTTTTCTTTACATTTCTTTACTGTATGGTACGGATAAAATTGACAAAAGTAGGCTCAAGGTGGGGTTCGACTTCTTTGTACGAGAAACAGTTAACGCAGTTGCTGTCTAGAACTCAAGATCTCGTCACTAACAGCGATCGCGCTTAAGCTAGAAACAGATGTAAGTAGATGATATCAATGGAAATCGGTGTTCCTAAAGAAACAAAAGATCAAGAATTTCGCGTGGGCTTGAGTCCGAGTAGTGTACGCGTCCTCAAAGAAAATGGTCATCAGGTGTTTGTAGAATCACAAGCAGGTGTTGGTGCGGGTTTTACTGATGATGACTATCGTCAGGTGGGAGCAGAAATTGTGACCGCACAAGAGGCTTGGAATCGAGAACTCGTTGTCAAAGTCAAAGAACCACTACGGGCAGAATATCAGTTTCTCCAAAAAGGGCAATTATTATTTACCTACTTGCATCTAGCTGCAGATCGGGCTTTGACCGAGCATTTAATTGATTGTGGGGTAACTGCGATCGCGTATGAAACTGTAGAAGTCGCAAACAGTACGAATAAGCTACCACTCCTGACGCCCATGAGTATTATTGCAGGGCGCTTATCCGTGCAATTTGGTGCGAGGTTTTTAGAACGTCAACAAGGAGGGCGCGGCGTTCTGTTAGGCGGCGTTCCTGGTGTTCGACCTGCTCGTGTTGTCATTTTAGGTGGTGGCGTTGTGGGGACTGAAGCCGCACGAATTGCAGTCGGGATGGGTGCGACTGTCCAGATTTTAGATGTGAACGTTGAGCGGTTATCTTACCTAGAGACAATCTTCGGCTCTAGAGTCGAGTTGCTTTATAGCAATTCTGCGCAAATTGACGCTGTGGTACCCGATGCGGATTTACTCATTGGTGCGGTTTTAGTTCCTGGGCGACGCGCGCCAATTCTGGTGAATCGCGAGTTAGTCGGGCGGATGCGTCCAGGATCGGTAATTGTTGACGTCGCAGTTGACCAAGGTGGTTGTATTGAAACATTACGCGCAACAAGTCACACTGCACCTACGTATGTTGAAGCAGGAGTCGTTCATTATGGCGTTCCTAATATGCCTGGGGCTGTACCGTGGACGGCAACGCAAGCCTTAAATAATAGTACCTTACCTTATATCGTGCAGTTAGCGAATTTAGGAATGCAAGCAGTGGCAGCGAATCCCGCTTTAGCTGCGGGTGTAAACGTTCACAATCATCGCCTCGTTCACCCTGCGGTACAGGAAGTCTTTCCTGACCTTGTCACCTAGCATAAATACATTCTTATGTCAAGTGCGCTAGTTTAGGAATAGACAGTGATGAGCTTTATCACTGCGTTCTAGAGGTTTGATTATGGCTCACCTAAATCAGCGCCGCCCGCAAAACGTGAGTGGAGACTTTTATGTTGATAGCACGTGTATTGATTGCGATACTTGTCGCTGGATGACTCCAGAAGTATTTAGTCGCATTGGAGGACAATCAGCAGTTTATCATCAGCCAGGTAATAAAATTGAGCGGCTGCGATCGCTGCAAGCACTCTTGGCGTGTCCTACAAGTTCGATTGGCACGGTAGAAAGACCCCACGATATTAAAGAAGCGCAACAAAGTTTTCCCATTTCGATCGCGGAGAATGTTTACCACTGCGGCTATCATGCAGAAAGCTCCTATGGCGCAGCAAGTTACTTGATTGTCCGTCCCGATGGCAATGTGATGGTCGATTCACCTCGGTTTACACTACCGTTGGTGAAGCAAATCGAGGAATTGGGAGGAATTCGTTATTTGTACCTAACGCACAAAGACGATGTCGCCGATCATCAGAAGTACCACGAGCATTTCAAATGCGATCGCATTCTGCATCGTGACGATATTACTTCTAGCACTCGCAACAACGTCGAAATTCAATTGACAGGCTCGCAACCGTTTCAACTCGCTTCGGATTTGCTGATTATTCCTGTACCTGGGCATACAAGAGGTCATACAGTTCTACTCCACAAGCAGTTTCTCTTTACTGGCGATCACTTAGCTTGGTCAGATAATCGCAATTCCCTCATTGCTTGGCGCGATGTCTGCTGGTATTCTTGGACAGAACAAATTCAGTCTATGCGGAAGTTGACAGAGTACGCTTTCGAGTGGGTATTGCCAGGTCACGGACGCAGACACCATGCTGATGCTGAGAAAATGCATTATCTACTACACCAGTGTATTGCCGAGATGGAAGCAGTGTAAATATAAACTGAGATCTTCAGCTACTAAACTTCTATACGTTATCAAACCCGTACTGACGGTCACTTAGCATTGAATGAAATGCGACCGTCTGTGCGTATTTGGTATAAACGTGGGTACTATTGCAACAGTTGTTTACATAAAGCGTGCTTTGATTGCTTGAAGCACATTCTTGGCTGAAGATCAATCGTGAGATATCGTATGACCGAATCCCTGCGCAGCTTTAAACGTTTACCAGCTCTTCCTGAAGGAATTCATTTCATTATCCTAGCCGCAGCAATTTATGGTCTAACCATCGTACTAACAAAAGGCGCATTAGAACAAATACCACCGTTTACCTTGTTATGCATTCAAACAGCTTCGAGTGTGCTGTTCTTCTGGACAATCGTTATCTTCCAAGGTATTCCAGTTCCTTTGCGTTGGACAACGCTTAAATTGAGCTTAGCAGGGTTGCTTGAACCTGGGCTATCTTACATTTTTGGGATGTTTGGACTAGCGCTAACAACAGCTAGCAATGCGACGTTTATCAGTACAACTGAACCAGCGATAACAATGGCGCTATCGTGGTTGATTCTGCGCGAACAGTTTAATATTGCTTTTGTTGGGTTAGGGTTGTTAGCTTGTGTTGGAGTTTCTTTTATTGTGACTCCTGATGGAAGTTCAATTACTTTAGGCTCAATTTGGGGAGATCTTCTTGTTTGTCTCAGTGTTTTGTTTGCTTCACTTTATGCGATTACAGCGGCGCGTTCAGTACAACGTATACATCCTGTCGTCTTAGCTGCTATTCAACAATCTGTCGCACTCATGCTTTTTATTGTTATGTTCGTGGGTGCATTGTTCTTCGGTTTCGAGTCTTTTGAATTGACACCAACAATTTGGGACAATTTACTAATTGCGATCGCCTCAGGAGCATTTGGATATGGACTCGCATTTCTTCTTTACCTCGCTGCGGTACGCTATCTCCCTGCCAGTCGACTGTCGCTTTATCTTACCTTGACTCCTGTGTTTGGAACGATAGGCGCTTACTTCATCCTAGGAGAGCGACTTCTAGTTTCACAAGGCTTCGGAGGTAGTTTGATTATTCTAGCCGTCGTCGGTATTTCGTGCTCGCCGCATCACAAGTGACCGATTGTCAAAATCTGCTCAACTAACCATGATTTGAGAAGGTACAGCTCGCCACAATTGATCTAGGCGATTTGCAGGCATAGTTAAATACAAAACATCTCCCGCACTGAGATATGTCCTTAATAAATCCCAACCGTGAATCGTTTGGCAATTTGTTTCGATGTATAGCGGTACAAAATCAGATTGCATTGCGGCTTCTTTAACGCGCTGACCGCAAAAAGGATGCGAAGGAGTGATTAAAGTTGCTAAAGCAACCCAAAGACTGTCAGCAGTGATACCATTACCTAAAATCCTTCCCCCCAATGCAGCAGCAGCAAAAGCTGGGGCTGCCAATTCCGCAGGACTTAGCACCGCCTCGAATTCAAAAACTTGTTGCGCCATGTGCGCAAAATCTGGATGTTCGTAACGAACGATCGCAGGAATACTTGGCGTTAGGGTTTTGGCATTTAGTGCAATTTCTAAGTTAACGGCATCGTTACTTGTCACAATTAATAAAGCGCTTGCCGATTTTAAATTCGCGGCTTGTAATGTTTCGGGTAAACTTGCATCGCCTTGAATCACTGGGATACCTAATCCACGCACTTTATTAAGAAACCTATTGTTAGGATCGCGTTCAATAACGACGACTTCGTGTCCACTAGCGTGGAATTGTTGAACAACTTGCACGCCAATGCCACCTAATCCACAAACAATGTAATGATGGCGTTGGGGAACTCGTGCTGCATCCCAAAACTGTTTGAAGCGCGTGCCTAAAACAAAATCGTTAAGTAGCGCATAGCAAATTCCAATAATACCTGCGCCGATTAACATCATGAAGGCAGTAAAGACTTTGATGCTGTCTGGTGCTGTTTCGACGACTTCTTCTTTGCCACCAGCACCTGTAATCATTCCAACTGAAAAATATAAAGCATCAATAATCGAAGTGTTTAAATCAACACAAATATAAGTTAGCGTTGCTGTGAAAATCGTGACGAGTAGAACTAACGTCACAACCATTAACGATTGACCGTGTTGGCGAAATTGACGTAAGTTGGTGAGGACTTTCAGTAGTTTAGAAATTGCTGATTTGCGCATCGTCCGAATACTTGGTTGCGTACCCACAATCAGGCGATCGCCGACTTGCAACTGCCGTCCAGAACTGACTGCACAAACGAGATCAATTTCACCTTGTACAGGAAGATAATAAATCAACATCCGCGCGCGATCGTCCCATAAATCACTCAACAGTCGCCCGCGCCAAGGATGATTTTCGTGAATGTATTCTTCTTGAATCGGCCATGTTTGATTGAAGAGTTTGAGTTGCCCGATCGCCCGATTTCCTAAAGCGGCAAAGTAAAAGACTGGTGCGGCTAGACCCGAAACACTCATACTAACGTGATCCGGCAAGGTGTGGTCGAGGCGATCGCCTAAATTAGCATTGAATAAACGATTAATAATCCGAATTCGCGGATTAAGTACGCGCGCTTGAATGAGAATTGCCAAATTCAAAGCATCGTCGCTGTTTGCCAGTACCAGCGCCTGGGCACTTTCGATTCCAGCAGCTTGTAAAGTCGCCGCTGCTTGCAGATCGCCAACAACGATCGCTTCTTCTTTGGGAATCGGCTGGTGATGAATGCCAACGACACTTGCTCCTTGCTGTCTGAGTAAGCAAAAAATTTTGTAGCCCGTGCGTTCTAAGCCGCAGACAATAATCCGAGGTTTCATATCCTAACCGCAACAGTAGCAAGCAAAAGTAACCTACTGTTATCTAAATCACCATTTTTGACTACAAGCAGTGCGCATACTGTAGCTGAAAACACTGCTAGCTGAAGTTGTTATTCATATCTTTGCAGTTGCTCATCGCTGATGGTTGATTATTTAGGGTTATGAGTAATTAGCAATGAGTGTTTAACCAATCAGTTGTGTGGCGTTTGCCAGCTAGTACAACTTTCTACGCAAACCTCTCCGTACTGTGTAGCAAAGATTTCACTATTTTCGGTAAATAACTTTGCATAAAAAGGCAATACACCACTCAGGCGAATCATCTACTCTAAGCTTAGACAAGCTAGAAGATTAGCCTTGATGCCATTCATGCTTCCCTACGAAAATTAGCAACAATTTATACATATTTTTTGACAGGTAAGACTATAATGACTGTTTCAAAAATTATAGAAGAATATCGCGATACACTCTTTGACGAGCGTGATTTGAGCCAAGATAGCCTTTTAAACGATAGTGAATTTGCTAGCGAAACGATTCTTAAAATCGCGCCCTTTGCTTTGGCAAACTCCACGCCAACTACGTCATCATCATTAATCCCATCTCATAAGCAACTCATTCCAAATGATTTCGCAGACACTCAAAAGAAAGAAACGGAACTTCCTCTTGTAGTAGCAGAAATTGAAAACAATAAGCCTATTAGCGCTAAGAATATAGAAACAGCTTCAGCGATAGGTAGTGCAAGTATATTTGATTTGGGGCAAAGTTTCGGGTGGATTGGAAATGATCCTCAAACATCAAAATTATCAACTCAACCGCAGCGTTGTGGTTGTTCAGCGTGCTGTGGTTTTTCCAGCGATTTCAATAACGACAGTCTAAACTTTCAAACCACAACCTCAACAAACGGAGGATTAACACCTCAAGCAAACACAGGAGTTTACTACATCGATGCACTACTACCTACTCCTGCTACGCGCTGGAGTGGTTCCACGATAAGTTATAGCTTCATGACATCAGTACCGAACTATTATCCCTGGAATAATTCAGAACGCAACAACTTCGCTCCTTTTAACGCAACTCAAGCAAATGCAGCGCGTAGAGCATTACAGCTTTTTAGTGAAATTTCGGGACTTAGATTTGTTGAAGTATCCGATGCAGGCGCAGGTGGAATCATTCGGTTTGGCACAGCGAATACAGGAAATTTTAGCAGTGCCCACGCCTACTTTCCAAACAACGATCCCAGAGGAGGAGATGTCTGGCTAAATAATTCTTACGCTCCAAATTACACTCAAACCAACGGCTCTTTTGGGTTTTTGACCATGGTTCATGAAATTGGTCATGCTCTAGGGCTAAAACATCCAGGTAACTACAATGCAGGGGGAGGAGGTAGTCAAGGTCCTTTCTTACCCTCACAAGAGGACAACACCAAGTATACCGTGATGTCGTACAACGGGCATCCAGGTAGCAGAGTTCACGCTCACACACCAATGCTCTACGACATTGCAGCAATCCAAGCACTTTACGGTGCTAATAATAATACTCGTACGGGTAATAACACTTATTCATGGAACGCAAATCAAGCGTTCGTGCAGACAATCTGGGATGCTGGCGGTAACGATACTATTAGCGCTGCCAATCAGTCTCTCGCCGCAACTATTAATCTTAATCCTGGAAGTTTTAGTTCGATTGGACCTGCCTTTAATAATGGTAGTAGTCGAGCTAACGGTAATTTAGCGATCGCCTACCGAGTCACAATTGAAAATGCGATCGGAGGAGCGGGTAACGATACTCTAATCGGTAACAGCGTTGCTAATAATCTTTCTGGTAGGAATGGTAATGATTACTTGTTCGGTGGTGGCGGTTCTGACACGTTGAATGGAGGTGCGGGTAACGATGTCCTTTTCGGTTTCGGTGGTAGTACAGAATTTGATGTTTTGACTGGGGGCACAGGTACAGATACCTTTGTGTTGGGTGACACTTCAAATGTCTTTTATCGAGGAGATGGCTATGCTCTAATCACCGATTTTGATTGGCAATATGATTATATTCAAGTAAGGGGAACTTCCAACCAATACTCGCTACAATCCGGAAACTGGTTTGGCAGTGCGGCACCTGATACCGCCATTTTCTTTGGTAATGATGCGATCGGCGTAGTGCAAGATTCTACCAACGTTAGTTTTGCGCGCGACTTTATCTTTGCTTAATAACTTTATCTTATTTGGAACCATCTTAAACAGAGGTTAATCTAAGAAAAGCAAAATAAGACTACTACAGCTAACATGGATCGCATTTTTGCAGCCAGGGTATTTACCGAATTACCTACGCAGTTAGTACGCGCTTTTGACGCCATCTACAGCGGTTGGATTTTGTGGAACCTGTTTTTGGCTTTTATTCCTTTAGCGTTGAGTTTCTGGTTATTTCGCCGCAAAACACGCTCTCGTTCTTTGCTGTGGTGGATAGTCTTTGTTGTTTTCGTGGCTTTTTTGCCCAACGCGCCTTACGTGCTTACCGATATTATCCATCTCATCCGCGGGATACGCCCTGGTTTATCCCCCTGGATAATTACGCTGTTTGTTATTCCTGTGCATCTGTTTGCGATGCTCGTTGGATTTGAGGCTTATGTCGTCTCTTTAATTAATCAAGGCTATTATTTAAGACGTCTAGGAGCAAGACAATTTGTTAATTTGGCAGAACTGATTTTACATGCATTGTGTGCGGTTGGAGTTTATCTTGGCAGGTTTCGTCGCTTCAACAGTTGGGATTTAGTCACTGAACCTGGTAACATTTTAATCAAAACTGTTAATGATTTAACCGAACGACGCCCTTTGTTTGTCGTTATCATCATCTTCGTTATCATTACAATCTTTTACTGGATAATGAAGCAAATCACTTTGGGGCTTGTGCTAAGAATTCATCACGCACGCGCAAAAACTGATATTGACCAATATTTGTAAATCTCATTCTCACTTCATCTAAGATTTTGCCTTTCCACCGCCATTATTGATCGCTCAAACTTATGACTGTTGAGCAAAATATACGCTATGGGAATGAGAACAAACAGAACAAAACATAATATTGGATAGAAAAATGAAATTACGGTAGCGAGTATAATTGTAACCTCATGAATAGTAAGTAGGGTGAGCAAAGACTCACCCTAGGATAAACTAAATAACCAGCATGATAACTTGCTCAAATTAGGCAAGGTCAAACAATAGAATTTCTGCACCAATATCAGTGCTAATTTCTAGGTTTTCTCCAGACATTTGTACGCCATCTCCTGCACGAAGTTCTTGACCGTTAAGAGATAGAATTCCTCGTGCAACTTGTAACCAAGCATAACGATTTGGCTTGAGGTGATAATTTAAAACATCACCTTTTTCCAAAACAGATGTATACAACTCAACATCTTGATGAATTGTAACTGCGCCATCACGCCCATCTTTAGCAGCAATTAAACGTAAATTACCGCGACGTTGTTCTAAAGGAAACGCTTTTTGCTCATATCTAGGTTCTAAACCTTGGGTATCAGGAATAATCCAAACTTGTAAAAAGTGTACAGGTTCAGTTTTTGATGGATTAAACTCGCTGTGAGTAATTCCAGTACCTGCACTCATAATTTGTGCTTCTCCTGGAGAAATAACAGCACCGTTACCTAGGCTATCTTGATGTTCTAAGGCACCTTCTAGAACATAAGTAAAAATCTCCATATCGCGGTGACTATGCATCGGAAAACCAGCACCAGGAACAACGCGATCGTCATTGATGACTCGTAAAGCGCGAAAGCCCATCCGTGCTGGATCGTAAAAACTACCAAAGGAAAAAGTATGGTAACTATCTAACCAACCCATGCGCGTATGACCGCGGGCATTTCTATCATGAATGATATTCGTGGTTGCGTGCATCATATTTTACCTCCTTGAGTTTTTTTGAAAGCTTTTTGTAAAAATATTGATAACTGATTATTTAAGTAACTGATTTTGATTTAAAGCTTAGGAAATTAAAATAGTTTAATAAGTTTTAGTTAGTATTTTTAGGTAGATTTTGATATCTATATTTATTTTAGAACAAAAACATAAATATCAGAAGTATGCACTCAAAAGTGCATTAATTGCTAGCTACTCTTCTTTAAAAAGATTTATTATTCAACGTTTTTTTGATAATATAATAAAGCCAACTTGAAGCGTAAGAAAATTGAAGAAAGGCAAAGAATAAATACAAATATCGCTTGTCTTGACTTTCTATATATAAAAACAGTAGCTCATAACCTGGAAGAAAGAAAGTTCAGTCGAGGCGATCGCCTTTGATTTACAAAACGAGCTCAATAAGCTTAAAAATAGAGATATAACCAAATGTGCAAAAAACTTGTTTTATGAATTATCAGGTCATCTACGATGGCAATTGCAACCTTTGCGTAACTTTTGTCCAGCTACTTGAAAGTTTTGATAAAGGACAAATGTTTCGTTATATCCCCATGCAAGACCAAGCTACGCTAGCACCTTGGGGAATTACATCTCAAGAGTGTGAGTTAGGTGTGATTTTACTCGATGCCGATCAACCCGAACGTCGTTGGCAAGGAACGGCAGCTATCGAAGAAATTGGGCGCGTGTTACCACTGGGTAATCTCTTTGTTGAAGCCTATCGCGGATTACCAGGCGTCAAATGGGTAGGCGATCGCATCTACGAACAAGTCCGCGACAACCGCTACGCGTTATTTGGTAAACGCCAAAGCACTTATAACTCACCTTACTGTGGTGAATGTGGTCGTCAAGGATAGGTCAGGGAGTTGAATAGGGGCGCACAGGAGATTGTTTTAACTATTCAAAACGCATAACTATTCACTAGCCACGAAAAACTCACCCCTGATTAAATACGCGGATAATTTCGCGGCAAAATGACTTCAGCTTTTCTCCAACTTCAGGGGAAGGCTGAACCGCACCAACAAAACTCCAGTTTTCTATGGTAGAAAGATGCCATTGCTTACCGCGATGATCGAAACCTGCGGCTTCTACACCAATACAAGCGCGATCGCCGTTTAAAGGATCTTCGTGAAAGCGGATCTGAATTAAAATACTGCGACTTTGCAACGAGCGACTGACACCAGGAAAGTGAAAGCCGATATCGATTGAATCTGGATCGACTAATTCTCTAGTATCCGGATCGTTCGTCCAAGGTTTAAGGTCAGACCTAGCGTCAGGAAACTCTGATTTAAAAAGATTAACGACTGTAGCAATTTTACTGGTAAGTTCCAAATTGGTTGCTTGCTCAGCTGCGTTCACGCGGGAACTCTCCTGGATTTTGAGTCTAGTGTAGTGAAAAAGACGACAGAAAACCGCTAGAAAGCTTACTGTATTGGTTTTCCAGCTTAACAATACTTTATCAATTTTGCAATCATCGCTCTCAAAGCGATCGCGCTACTGCTGTTAGGTAAAGATTGATCCGCAAAATTGTGCTTGACGAACATACCTCCCGCAGTAGGGGACGAAAATTTCATTTGGACAAGACAATAGCAATTGACTCTTGCCACTAGCGATCTAAAATGACACTGTTCATCAGCAGACAAAAGTATAGTCAAACTATGGCGCGTTATCGGTCAATTCTGTCATTGATTTTAGTTATCGTGACAACGTTTCTTGTTAGTTGTAGTAGCCCCAGCGTAGCCAAAGCCCCTCCCACGTATACGGCGGCACAAATCGAGCAAATTCAGCAATACGTTCCTGACATCGTTGCCTTGCGCGATCGCATGAATAACGAGCTCATTACGTTGATTAAACGCCGCGATTGGATCGATGTCAGCAACTTCATTCACGGTCCTGGCGGGGAGATGCGGCTTAAAATGACTTATGTCACGCGCAACCTTCTGCCGCAAGATCAATCACAAGCAAGGGCATATACTCGCGATTTGTTTGATAATCTAGTCAAAATTGAGCAAGCCGCAGAAGCCGCTGACTATCAAAAAGCAACGCTTAACTACCGCGAAGCCTTAGCAGATATCGATGGCTTTTTACAGTTGATTCCTAAACCAACGCCAACGCAAGAAAGTGAAGCGTAATTAACTATGGGTGAGGGGCGAGTCAAGAGTGATTAGTTTTGAATGCGTGAGATTTGAGTTTTAGAAAGCAAAGAAAGGTGCTGGAGGCATCATTTCAAAAACTTCTTAACTTAACACTCAACACTGAAAACTCATAACTTTCTATCTCCTCTGCGCCCCTGCACCCTGTGCTCAAATATTCTCGCTCAACTCATGAGTCATGTATTAATTATTGGATGCGGTATTATCGGGGCAGCGATCGCCTACGAACTCAGTTTGTCTGGGCTGGAAGTTACCGTTATCGATCGCCAACCACCTGCCCAAGCAGCAACTGGTGCAGCGCTGGGAGTCTTAATGGGAGCTATTAGCCACAAAATCAAGGGTAATGCATGGCAGATGCGCGCTAGGAGTATCAAACGCTATGAAACCCTCATTCCAGAGCTAGAAGCGGTCACTATGCGGCGGATTCCCTACAATCGCCAAGGCATATTGATGCTTTGTTTTCAAGAAGAAGATTTAGCCAGTTGGGAAAAGTTAGCCGCAGTTCGTTCAACACAAGAATGGCAATTAGAAATTTGGAACGCAGCACAACTACAATTGCGGTGTCCGCAGCTTAACACAGAAAAAATTGTTGCAGCAATTTACTCACCGCAAGACAGACAAGTAGATCCTGTAGCGCTGACTATAGCTTTAGTAGAAGCCGCAAAGCACAATGGAGTTCAATTTCATTTTGGGGTCACAGCTACAGGTTATTGTTTCGATAACGCCGAGCAACAGATTTATCTCCAGATCGAGAACGCACAATTATCCGAACAAATCAAAGAAGTCGATTGGCTAGTTATTGCCGCCGGTACGGGTTCAACAGCGTTGCAATTGCAGCAAAAATCGACAACAATTGCTTGCGATCGCACTCGTATAGCGCTCTCGTTTGCTGGTACGCAACAAATGCAATCTACCCCAGCAGTTGAAATTAAACCTGTACTTGGTCAAGCGATTCACATGCAGGTCGATCGACCGTTGGGCGATCCCAGTTTTCAACCCGTCATTACAGGTAATGACGTTCATATTGTGCCTTGTGTTGGCAGTCAACCAGTGACAAATTACTGGATTGGTGCCACAGTAGAATTTCCCGTCAACGAACAGGTAGTCGCAGATGCTACGCAATTAGAGATCGTCAAACAGCAAGCGATCGCATTTTGTCCGGCTTTAGCCCAAGCGAAAATCATCCATACTTGGTCAGGTTTACGTCCGCGCCCTGAAGGACAACCCGCACCCATTATTTGTAACTTACCAGGTTTTAGCAACATTCTCCTCGCGACAGGGCACTACCGCAACGGCGTTTTACTCGCACCCGCAACTGCACAGAAAATTCGGGAAATGATTGTGAGGGGTGAGTGAATTTCGCAATTCAATCCTCATGACCCATTACCGCATCCCAACCTATAACACAATCAGAAAACTTAGCAAGAGTAAGCCGAGGATTAATAACCAAAATTGGTATCGCCTCAGCCAGTTACGAAAATTTGCACTCAAGCTGTTTTTGTAAGACTGCTGTGATGCGCGCAATTGAGCTTGCGTGACATCTTGATAAAGCGTGCACTCTTTAGCATAAGGGCGCTGCGGAAAATTACACGTATCGTCTAAGTGGTAGGTACAACTATCGCACAAGTAGGTATCACCAGTAGCGCGGTGTAAGGGAATTCCTGGATGTCCGTAAGCTTTGAGTGGAGTACGGCAATAAGGACAAGTAACTGCTTGTGCATCAACCGATTGATGACAACGAGGACAATGTGGCATTGAAACAGTCAAATTAATGTCAACTTAAAGAGATTAGCGATCGCGATAAACTTGATACTCTACTGACTCAACGATTTGATAAGTCTGACCCATCTGTTGCGAAAATATTTTTTCTACCTGAAGTAGGAACTCCTCAGGAATTGCTTTCCATTGTTCTTTTGTTGCCCAGCGAATCACTAAAATAACTTCTGATGCTTCCTTTGGATTGAGCCAAACTTCTTTGCCTAGAAATCCAGGACACTTAGCCAGCGCCTTTGTCCAAACTTCTGCATCTAATTGCAAATATCGTTCGCGTAGCTCTGGATCTACTTTACACTTCAGCAACTCAATAACCATTTTAGCGATTTTCTATCTTGCAGTAGCCATAGGCAAAGCTGTAAATTTGCCACAATAGAACTACAGGCACTTAGGGTTTATGCTTCCAGCATAGCTTGAGCGACCTTAATTCTTATGCCCGTAACAGCGATACAGTAGTATCAGAGTTATGTTCTGGTAGCGACTCGCCCCTAACCCTACTTTTTATTGATGAAATATCCGCAAGATAGCATGGAAAGCAACAATTGGATTAAACAGCTATTAATGGTTGGTATAGGCACAACCTCATTGGTAGCCGAAAAGCTGCGGGAAGTAAGTGAGGAATTAGTTAAAGACGGTAAGCTGCAGCCAGACCAAGCGAAAGAGTTCATTGACAATTTGATGCACCAACTCAAGTCAGAGCAAGGTAATTTTGAAGTGCAAATGCAGCGTCAGATGCGTAATATGTTGCAAGACTTGGGCGTACCCCGTCAAGCAGAAATGGACGAACTGCGCGGGCGAATTGACCGCCTTGAACGCCAAGTTCGCGATTTAGAAAATAAATTGTGGCGGGGGATGTAACATTTCGTTCTAACCAAAATCAACTTAAGCAATACGCAATCACTCAACGTTTAACCAACAAATTTAAGCAAATAGCGATTTCGATACAGGTTAGCTAATAGCTAAGCACTTTTTTTGACATAAACTAGAACACGGGTAATAGCTCAATTTGTTGTCTTATAGGGAGAACGAAACTTTGAGAGAAATTTTAATTAGTTTGGGTGTTGTCCTCGCATGTGTCATTGTGCTGATAGTCGCGCAGTTTAGCAGTCAACCCAAATCGGCAATTGCCGAAGAAATTACATCAAATCAACCAGCAAATGAGCTTGTAGCGCTCAGCAAGGCTACTACAGATACTTTACTGGCAAACAACACGATGTCTGATGAAAACGCCGTAACAACCCCCTCTGGGCTGAAATACATCGATATCCAAGAAGGTGATGGCGCAACGCCAAAAGCTGGACAAAGAGTTTTTGTCCATTACACCGGAACTTTAGAAGATGGCACGAAATTTGATAGTTCGCGCGATCGCAACCGCCCCTTTGACTTTAAACTTGGTGCAGGACAAGTGATCAAAGGTTGGGACGAAGGAATTAGTACAATGAAAGTCGGCGGACGTCGTCAGTTAATTATTCCTCCCGAACTCGGTTATGGTGCCCGCGGTGCAGGTGGAGTGATTCCTCCCAACGCCACCCTCATCTTTGATGTAGAACTACTCCGCATTTCCTAAATTCTTATTTGCACTACTTTGCACTACCATCGCTTTGGTCCTAAACGCTACAGTGGTTATGTGTTGAGGTGTAGTAACCCTGAATTTATGCAACTTGTCCCAAAAACCGAGTCGCCGCATGTCAATAGTATTGCCAATCAACCAACAGAAACAATCACGCTAGACATCCAAGGAATGAAGTGTGCTGGCTGTGTCAAGGTTGTCGAACGTCAGCTAGCAAAAAATGAAAACGTGGTTTCTACGTGCGTAAACTTGGTCACGGAAGTTGCTGTTGTTGAGTGTACCGCAGGTGCTGTAGACGCTGCCGCACTCGCGGAAGATTTAACTGCTGCTGGGTTTCCTACCCAACCACGTTATGCGCAGGGAGAAGTAACTCAGTTCCGAAGTGCAGAACCAGCAGAACACCGTCAGGAAATGCAATCCGCATTTAGACAGTTAGTTGTTGCTGGCATTTTACTCGTATTGTCTAGTTTGGGACATTTCAGTGAGTGGGGCTTGCCTGCACCATCGCTGTTACACAATATTTGGCTGCACTTTGGACTGGCAAGCGCTACCTTACTCGGACCAGGACGCCCGATTTTGCTCGATGGCTGGCGGGGATTGCGACGCAATGCACCCAACATGAATACTTTAGTTGGATTGGGAACGCTGACGGCTTACACCGCAAGCTTAGTCGCACTCGTATTTCCACAACTTGGTTGGGACTGCTTTTTTGACGAACCCGTGATGCTGTTAGGCTTTATTCTCTTGGGAAGAACATTAGAGCAACAAGCCAGAGGACGTGCCGCATCTGCTTTTCGCGAATTATTAGCACTGCAGCCACAAGTCGCGCGTTTAATTGCCGATCCCACAAACACAACCTCAGGATACGACAGTGTAGAAATTCCCGCCGATCGCGTGCGAGTTGGCGAATGGTTACAAGTTCTACCTGGTGAGAAAATTCCCGTTGATGGAGAAATCGTTGCTGGAAAAACAACAGTCGATGAATCGATGTTAACTGGGGAAGCCATGCCAGTGACAAAGCATCCTGGAGATACTGTAGCCGCAGGGACGATTAATCAACTAGGAACAATTTCGCTACGGGCAACGCGTACAGGAAAAGATACCACACTAGCTCAAATTGTTGCCTTGGTAGAAGCTGCGCAAACGCGTAAAGCCCCCATTCAAAAATTAGCAGATACAGTAGCAGGATACTTTACCTACGGTGTATTAACTGCTGCGGTATTGACTTTTGTGTTTTGGTATTTTATTGGCACTCATGTTTGGTCTGATGTCGTCACGCAGCCGCATCACCTCATTCACCTAGGACATAACTCGCTGGCTCAGCCGCATCATGTCCAGACGACAATTTATTCGCCACTGTTACTCAGTTTAAAATTAGCGATCGCCGTAATGGTGGTTGCGTGTCCCTGTGCTTTGGGACTTGCGACACCTACCGCGATCCTTGTTGGGACAGGAGTCGGCGCAGAACGCGGGTTATTGATCAAAGGCGGTGATGTCTTACAAAGAGTACATCAACTCGATACGATAGTATTCGATAAAACGGGTACCCTCACCACCGGAATTCTGCACGTCAGCGATTGCATCGTCCTGAAAGAAATTTGCCACGAAGAAACTATATCTGATACTCAGTACCTCTTACAACTCGCAGCTGCTGCCGAAAGTGGCAACGCGCATCCTTTAGCTACCGCAATTCAGCAAGCTGCACAACAGCAAAATCTACCAAGTCTTGAGGCTCAAGACTTCTCCATCGAGCCAGGATTAGGAGTATCAGCAGTAGTAGCAGGTCATGCTCATGTATTGCTAGGTAATCAGGAATGGCTAGAACAACACTCGATTACGATTGATGATACTGCACAACAACACAGTCAATCGCTGTTGAGTCATGGTAAAAGTGTCATTTATGTAGCAGTAGATAAGGCATTAGTAGGGTTAATTGCGCTGACAGATACTTTAAGAGCCGATGCCAAAACAACTGTAGATAGCTTGCGGCAAATCGGGTTACAAGTCATGCTCTTGACTGGAGATCGACAAGAAGTCGCCGAAGCGACCGCGCGACAATTGGGAATTGAAGCACACCACATTCTTGCAGGCGTGCGTCCTAGTGGTAAAGCCGTTACGATTCAACAATTGCAATCGCAAAATCATTTCGTTGCTATGGTAGGTGATGGCATTAATGATGCTCCTGCTTTGTCACAAGCTGATGTCGGAATTGCCTTAAAAACGGGCACCGATGTGGCGATGGAAACCGCAGAAATTGTCCTGATGCGCGATCGCTTGCAGGATGTTGTTGTCGCGATCGAGTTAAGCCGTGCAACTTTCCATAAAATTCGCCAAAACTTATTTTGGGCATTTGCCTACAATACGCTAGGAATTCCGATCGCCGCTGGTGTTTTATTACCGAAGTTTGGCTTTGTTCTCAGTCCAGCCGCCGCAGGTGCGCTCATGGCATTTAGCTCAATCAGTGTCGTCACTAATTCTTTATTATTGCGCCGATTTGCTAAACAGGAACGAAGCATTTAGCAGGCATTGAAAACGCTTGTACCGTCATATCAAATGCTTATTTACCTGCCGTCACTTCTAGGTAAAACCCCTGGTTCTGGAAGTGTTACTTTATGTTACTAAGCTGCAAAGAACGACGAATTCTTGGTGATGAATATAAAAGCTACCATAGATTCGATTTAGGGGACATAATGTAAAGTACAATCAAGCTAAGTTAAGCTCATTCAATAATTTCAGCCAAGATCGCATTTATTATTAGCGATCCGCAGCTAGTAGGACCACAGCTAAACTAATAGATTGATTTAGTGATTTTACTAACCGATGCTTCAATGGCTTTACAACCTAATCAGAACCACATACTGATTGTTGAAGACGATCAGGGACGTAAAGAATTTAATTTAGACGCTCCTGTATACTCTCTTGGCAGAGACCCACGTGCGATATTCGTCTATTTTCGCAGTTTGTTTCTCGTCGTCACGCAACGTTAGTCAGGTTGCCGCGCGAAGATGGTAGCTTTTACTATCGTATTATTGACGGCGATTCTAAGGGAAAACCTAGTGCTAATGGATTACTAATTAATGGTCGGAAAATTCCTGCACACGACCTCAAAAATGAAGATGAAATCGTGTTTGGTCCTCAAGTCCGAGCGATTTATTACCTATTGAGTAGAGACACACTGCCTTCTGGACCGTTAGATGAATATGACGTCACTCTCATTGGTCCAAATATGATGCCAGAGTTCGAAGACTAAACAACACGAGCGACAAGCATCCTTTTGCTGTAAACCCTAGCAAGACCGGCGCTGAGTATGCGTAAGCCCCCAAATCGGCGGGCTTATTTTTTTATAGCTCGTCGCACTAGCTACAAATACTTTCAATTAACTGCCACTGACGATTATCCGCGATCGCCTGATTTACTTGTTGAAATATTTGGTAGCAATGGTTATTCATCTGTAGCGGTAACTCTTCGTTTTTGACGACAATATTTATCCGCGTTTCCGTGGTTGAATTCATTGTTTTGTCAGTCAGGACTTCGACAACAACCAAGCGGGCGAAAGGAGTTTTTCCAGGCATTTCTCGTGCCATAATGTAGTCGCTTGTGTGGTATACAATATCGAGATTGCAAGCTTGCAACACTTCGATCAGCAACTGCTGTAAACGTGTAGGCGGAACTTCAACAGTGAACCAGCTAGTATAGCGAGCCATAGGTACTCCTCGCTGGGAAAACGCGTCGATTCTATGATATACGACAGCTCGCAACTGACTAGAGATTATACCGTTTTACTTTTAAGTTGCTCAAAACAGGCAGTGGGGCAAAGAGGAGAAAACAGATAATTGAGTAAAGTAAGCGCATGAGTGGCAGATTGATTGTCTTTGAAGGTGTCGAAGGTTGCGGCAAAACAACACAGTTACAGCGCTCGCACCAATGGCTAAAAACATTATCATTACCTGCCATCGTCACCCGCGAACCAGGTGGCACAGATTTAGGTACGGCGCTACGCCAATTACTATTAAAGGTAGATACGCAGCCAATTGCTCATGCTACCGAGTTGTTATTATACGCAGCAGACCGCGCTCAACACGTAGAAGAAGTCCTCAAACCCGAACTCGCTAATGGCACAATTATTTTGTGCGATCGCTACGTTGATTCTACGGTCGCGTATCAAGGCTATGGTCGAGGTTTGAGTCAAAGTTTAATTGCGCAATTAAATTTTATTGCTACAGGTGGGTTAGCAAGTGATATCACAATTTGGTTGGATATTGATGTCGCTACAAGTCTTGCCAGAAAACAGCACCAGAGTACGAGCGATCGCATCGAGCAAGAAAAAATCGAGTTTCATCGCCGCGTACAGCAAGGTTACACCGAATTGGCTCAAAATCACCCAAATCGCATCGTTCGAGTTGATGCTAGTCGCAGCGAAGCCGAAGTGCAAGGGACAATTCAGCAAATTTTACGGCAACGCTTTCCAGAAATTAGAGCCAAATGCCGTTCGTAATTGTTACATATGAGTAAGCAGAAGTGCCAAAATCGCTAAGCGTAAAGACAAAATCATTGCTCTAAACTAATAACACTGACCTCTGCTATATGTCCAACTTTTTCGCCTCCGCAATCGGACAAGCACAAGCGGTCGCGTTATTGACACAAGCCATTAATCGTCAACGAATTGCGCCAGCCTATTTATTTGTTGGTCCTCCTGGTGTAGGACGTAGCTTGACCGCCCGGTGCTTTATCACGCAAATATTCTGTACCAATGCTCCAACCGCTCAGCATCACCAAATCAAACAACGCATACAATTAGGAAACCACCCAGATTTGTTATGGGTGCAACCAACTTATTTGCATCAAGGACAACGACTTACCGCAGCAGAAGCCGCAGAGGCTGGGGTCAAACGCAAAGCACCACCCATAATTCGCGTCGAGCAAATTCGAGAAATCGCGCAATTTCTAAGCCGTTCTCCCATAGAAGCATCGCGAAATATCGTTGTCATTGAACAAGCAGAAACAATGGCAGAAACCGCAGCAAATGCGTTGCTCAAAACATTAGAAGAACCAGGATTAGCAACGATCATCTTAATTGCGCCTGCGGTGGAAGCGTTGTTGCCAACATTAGTATCGCGGTGTCAGCGAATTCCGTTTTATCGTCTCAGTCGCGAGCAGATGACGCAAGTTCTCCAGCAAACGGGTGATGAAAATTTACATATGTCGCCTGCTGTATTAGCGATCGCGCAAGGAAGCCCAGGAGATGCGATCGCCGCAAGCCAACAACTCCAAGCTATTCCTGCTGAATTAATCCAAGCACTGACTCATCCGCCGCAATCAATACATAACGCCTTAGATTTAGCAAGACAAATTGATAAAACTTTAGATACAGAAGCGCAGTTGTGGTTGATAGATTACCTCCAACACGCTTATTGGCAGCAGTTTCTAGCAGGAGACATGCAAAACTCACCTCTACCACATTTAGAGCAAGCCAAAAAGTACTTACGCTCCTACGCACAACCACGATTAGTGTGGGAAGTTACGTTCTTACAAATGAGTCAACTGCAACCACAATAGTAGACAAGGATGAGAATAAAAAGTTAAGAGTTTCTTAACTAGCTTGAGTATGCTGAACCAATGCTGAATGGTTTGCGCGATCGCCTTATTCCTCAATTCAATTGCGATCGCGCTTACCACATCACAATATTCCTCAAAACACGACCAGATTTCAGGCTAACGTTTGAGTTGAGCTAGACTAGCACCGCGATAGTAGTGCGATAAAATTTGCTGGTACTTCACTCCCTGTTGTGCTAAATTATATGCTCCCCATTGGCTCATACCTAAGCCATGACCCCAGCCACGACCATCAAAGCGCAAACCTAAAGGTTCGGCTGTAATTGTAAAGCGCGTACTTCTCAAACCGAGTGCTGTGCGTAGAGCATCTCCTCGCAGTTCGCGCGTACCGCGATCGCCAATAAACTTCATGCTTTTGACACTGCCATAAGGACTCAAAACGGGCGTTAAAGCTTGTACCGTGCCAATTCCAGTAATTTTTTGGTTAAGTTCTTCTCCAGTAACTGTCTTCACCCACTGACAGGCAGTCACGTTATCATCGTAGCCAGCAACTCCCCGTAAGTATGGTAAGGGCTGCGACCACACATCTTCCACATTTTCGGTATGTCCGCCCGAACACGCATGAAACGCCGCCAGAATTGGTTTGTTGTTGTAAGTAAGAATTTGCCCTGTAGTGGCATTAACTGCAGCATGAGTACCTGGTGATTCGCTAGCAATACCCTTGTAAACTTGTGAGGCTTGCGTATTGAGGACATCATAAACACCGTTGCTTTCGTTTTCTCGCTTGTAAACCGCATACGTACGCGCTGCAACGGCTTGGGCTTTTAAAGCTTCTTGATGCCAATTACCATTCATCTCGCCGCCAAGAACGCTGTAGAGATACTGTTCTAAATCGACGTAGTTGACCGCAGTCACGCCTTGTTGTGCGGGCAATAGTAGCGTTCTACCGCGATACCAGCGATCGCCAATGAACACATAGCCATTCCCACTCGGCTCAACCCACATTGCCGAAGATTGTACCTGCGCTAAGGCAACGCCAGCTGGATCGGGTTGTGCATAAAAGGCATTCATTGCCGCAAGTTGCCCCAAAGCTTTGCCACTGGTATAATCGCGGATCGTCGCCGTTGTCGAACTACCAACTTTAATTTGCTCGACACCCCGTTCAATTGCTACGCGAATTTCCATCGCCGCTGCGGGAGCAACGAACGCGAGCCAAAATAAGGCTGACCACCAGAAGCGCCCTTGAAGCGATAATAAGCGTAGAAGTTTGAATTTCATACTGGCATCCTTACATTTTTTGTTCTGGCAATTAAATAAAGTTTGTTGACGATCGAATTTCAAATACATCAGTATAAGCGAATTAAGTGCTTTTTGCAGTAATTCTCTCGCTAAACGCGTTTTCTGCGCTAGCCGTGCCACTATAGATAAAGAAGTCGCAAAATTCTGTAGATAGGTTGCCGCTTTCGTGCAAATTACATTTTTAGGAACAAGTTCTGGTGTCCCCACGCGATCGCGTAATGTTTCTAGCGTGGCGCTTCGTTTACCGCAAAGAGCTGAAATGTGGTTGTTCGACTGTGGCGAAGGTACGCAACATCAAATTTTACGCAGCGACCTCAAAATCAGCCAGCTTTCCCGGATCTTTATTACTCATTTACACGGGGATCATATCTTTGGATTAATGGGGCTGTTAGCTACTTGTGGATTAGCTGGCAACACAAAACGAGTCGATATTTATGGTCCACCCAAATTAGAAGACTACTTACGCGCGTGTAGTCGGTATTCTTCAACCCACTTAGCATACAGCGTCGAAGTTCATACAGTGCAACCTGGAGTCGTCTATGAAGATGACGAATTTACTGTCACGTGCGAGCGTTTAGAACATCGAATTACCACCTTTGGTTACCGCGTAGCTGAAAAAGATCGTCCAGGCAGGTTTGATGTCGAAAAAGCGAAAGCCCTAGAAATTCCGCCTGGCAGAATTTACGGTCAACTGAAACGCGGGGAAACTGTGACACTACTTGACGGACGCACCATCCACGGTGCAGATCTATGTGGATTACCAGAAATTGGACGCAAAATTGCTTATTGTACAGATACCATTTATTGCGATGGCGCAGTACAGCTAGCTCAAGATGCTGATGTCCTCATTCACGAAGCAACCTTCTCACATCAAGATGCAGAACTTGCTTTTCAACGCTTGCACTCTACCTCAACAATGGCAGCACAAGTAGCTTTAGCAGCTCAAGTCAAACAGTTAATTATGACGCATTTTAGTCCTCGCTATGCCCCAGGAAATGCCATCGAATTGAAAGATTTACTTCAAGAGGCACAGGCTATTTTCCCTAATACGCAAATGGCGTACGACTTTATGACGTATGAAGTTCCTAGACGGAGAGAAGCGGAATTAGCAAAAACGTCTCGCTAAGTAGTCATAACTCAGGTTTGAGCGCAAAGCCATAGCATACTAGCAATAACTTGATATATCTTCACCACATTCTTCTGCTAGATAAGATAAGCATAAAAACCGAAGATTTACTATTTCCTTATATAAAGGATTAAGTTTACACAATGGTGGAATATGTAAGTGAATCTGACCAATTTGAATGTTGCGTTCAAACGGGCAATGCGCAGGAATTATTCTACAAAGTAATCGAGCTATTGTTTGAGATTTGATAAAAGATGCAGGAAAGTGATACATAATATCTTTTAACCTTAATTATTTCTTAGTGTACGAGCATTACTTCTAAGCTCGTTATCTAAATTACACTCAAAAAGCAGTGCCTTCTGTACTCTTTCCAGCTATATCAATACCCTAATGCAGCAAACTTTATTACACAAATGTACAAAGTATCTTACTAAAAGCTGCAAAAACAGTTTGGGACTCTCAAAAAAATTATGGCTTACCTTTAAAAGCTACAAAAGTCCTAAGGCAAGCCATTTATCAGTCATAACTATTTACTAAATAAGATCGGCAAGTCCAAGAAAAAACTACACTTGACCTTTGCGAGAAGCAGCATAAGCTTTAACGAAGCGATCGTCAAATATACGATTTAAGTCAGGAGCGCGTTTAATTAAGCCAGCTTCTAAGAGAAAATCCTTGATTTCTTTTGCTGCATAATGTAAAGATTGCATTTCATTTCGAGGTTGAAAAGCTTGCAAGTTTTGTTCAATAGAAAAGAGTGTAGTTCCTGCCTCATAAGTTTTGTAATCAGCAACCGAAACTCCAGCTTTTTTTGCCATAATTTCAAGCGACTTAGCCTGATTTGCTTGCATAAAGTCTAAGGTGTCAAACCAGGTATTAACGAGTGCTTGTACATCTTGCGGACGCTCGTTAATCATTTTTCTGCTAACAACTAAGTGGTCTGGAATTGCCCCAGGAAAATCTTTAGAACTATATAACTCTTTACTTCCAGGGCGCTCTAAAGCTTTAGTTGTAAAAGGTGCATACACTGCTACAGCATCAACTCTACCTGCTGCAAACGCGGCAGCAGCGGCACCAGTTTCTAAAGGAAAGAACTCAATATCTGCTTGAGTCATGCCAGCTTTTCGCAAACCTAAAAGTAAGAGAAAATGATCTACAGTTCCTTCTTCTGCCGCAACTTTTTTGCCTTTTAAATCGGTAACACTATTAATTCCTTCACGAACGATGACTTTATCGTTACCCGTTGAATTATCATTAACCAAAACAACAACTTGGTCAGAGCCGTTTGCGACTGAACTAATGGTTTGGTCTAAGGTTTGACAATTAGCATCTAACTGACCTGCATTCATTGCATTCATAGAATCTAAGTAACCGTCAAACCATCTAAGGTCTACTTGAACGTTATTCTTAGCAAATAAGTTTTGCTCATTCGCAACTGCCCAAGGATACCAGCCAGGCCAACCACTATACCCCATTTGAACTGGTGCGATCGTTGCAGAAGTATTTGTAAAATTAGAAGCTTGTTGTGTTGGGGTACAGCTAACAGCCACTATCAAGCTAACTAAGAATACACCTACGAGTGACAGAATTTTATGTGTTTTCATAAATTACATCTATAAGTTCTATAATCACTAAGCATTGACGAGAATATTTAGCTGTATTTTGTCGTAAAATATCTCATTAATATCACCTGCTTTAATTGAACTACTCTTCTCAACAGTCGTTTGTTTGAGTAATATCTGGAATACATGTAACATTCCGATCGGTTTGACTGCTAAAGTTCTCTCATAAAACAGTTTTCCCAATTCTTGGGCTACTTATAACAAGAGTATTAAAAATTTTTAGTTACTTTAGCTGTGCGATGAATCTTAATTGTACTGAAGTGAAAATCTAGCTTGTATCATAGTTCTACGCCTTAAGCTTTCAGTTATGTCATTACACAGAAAGCAAGCTGTAATTTGTGAAGTTTTCTAGGCAACGGTTAGAATAATGTAATCGGTTGTTGCCAAGTAGAAGGCAGTATCTCTTTATTTAAATATTTTCGTGCTTCAGTATCCATAAAAGAGTTACTGAAAATACAAAATCTCGGACAGCCAGCGATAACGATCGCGCATTTTTCTATGTTGGCTGCTCCTTGAGAGTAATGCATTGAAATTTCCAATAATCTTGATAATATAAACTGAAACTATATAAGATATTTGATGTTTACAAACTCTGGTTTAATGCAGCTTTAACTATCTCTTAATAATTCCCTAAAATCTCTAGTTATGTAGCATTGTCTACAGAACTTAGCTACACCACAAATTTAAAAAGACTTCTACTACTTGTCATGCGCAATTTTACTGAAACTTTTTAGCGATCGCCAAAGTCAAGATTATTTTGCAATATCGTAGATAATCTTGTTTGCTGCACTGTTACAGTAAAATCCACACGCCTGCGCTCAAGTTTGATAATTTCAGCGTTGAATCACAACTACTCCTGTTTAAAATAGATAGCTAGCAATAAAAAAATATTGTTAACAGTATTTCTAACAAATCGGTGTAGTAAACAAAATGTCAATCGCTGAATCGAACAGTTCTAAAACAGTTCTGTATCCGAAAAAAACAATTGAACGCGCGAAAGTCGCGTTGGTGTGTTCGCCGTTTCAACGGCATCTGTTTGAGACAATGTGCTATCAAAGTGTCTCGACGTCGGCGATCGCCGATACAGGTGGAACTCAAAAAGGCTACACCAAGCGTCCGCTATCGGAATTAGCCGTAGAAAATGCTTTAATGTGGTTAATTCAAGTTGGAGTACTGCGCCGTGAAGTTGACGGACAGGGAATCACTGATAGTTTTCGCTTAACGCCATTAGGTCGGCAGTTGATCGAGCAAATTCAAGAACCTTGGAATCCGACATATCGCGATCGCCTGTTTAATATGCTCAATCGCCGGCTGCGACTACCATTTTAATTGCGTCTTGTTTTACAAATAGTTAAAAGTGAGTCGGAAAAGGGAAAAATATGAAATGAGACTTGATGCTATAACTACAACCAACTTGATACCTCACTTTTTAACTTCTCACGCTAGATGCCCCCTATGAAAGCAATTATGGTGGTAGGAACCACATCCCACGCTGGAAAATCGCTCCTGAGTGCAGCTATTTGTCGCATTTTGGCGCGACGCGGCTGGCGGGTTGCGCCCTTTAAAGGGCAAAATATGGCTTTAAATTCCTATGTCACCACGAGTGGGGGCGAAATCGGTTATGCACAAGCCGTGCAAGCTTGGGCGGCGGGAGTTACGCCAACAGTAGACATGAATCCCATTCTGCTCAAGCCACAAGGTAACATGACTTCGCAAGTTATCCTCAAAGGCAAAGCTGTTGGCAAAGTGAGCGCAGCTGATTATTACGAACAATATTTTGATTTAGGATGGCAAGCAATTACCGAATCGTTACAACACCTAGCAGCTGAATTTGATTTGCTCGTGTGCGAAGGCGCGGGAAGCCCCGCAGAAATCAACCTCAAGCACCGCGACTTGACAAATATGCGCGTGGCAAAGCATTTAAATGCGCCCACCTTGCTGGTTGTTGATATCGATCGCGGAGGTGCTTTTGCCCATGTTGTAGGCACTTTAGAGTTATTAGAACCAGAAGAAAGAGCACTAATTCGCGGTGTTGTCATTAATAAGTTTCGCGGACAGCGATCGCTTTTAGAATCAGGTATTCAATGGTTAGAAGAACGTACAGGAATTCCTGTACTCGGCGTGATTCCCTGGATTGAAGATCTTTTTCCGGCTGAAGATTCGCTAGACTTACTCGAACGCAAACACAGCAATCAAGGAGAACTAGAGATCGCCGTTGTTCGCTTACCCCGAATTTCTAACTTTACCGATTTCGATCCGTTAGAAGCCGAACCGAGTGTTTCGCTAAAATATATTAGTCCCAAGCAAGAACTAGGACATCCTGATGCGGTGATTATTCCAGGTTCAAAAACGACAATTGCCGACTTATTAGTCTTGCAGCGAACTGGAATGGCAGAAGCAATTCAAAACTACGCAGCAGCCGGCGGTACAGTGTTGGGGATTTGTGGTGGCTTTCAAATGCTAGGCAAATTCCTTGCCGATCCTGAAGGTGTAGAAGGCGAAGCAGGGAGGTTTAAGGGTTTAAATTTATTGCCGATTCAAACGGTGATTACAGGGCAAAAAGTGGCGCGACAACGGCAAGTTGTGTCAAATTTTCCGCAAGTTGGCTTACCTGTTGCAGGCTACGAAATTCACCAAGGGCGATCGCGGATTGTCGAAACTCCAAATACAGCACCTAATGCATACCAAGCGTTATTTGACGACCCAAGCTTAGGTTTAGTTGATAATTATCAATCGGTTTGGGGAACGTACTTGCATGGTATATTCGACAATGGCGCGTGGCGACGTGCTTGGTTAAATCGCCTGCGGCAACAACGCGGGCTAAAATCTTTACCGACAGGTGTTTCTAACTATCGCAAACAGCGCGAAACGATGTTGAATACGCTTGCTGCTATCGTAGAGGCAAACTTAGATTTGGCAAAGATTTTGCCATCTTAAACAATCATGGCGATTAATATCCGTTTTTTACCAGACGATGTTACGGTGACAGCAACTGTCGGCGAACCGTTATTAGATGTTGCCAAGCGCGCTGGGGCGATCATTCCAACCGGCTGCTTGATGGGATCGTGTCACGCTTGTGAAGTAGAACTAGACGATGGAGACACAATTTGTGCTTGTATTACCGCAGTTCCACCAGGGTGCGATGAGTTAACGATTCATTTGTTTAGCGATCCAACGTGGTAATTGATAATTGGTAATCGGTAATTGGTCATTGTAGCTATGGCAGAGGTCAAGGTTAAAGGCAAGCTAGAGTTATAGAATTGGTCTTCTACCATGTCTTAAGCATCTCTTCTGTTACGAAAAATGCTAACTTGCCACGTGCGCATTAAAGTCTTCTCGAACTGCTGATATACTGACCGTGAATATTAACAAAGTAGGGAACTAAGTAAGTTAAAGTTGCCGAAATCCAGCGATCGCGTGTCATTTGCCCTTGGATAGCAGCCGCACCGTGATTGATGACAAACAGCAACGAACCAACGACAATTGCAACCCTAAAAGCAACTGGGATGAATTTAGGATTGACAAGGCTATGCAGATAACCTCGTAGGAACTTCATCAAGCAATTTTCAGCGTTAACAAGTAAGTATAGTTTGTAAAAAAGGTTACCACGCTCAAGTCAAACTGCGCAAATAGCTTATTTTTGTGCAGCTTTTGCTTGGAGTGCATAATCGCGGAAGCGTTCTAAATCTGCTTTGATCGTTGATTCAACCGCGCGACCGAGGAATAGATTATCCATAATTCTACCTAGAATTCCAGGAATCGCGTAGGAGACAGAAAGTTTGACAATACTGCTATTGTGGCGATCGTAAAAGCGAATTGCGCCACGATTAGGTAATCCATCCACCGACTCCCATTGAATAATTTGCTGCGGTACAATTTTTAGGATTCGCGATAGCCAGGTAAATTCTAATCCTCCAGTATTGAGTTTCCACCGCGAGAGTTCGGGATTATCTTCTAAAACCTTCACAGATGAAATCCACTTCATCCACCGAGGCATTTGCTCCAAATCAGACCACAAACTCCACACGAGGTCAATCGGCGCTTCTACCTCAATTTGCACGCTATGCTCTAACCAATCTGGCATTGATATGTTCCTTTGTGTTTGCTGTGGTTTAACTACCAACGATTGAACGTCGGGGACTCATGGCTATTGTGTCCATGGCATTCTGTAAAAGTAGCGCCTTATATACTATCGATATAGTCTTACTTTATGTAACTACCTGCGAGAACAAAGTTTTTCTTTGGAGATTCGGATAAGTGCTATTGGTGTTACCAAATCTACAGCTATTACTAATACAGCCAATCCCGCTTTGACGATGGCGACGCGCATTCAATCTATCCTGCTGAAATTTTCTTCACATATTTTAATCAGAATTTGGGCGATCGCATTCATGAAAGACAACACACTAATTCACTGTTGATTGACTCGCGCCGAAAGTGATGATAGTTGTGCTTGTAGTTGCTTGAGTGCTAGCTGCGCCCCAGTAGGCGAGGGTATGGCTCGGCAAATATAAGTTGGAATGAAGTAAACGCGGTTTGCTTGACTCGCGCCTAAAGACTGCGCAATTGTATGACTGCGCCATGCTTGCTGAATCTTTTGCAGTTGATTGTCTTCTAAATTTTTGGCACTTCCCATCTGACTAAAGCCAGTAACATTATGTCCCTGTATAAAAATTAAACTGGCATCAAGTTGTGGTAAAATTTCTACTGAAATTGATTGTACGATGCTTGTCGGCTGTTCGTCGGATAGCGAAACAAGCTGAAACCCTAAGTCTTCGAGCAAACCACCACAGAAATCTGCTGGGGTTACGATTTCCAGCGATTGTGTCAGTTGCTCTGACGCGAGCATGAGGACTTCTGGATATGCTTTGGCAATTGGCGCTAGCGCTTGACGAGTGGCTTCTACCTGCTGACGATGCGTTTCAATGACTGCTCGCGATCGATCGCTACGCCCCAATGCCTTGGCGATCGCGCTTAGTGGTTCCTGCCAATTATCGTGTCCGACATATTCAAATAATAAAGTCGGGGCAATTTGACTAAGTTGGGTGTATTCATCTTTGTTTTGCCCGCTGTCACCCAAAATCAAGTCAGGATTGAGTCGCGCGATTCCTTCTAAAGATGGCTCACTACTCGCCCCAAGATTCGCGATTGGTTGGGTGATGCGCGATCCTAAATAAGGAATCTGTTCGCTTGGGCGATCGAACTCGCCGCGATGAATCGGAAACACTTCCGCATAACCAACGGGTTGCACGTCGAGTGATAGTAAGATGTCTAACATCTTAGGATTGAGCGCCACAATTCGTTGCGGGCGATCGCAAACTTGAGTTTCACCAAGTGCGTGCTGAATTGTCTGGCAAGATGAAGAAATCGCGCGTTGAGAGGAAGTGCGATCGCAAGCAGAAATTGAAAGCGTCACAACTATCAGCAAGAGTAACTTTAATATCTGACGCATTCAGTAACTCCTGACTCCAAGAACATCCAGCAACTCGAAGCAAAACGCTAAGCTAATTGCTTTGACAGATTCGCAACATTAAAATCTTACCGAAATTGAGCCAATGACAGTAAACGGTTCTCCAGGTTCTCCAGCGCTTTGACGGCTACCAAAGTTACCTGTACTACCAACATAATTAACATCGAATAGATTTTTAAAATTGAGTGCAAATCGCCAATGATCGCGTTGATAAAACACAGCCGCGTTGGTAAGAAAGTAGCTATCTACTGCAAAGCTGTTGTTCAAATCGCCTTGACGGTTTCCCACAAAGTTGAACCCAATGCCAAATCCTAACCCTGCAAAGTCGCCATTTTGAATTTGATAAGTTGTCCATAGGCTAGCATTGTGTAGTGGAATGCCTGGTAATCGATTTCCAATCGCAATTGTGTTGTCTTCAGTAATTTTGGCATCAGTATAAGCGTAGGACGCAATAATATTCCATCCTGGTATAATTTGCCCAGTGAGATCGAATTCAATGCCGCGACTTTGTTGTTCGCCTGTGGCGATGGAAATTCCTAAACCAGGAAAATTAGGATCTTCTGTCAGCACATTCTGTTTTGTAATATCAAAATACGCCAGCGTTGCTAGTAGATTACCATCTAACAATTCGGCTTTGACTCCTACTTCAAATCCCTCACCTTTTTCTGGTTCAAATGGATTGCCATCGGCTGCGACACCAGTATTAGGATTAAAAGATTGCGAATAACTTGCATAAAGTGAAAGGTATTCTATCGGCTGATAAACAATTCCGACGCGTGGAGTCCAAGCATCATCATTTTGCGTTGTATCGCCACCAGGATAAAATAAGGCGGGCGTGTTATCAATGCGTTGGTTTACCGTGTCGTAGCGCAAGCCTAGTAATAAATTTAAACGATCGAAAAGCTGAATTTGATCTTGAAGATAAACGCCTAAGCGGTCGATTTTTAATGCACGGTCAAACAGTAATGTATCAAAAGTAGGTCGGTCTACGCCATACACCGGATTAAAAACATTGATGGGAAATGGCGTGAAATTGGCGATCGCAAACTCATTTGTATGCGTGCGAGTCAAATCAATACCGAATAACAAGGTGTGTTCGACAGAACCAGTCGCGAATTCACCGATAAGACTTGTTTGCAGCGCGTAGTTTTGCGAATTAAAATCGTCGAGGGCAAAAACTCGCGTGAGAATTCCAGTTTCCTCGTCAAACTCAATTGGAATTGACAGGCGATCCGAAAACACTCGCGAATCGGTATAACGAAACGCATTACGGATTGACCATTCGTTGCTCAATTGATGATTAAGATTGTAGCCAATACTCAAAAAATCGCGCCGAATAAAGTCATCAGGTTCATTAAAAATGCGATCGCGCGGTACATCCGCAACGCCGTTCCCCACAGCAACCGTACCTCCATCAAAGGGGCGTTCGCGATTTGATAATTGTAGATTCAGCGCGAGATTGGTGCGTTCATTAATATTCCACGTCAGAACGGGAGAAATAAAAAATTGTTCAAAATCTTGGTCGAAATTCCGAAAACTATCGCGTCGCGAATACAGCGCATTTAATCGATACAATACACTCGCGCTGTTATCGAGTGGCCCAGAAATATCGATGCGCGGGCGAATCAAGCCGTAGCTACCCACTTGCAGTTCCGCTTCGTAAAACGGATCGGCTAGCGGTTGTTTTGTGACTACATTAATTACGCCGCCAGGTTGAATCTCGCCATAGAGAATTGAGGATGGACCTCGCAACACTTCAATTTGTTCGATGTTGGCGACTTCGGGAATTTCTGCAAAATCGTACTGGCGAAAACCATCTTGTAACACAGGAGTACCGCTAAACCCGCGAATGCTATAGTTAAGGTCGCTAAATGTATCTGTGCCGTTGTAGATTACTCCACTCGCATTTTGCAACGCTTCCTCAAGTTGCGTGACTTGCTGATCTGCTAGTACCTGGCGAGGAATGACCTGAATTGATTGCGGAATGTTTAAAATCGGAGTATCTGTCCGCGTTGCTGTACTTGCATTGGGAATAAAATAGCCGTCTTCCGGTTCGCCTGTGACTAAAATTTCGATGGTATCGTCCTCAACAGAGGCGGGTACGACGCTGACTACCAAGCCTTGGGTGGCGGTACTAATTTCGGCGGTAGGAGGTGCTTCGGTTCCGGTTATCGCAATTCGGACTTGTCCTAACAGATTGGAGACGCGAATTGATGCGATTTCTGCTGTAGGTTCAAAGACTTCAAATTCACTGCGATCGCGTATTCTTAAAATCGCATTTGGAATATCCGCAATTAAAGTATTACCAATTGTAAAGGTTGCAGGCACTGATAATTGCTCTGAAGTTATTAAAACGACTTCTACTCCAGCATCAGTGTTAAGTTGAACGTTTGTTATCTCTACGATAGAAGCTTGAGAATTTAGCGTTAATTGTTGCAATGTATTTGAGCGAACATCAGCCAGCGCGGGCTGAATCATCATTGATGCTATTCCAGCGAACCAAATGATTACTAGTTTGTTCACGCGATCGCCTCACACACTAACTCACTCTTAAGAAAGACTCTCAATACCACGTCAAATACTAGGATGTTTAACGATCGCGGTCTTATCTCAAACGGAGTTTTTTTTATCCCAAACGGAGTTGCGAATTGTATGTAAGGGGCTACAGTGAAAACGTTTGCGAAACGCTTTACTAAACGAGGGAAGACTGCTATACCCAACCGCGTATGCGACTTCGGTGACACTGAGTTGACCTGTTGCTAAAAGTTGGCGCGATCGCTCCATGCGAATTTCGTGCAAATAGCCAAAAACCGTAGTGCCAAAGATTTGGCGAAATCCCTGTTTGAGTTTGCAGTCATTCAGCTTAACTTGCCGCGCTAATGCTAATAGCGATGGTGGATTATCGATATTTTGAATCAAAATTTCTCGCGCTTGATGCAGCCTTTCGATGTCTTCAAGACGCAATCGCGGCGATCGCGCGCGGGATTGACTGTCTTCTAACCAAGCAGTAAACTGTAAGCTGAGCAATTCTAGTGCTTTGCTTTCTAAATACATTTTTTGCATCATACCTTGATACGGACACTGCAAAATCTGGTGTAATACGTGCCGCATAGTCAGGCTATTTTTACCAATCGGTTGGTGAAATCGCGCAGTCAAATCTCCTGCAATGAGCTTTCTTAACGGCTGTGGTAGGTTGTCACCCGCATCAAATTCTTGCAAACTTTCAGGTTCGATGAGAACCATCACAACTTGAATCGGTTCTTGCGCGTACCACTCTTCAAACTCAACTAAATTAGGTAAATAATAAAGGTAGTTGCAACCTGCAATTTCGGCGTAATCAGCTTGAACATCAGGAACATTTGGCGTGAGAACTCGCGAATTCCCTGATAAGTGAAACTTTGAGATCAATGGGATCGCTGGATCGTGCGGGTTTTCTATGCGAATCGTTTGCCAAAGTACGGCATTGCGAATTCGCAACGCGAGTCCGTGACGCAATACGATTGTGCGATCGCCTCCGTTACCTAGTTTTTGTGGAAGCAGTTCTTGACACTCACCACCAGATTGCTGATATAGTTTTTCACCTTGCTGACTAGCTGCATCAAATAGCGCTTGAAATTCTAAAGTGCTGAGTGCAATCATCTTTCTCAGTTCAATACTCTGCACGGATAACTAATGATAATCTTTTTCATTAGCTTATAGGAAAAGTTTGATATGAGCTATGTGAGTTGGTTGCAATTGACCAAAAGTTTTCCATTGTTGATACAGCAGGGGTCACAGTTCTGAGCTTCCTGCCATGCTTTAAGCATCTATTCAACCGCTGTAGTCTATAGCAGTTGTCAAAATTTTACTCTCAGTTAGGAAAATCGCTACGAGCTTCTGTAATATCCTAAGATCAATTCAGGTGCTTTACTATAGAGCCTGTATTTCTGACATGGTATGACTACAAAATACAGATGTGCTTCACTGCAAGTTGAAGTCTTATGTCTTTTTTGCTAAAAATTATTAATTAGCGTTCTTTTTTCGATAAGTTTATTCAAATTGTGGCATCAATTGCAGTGTACCAATACCTAAATCCTGGGGGGAAAGCGATCGCGCTTCGAATAAAGCCATCATGTCGCGTAATTGCGGTTGTCCGCGCGAAGCTCCCATCAAACCACGCGCAATAATTAAACCACAGTAACCTTTGGTTTTTTTACAGCGTTCGTCCCACTTTTTGCGCGCTGCGATGTGAACGGGATCGTCATCTAAGAACTCACCAAAGAGAAATAACTCGCCGTTTTCGGTTTGCAAAATACCCAAGTCGTAGCGATCGCCACCGAAGATATCCGTACCAGGATTAAACCCGATTCCTTTCAGCCCGCCCATTGATTGAATCGCTTCGATTAAATTTTTAGCTTTAGGACGCGAAGTTTGAATGAGAATGACTGGTAATCCATCTCCTCCTGAGGATATTGCTTCAGACTGGGCAAAATGCGTTACAGCTGCGCGTAGATGCGCTACCATCTCCCAGGAAACAACGCCAAGACTCAGAAACGAATCCTCTGGAATCAAGTCATCTCGCAGCGCCCCCAAGCTTGGTAGATCTTCGACAGCGGTAAATTCGGCTTCATCGCCGAAGCCAGCAATTTCTTCTAGCTCTGCGGCTAATTCTGGCATAGTGCTGACAGTAACTTCAACTTGTAGACTCTTACGGTTTTGGTCTTTGATTGGTAAAGCAATGCGATAGCGATCGCTCAAAGCGGGAAATGTTTCTGCGCTCAATTGACGTCGTTTGCTGCGAATAAAACGCACGAGGGCTTCTAGTGCCAAAAATACCACCGTTGCTTCTTCTTCATATAGCACTGCGCGCAAGCCTTCGAGAGGGTGAATATTACCAAAAGACGGTTGAATTTGAGTAACTGGCAAATCGGCTAAATCGATGATGTCGATGTCTTCATCTTCTTCCTCTGTCGCGCGCTCAAATGTTAAAAATAAACAATCCTGCTTCAGAAACGCTTCTTCCAGGAGTTCTGGCGATTCTTCGTCATCCGACAAAACCGAAGCGCGAAATTGCCGGAGAGATTCTTGCGAGCGATACAGTAAAATTCCATACTCCATCCCCAACATGCCCATAATTGAGGCATAGAGCGTGCCAACATCGCTTTGATTGAGTTCGATGGCGACAATCTGATGTTCTTCGAGAAATTCCCAAGGTGCGGCTCGCCAAATTTCTAAAGCTTTTTTCTTGAGGGGTTCAGCAAACTGGGGTGGTAAATCAGGCGTAGACTCGTCGCCAAATGCTTGAAATCCACGATACAGTTCGTCGATCAGCGGTAATTGTGGAACGTAATCGATTGCAATATCGAGTTCTTGCAGGACGCCACGTAAGAAAAATTGTAACTCGCGATCGCTCACGACTATTTTTTGCGGGCGTGCTGGTTTTGCTGGGCTGTTAGGATGCTCCATTGCACGCAGCAAGGTACGAACAACAGCTTCTGGACCACTTTCCGCCGCGACAACATCCATAGCTCTTACAACGCCCTGCGAACCATCTACCCACAAGATACATTCACCGCGTGCTTCTAAGTCTTGTTTGTGAGTTGACAACGGACGCCGATCTCCTTCCCAGACACTGGCAATCTGGTGTAATTTTTGTAATCGACGACGAGTAGAGCAATTTAAAGACATTGTCATATAACCAAGCTAACCAGAACAATGCGATCGAGAAGCACGACGACCTGCTTAAGAGCTTTTTTATCAGTCTCTCCTGCTTGCGGATTAAAAAGCTTATATGTATTTAACCCATCAATACTAGGATAGAAACCTTTGGAGTGCTTTTACAAAAGCAAAGTATAATTCCTCAAACCTTTGTATCTAAACCGTTAAAATAAACGAAAAAGCTGACATCAGTTTACGCTAAAAATCTCAGGAGTTCGATCGACTATGGTGCAAGCAGTTCCCTCACAACAACGCGGTATTCTCCTCAGTGAAGCAGCTTTACGTCAAGTACTATTTCTCCGCGATCGCCAAGGAAAAGATTTGTGTTTGCGTGTCGGTGTTCGTCAAGGCGGCTGTTCGGGAATGTCCTACATGATGGATTTCGAAGATCCTAGCAAGATTCGTAGCGATGATGAAGTCTTTGATTACGATGGCTTCAAAATTGTTTGCGATCGTAAAAGTATGTTATATCTCTACGGTTTAATGCTCGACTATAGCGATGCGATGATTGGTGGTGGATTTCAATTTACTAACCCCAACGCTAGCCAAACTTGTGGATGCGGTAAATCGTTTGGGGTGTAATACGTTGGTATATCCTCAGGCATTAGGCAGGTAATCGGTAATGGGTAATAAGGATTAGAGATGCTTTCCAATGACCAGTTACCAATTACCAGTCTTTTTAAGATACATTGATTGTCTTTCACTTACTCAGTAATGACAGAAACGGTTAGCTCTTTATTTGAAACGGCTATAGAACGTTACAAAGCTGGCGAAGATCCAGCCGATTTAATTGCAGTTTTTCAAGAACTATGCGATCGCGCACCTAAAAGTAGTGCAGCATGGACGTGTCTGGCGTGGATTTATCTACTTAATGACAAACCTAACGCAGCGTACAAAGCCGCGCAAAAAGCAGTAAAATTACATCCCCACGACCCTCAAGCGCGCGTTAATCTAGCCGTCGCTATGCTAGAAACAGGTCAAAAAGGAGTACGCGAACACGTCGATCGTGCGATGCAATTGATAATGATTGACTCGGAAATGCGCGAAGAAATTAAACAAAGTATTGACGATGGTTTAACCCGCAAACCTGAGTGGAAAAGTCTCCAGCGAGTCCATAGCTGGTTGTTTGATTAAAAAGCTAAAGGATATGGGCTAGACAAAGAATCTAGCCACAAGGTTAAAAAGGTGCAATGATTTTTAAATTAAATAAATGAAAGAGAAATTACTCAACTGGTTAAACACTGCTTTAGTTGCAGATTTTTTTCTTGTTTTACTAAGCTTTTTTTGGCTAGCGATCGCAGTAATAGGTCACGCGCTGCACATTCCGCTGGGGTTAGATCTGTGGTACAAACTATGGCAGCCAGTGTTTACACCTGCGATTGGTATCCTGATGGCTGGTTCAATACTTAGTGGGTTAATCAGTTGGGTCTTCAAACGATTAAACTTACAACAACCTAAAAGTTAACAAGGATCGCGCAAAGCTTCATGACAAAATATCTGCTAACGCTTGTTTAACGTGCGGGTATTGAAACTCAAAATTATAAGCTTGGGCGCGTTGCGGTAAGACTCTTTGTCCCTCTAGCACAACAATCGCGCCATCGCCTAAAAGAGCCTCAATCGCAAAAGCAGGTACTGGTAGCCAAGAAGGGCGATTCATCACTTCTCCCATCGTTCGACAAAATTCCGCCATTCGTACAGGATTAGGTGCGGTAGCATTGAGCACGCCTTGAATATCTTCCCGTTGAATTGCGGTAATAATTAAACTTACCAAGTCGTCGCGGTGAATCCACGAAAACCACTGTCGCCCGCTACCAATAGGACCACCGGCAAAAAGTTTAAAGGGAGTTACCATCCGCGCGATCGCACCGCCCATTCCTAAAACAATACCTAGTCTTAAAATCACTAAACGAACGCCATAGTCTAATACTTTTTGTGCTTCCGCTTCCCAAGCGCGACAAACTTCGGCTAAGAAATCGTTACCCGATGAACTTGATTCATCAAAAGTATCCGTCTCACTCGTGCCATAGTAACCGATTGCAGAAGCATTGACTAAAACTTTGGGTTTAGGGTTTGCTTTAGCGATCGCTTCGACAATTTTTTGCGTACCAACTTGGCGACTTTGGAAGATTTCCTGCTTGCGTTGGGGTGTCCACCTGCCTTCGGCGATCGGTTCTCCCGCTAGATTGACTACTGCATCACAACCTGCGATCGCGTTTTGCCAAGCGCCTGATTCGCGAGGGCTATACGCCACTATTTCTACATTCGGATAAACTTCCTTGGGAAACACCCGCTGTGCGCTGGTGGAATTACGCGTAAAAACTAACACTTGGTCGCCTTGCGCGTGGAGGCGTTCTACCAAGCGACTACCGACAAATCCTGTGGCGCCTGTAATTGCTACTTTCATTTAACTTACACTCACTTCAACTGTTTCAGAGTGAATCTAGCATCTTTCTTGTCTGTGCAATGATCTACCTCTAGAGTGGAGTATTGCGACGCAAGCATTACGGACAATTGTAAGTACTTGTTCAATGTTATCTGAAGCATTACCGCGTACAGCGATGATTACACAAACACGCCAAAGTGTATACAATGACGCCGAGCAGCAATTTATAGAACTGCTCGACATGATAGATTTAGACAAAAAATTAGCTTCCCAACCCGAACTTGCCAGTCAATTTGAAGCATCGCTCGATCGCGCTATCCAAGAAGCTTATCACGCCGATTCTGGAGATGCGGCTGCCCATCGCTTTTTACAGCGTGTATTGTATCGCATTAACCGCCTGAAGTTATTTTGGTACGACGATTTACGCCACTATACGAACGAACGTTCCGCGTACTTACGTAGCATACGCGATCGCATCGAAGCACCTTGGCAAGCATGGGAACTCGCCCAAATCGACGTTGCAGCACTGCAACAAGAAGATGTTAAGCAAGGGCTAATCGAACGCGGCGCGCGCGATCTCGACCCGCCACTATCGGAGGATAGTCGTTATATCCGCGAACAAACAACTGAAGCCGGATATCGCCGGATACTTGCGATTGGTTCTTTCGATGGTTTAGTCGAAGGAAGCCGCCTTTCGCGAATTCTGGGTGGTGCGGCAAATGAAATACAAGCAACACTTACCAGAGTTTTACTTGAAGAATACGGCAACGGTCGCTTATCGCGCAAGCACTCGACGTATTTTGCTCAAATGCTATCCGAGTTTGGCATGAAGACTGAACCCGAAGCCTACTTTGATTTAGTTCCTTGGGAAGTGCTAGCTTGTGCTAACCATAACTTTCTTGTTACAGAATGCAAGCGTTATTTCCTACGCTATAACGGCGGGTTAACCTACTTCGAGGTAGCAGGTCCTGCGGCTTATCGTAACTATCTTACTGCCGCACAACGCCTGGGCTTATCACAAGCAGCAATGGGTTACTGGGAGTTGCACATTCGCGAAGACGAACGTCACGGACGTTGGATGTTGGATGATGTTGCTTTACCTTTAGCTGATAAGTATCCTGAACAAGCCTGGGAGCTATTACTAGGATACGACCAAGAAAAACTTATGGGCGATCGCGCCGGAGTCGCGATTGTACAATCCGCAAAAGAAGCAGATCGCTTGGCAGTTCAATAAAATGAATGTACGTCCCTCATTATCGATAATTGAGGGGCGTATTTTGATGAATAATTCTATAGCAAGAAAATTTATAAAGCTGTCATTACTCGAACCAATTCTTCTGACAAATTGGAAGATAATTTGTGTTGCTTTGTAAATAAAACACCAGCTAACATATAAATATTATCTGAGTAGAAAGCTTGATTGTTTTTTCTCAACTCGGTAATTCTTTGTTGCACTTTAGGGTCAGAACTGTAGTAACCAAACTTTAATGGTGAAACGATAAAGTCAGCAGTAACATAACCTTTTGTTATTGCGTAGTCTATAAGACTTTCAGGATTAGAGTAGCTAGAAATCATGACTAATACATTTTCATAGTCCAAAGATAAAAGCTTTTGTGTCACTGTAATTCCGTCAATGCCTCCATGCAAGAATGGTTGATAGATTCTATTATCCTTGGCAGGAAGATACGGGGGATTCGAGATTAGATAATCAGCTTGATGGGCTGCATCAAAAAAGGATGCATTGTGTATTATATAATGACTTGCCAACCCGAAAGCTTCTATTTTAGAGCGGGCAGCTGCGTAAGCTAAATGATTAATTTCAAATCCATGTATTACACCAGGAAATCTTGTTCTTAGCAGTGATTTAATGACTGGACTACCATCACCAGAGCCAAATTCTACAATTTCTTTTGAAGCAGGGCAACGATTTAATACTAATGATTCTATGCAAAAAGCATAAAAATTAGACTCTTCTGGGCAAAAAAAAATATCTTTTAGCTGCTGAGGTGAAGTAAGCATAAAAATTTCAGTAAACTTATATACTGAAATTAATCTTTTAGCTTTTCTTTATTCATCTATCGCTAGTTCTATGCCAAAAAGCCTAAGTATTTAAACTAGAAGTAGTTCGGATAGCAAAGCAAAAGATATACTAATGAATATGGTAATGGGTAAGGGGTAATAGTTTTTTGGAAGTTATCTTAGTGTTCAAGTCATTAATAGCTAAATAAGAATTAACAAGTAGTCACAGCTACTTTTTGAGCCAACTACTTGAATAAGAGATAATATTCGTTAAAAATCTAATTGAAACTAGCTCAAAATAACTTTGGCTACTTAGGAAGTTATCTTGAACTCTTTGCGGATGCGTGCGATCGCAACAATTATTGGGCTGCTACAGGCTGTTTTGCAGCGAGGCGTCTAGCAACGACAATTGAGGCAAGATTGGTTAACAAGCAAGTGCTTGCCAAGCATAGCAAGATATACGTTGGAGCCATAACAACTCCCACCATAAACCAAGTCCAGACGTGCAGTAACATCAACACAGCAAAGCTACTTGCAATTCCTGCTGATTGCCATACTTGAGATAGAGGACGCCGTAGTCCAGTGAGTAGCATCGTTAGCGACGTAGCAATCAAGTTAGCCGGAACTAAAACTGCACACAGGGCAATGCAGTGAGTACGTGAAAGTTCTGCAAGAGTGTTGAAAAACATTCAGTTACCTAGACGATCTAAGTTGCCAAATCCTAACATTAATCTTTATTGTATGAACCATTTACTCGCATAATATTAAACTTTTCGTAATAATTTAAGGTGCAGCAAGAATCGTATATCGATGACTGGTGGTAATGACAACTGAGTTGGATAGCAAAATTATCTGGAGTTTAATCGTGGTGTCATTGGGCGCTGTCGGGTTGTTGGGTTGGCGATCGCTTGCTTTTGGGATTTTGAAGCGCTTCATTAAGCGTAAGTTTCCCCACGTTCAAACGCTAACTACTCAGGAATTAGCACAATGGCTAAATTCTCAACAGCCACAGCCTGTTTTACTTGACGCCCGCAATGCCATAGAGTATCAACAAAGTCATCTGCAACAAGCACAACACATTGATCCCCAGCAACCTGATTTATCTGCTTTACCTCAATCGCCAGAGACTCCAATTGTGGTTTATTGCTCAGTCGGCTATCGTAGCGCGAAAATTGCGGCTAAATTAGCTGAGGCGGGTTACAAGCATGTATACAACCTTGAAGGTAGCATCTTTCAGTGGGTGAATGAAGGGCGTCCCGTCTACCAAGATAACAATCCGACAACACAAGTTCATCCTTACGATCGCCGTTGGGGACAACTGCTTAAACCGAAGTATCGCGCAAAACTTGAAACTGATGAAGAGCGATCCGGTCTTTAAGTTGCGTTCCAGATGCTCAAATCTCTCCACTTGTCAACCTTATGGCTGATGTCTAGTTCTTTAAAATTTTTATAACTTAATTAATAAAAGTTCATAAATATTGCTTGCAGAAAGTAATAAGGGTGCAAAAATTTTAGGAGTAACAGTGACTCAGCTAAAACCAATAAACCAACAAGTGGTTGCAATTGTCGGTGCGTCGAGTGGAATTGGCAGAGAAACAGCACTACAATTTGCCAAGCGTGGAGCGAAGGTTGTCGTTGCAGCAAGAAGTGAATCAGGATTGCGATCGCTTGTCGAAGAAATTCAACGCATGGGTGGCGACGCAATTTATGTGCTAGCAGATGTCAGCGATTTTGAGCAAGTAAAAGCGATCGCCGATAAAGCTGTACAAGTTTACGGCAGACTTGATACGTGGGTTCATGCGGCTGCAACAGGTGTACTCGCGCCCTTCGAGAAGATCGCGCCAGAAGAATTCAAGCGCGTTATTGATGTTAACCTTACCGGACAAGCATACGGCGCTATGGCTGCACTACCGCACCTGAAACGCGAAGGACGTGGTGCATTTATTAGTATTTCCTCAGTAGAAGCAAGACGCGCGATTCCATTACAAAGTCCTTATTCTGCCTCAAAACATGGTGTAGAAGGACTTTTAGAATCTCTACGTGTCGAATTAATGCATGAAGGCATTCCCATCAGCGTGACAAATATTATGCCGTCGGTAATTAATACACCTTACTACAACAAAGTGCGTACTAAATTAGGTGTCAAACCAACAGGAGTTCCACCCTACTATCAGCCTAGCTTAGTTGCAGATGCTATTCTGTATGCTGCTGAACATCCGACACGGGATTTTATCGTAGGAGATGTCGGCAAGGTTGTCGATCTGTTACAGAAAGTCTCCCCGCAACTAGTCGATGCATTGTTGCTAGCGATCGGATTTGTGGGACAACGAACCAACGAACCCAAATCAGAAGATGCACCACACAACGTATTTGAACCAATTGAAGGCTATGACCGAGTAGAGGGAGACTTCAGCAACCTGACCATACCAAGTTTTACCGACTGGCTAGATAAAAACCCACCACTTAAGTGGGGTGTTGTCGCCGCTGCAACATTAGGAGTTGCTACCGTTTTAAAAGCCTTGTTACCTGGAAACGACGCTTAAACTTTAGCGATCGCAGCGAGTTAAAGCAATTGGCAACTAGCTAATCGTTTTAGTGTTAAATCTTCGTTAATTTAATCCCTGCGAAAGAGATACGTCGGGTACATAGTGAGATATTTTCAAAGAATATTGAGCAGTTAACTCAAGTTTAAAACAAACAGTAAATTACTATGAGTAACGAACCAGAGCAAGTATTACCAGAAGATCCGCGTGAAGCTGAACCAGGGCGAGGCGCGCCAGGCGACAATCACTACGGCGTACAAATGGCACAAACCATTGACGTTAATCCTCCAGACGCTGTGATACCGGCTAATACAGACCCAGAGGAAAGCGTCCATCAAGTTGAAGCCTTGGCAGAACAAGAAGAAGGAACAGGATTACCAACTACCGATGGCTATGTTGTTGATGAATCAGGTAGGCTAGACAACTTCGCGGTTGAGCCACCGATGTATTACGAAGACGAGAAGTAGCGTTGTGAGTGGCTAGTGGGTAGTCGTAAGTTATCTCGTCCACTCCTCACTAGTCACCGATCGCGTCAATCATGCTTTAAAGACAATCGCCGGATCGACACGAGTGACTTTCTGAATCGCAAAGGCAGCAGAGCCAACGCACATTAAGACAGTAACACCAAAAATTGCGATCGCACTTACAGGTGTAATCAAAATCATAATTCCCTGCGTTGCCATCGTCCAAATTCCTACGCCATAGCATAAAATCATACTTGGCACATAGCCTAAAATTGCCATCCACAAAGACTGTTCGACAATCACGCCATAGATCTTCCAGTCAGAAGCACCCATTGCCTTGAGCGTACCAAATTCTTTGAGATGGTCTGATACTGAAGAATAAAGAATTTGTCCGACGACGACAACACCAACAATCACACCCACAACCGTGCTAAGTCCCAAAAGAAATCCAATTCCTGTACGCTGCTGCCAAAATTGTTGATTGTGTCGGATGAGTTCTGCTTGTGTAAAAGCGCGGGTATTGGGTAGTGCAGCTTCTATTCTTTGCTTGAGTACTTGTAGATTTTCCCCTGGCTGTGCCTGAATCAAGACATGGGTAATTAAATCAGAGGCTGCTAAAGGTTTTGGCGCAGCAGTTGTCTCAGGATCGGGTGGCGTATAGACATTAGTACATTGAATATCTGACGAACCTGCTTGTAATTTGCACGATAAAGTTGCATTTTGACCTGAATTTGCATAGGCATTGGCATTTGCCAAAGAAGTAAATACGAAAGGATTAGAAACAATCGAGCGATTTCCCTGCGTTAAACCGACAACTCGTGCGGGCAAAGTTGCGATTTCTTCGACTTCCCCAATATTACTTACATTTAGTGTCGTCAGATTCGTGCCATCTACTATCACTGTGTATGGCTGTGCTAGATCGCTAACATTTCCTTGCGTGACATTTTTGGGTGTAAACAATTGCCCATTCGGATCAAAACCAATGATTCGTACCAAGACAATATCTTGCAATGAGTTGCGCCAAATAGCACCTCTTAAGATTAAAGGTTCCGCGCTGGCGACACCAGCAACTTTTTGTGCGTCATTAACTTTACTGGCAGGAATTGGTAAAGATAGTTCCAGATGGACGATACTTTCGGAAGTTACCCAGATGTCTGCCTGCGAGTGTTCGATAATTTGTGTGGTTGAGCGCGTAAAGCCATTAAAAATCCCTGTCTGAATCGTCACCAAACTTACAGCAAACATGATTCCTGCTTGGGCGACAAGAAAGCGCGGTAGATCTTCTAAGAGATTTTTGCGGGCAACTGAAACCATGAAAAGATTATAGAGGCAGTCAGGGGTCGGGGGTTAAGGGAGAATAGTTCTGTAGCTATAGTGAGAGTAACATCGACTATAAATTCGTAGGTAGGGTTTGTTCGCCGCAATAGTGTTAGACACTCAATCAAATCTGCTACTGCTTCGACGACACAGCATAGGTTTTTACTGATATATCTTCCCTAGGTTCCTCTTTTAATAATGTAGCTAATTGTGCTTCAATTTCGTCGCGAACGATTTGGCGATACTGAATAAAGTGTTCAATGAGCGCGCAGTTACTCAAGTAAGGAACAAAAACACCTGGATTATGCCGCATAATGCCAAATAGCTGTTTCCAAAACTGAAATCGAGTATTGCGTTTGAAACCTTGTCGCCAGCAGATAATCAATACGGCGCGCATCTCGATAGGTTCTAACATCCGAAACGGTGCTTTGTGGGGGGCTGGCTTCATTGCCATAAAGTGACGGTACACTCTTGATAGATAGCGACGCGGTTCATACAGTTCCCAGAAACAACTAACATACTCGCGGGCAAGTTCTGGTAACGGACGTGTTGGTATAAAATTCGTGAGAGTCATCTGATGACCTTCAGTTTCTTGCTTTGCCTCTAAGAGTCGTCCTTCTTTTTGCAGTCGTTGCCATAGTGCAGTGTTAGGTAAGGCTTGTAGTAGCCCAAACATTGCTTTAGGAATTGCGGTTGCTTCGACAAAATCGATAATGCGATCGCCTGCGCCAGGTTTTTCATCATCAAATCCTAAAATGAAACCTGCCATAACGCTCAAGCCCGCAGAGTTAATTTTCTGAACTGATTCGATCAGCGAGTTGCGTGTATTTTGGAACTTGTGAGTTAGCGCTAGACTATCCGTATCCGGTGTTTCGATTCCCAAAAACACAGCTGTAAAGTTTGCTGCAACCATCAATTCTAATAACTCATCATCTTGGGCTAAGTCTACTGATGCTTCCGTTGCGAGGCGAAACGGATACTGATGTTCTGCCATCCAAGGACCAAGTTCGCGCAGCAATAGCTTAACATTGCGCTTGTTACCGATGAAATTGTCATCGACCATAAATACGGAACGCCGCCAGCCTAGATCGTAAAGTGTCTGTAACTCGGCAATCAGTTGGGCTGGAGTCTTAGTCCGAGGTTTGCGTCCATACAATACAATAATGTCGCAGAATTCGCACTGAAAAGGACAGCCCCGCGAAAACTGCACGGACATCTCGTTATATGCGTTGAGATCCAGCAGATCGAATCTCGGAATTGGTGTAGTAGTGACATCGGGTTTATCGCCTTTAGCAGTAAAGATTCCTGACGTTTCACCCTGTTCGAGTGCCGCAACTAGAAGTGGTAGAGTAATTTCGCCTTCGTCTAAAACGAGAAAATCTGCTCCCGCTTCCTGCGCTGCATCTGGAACAGAAGTTACATAAGGACCACCCACCGCTACCAATTTACCCCGTCGCTTTGCTTCGCGAATTAGATGCAACATATCGGGTTTTTGGACAATCATGCCAGAAATAATTACTAAATCTGCCCAAGCCCAATCTGCTTCAGTTTCTTCGCGGACATTGCGGTCTACAAGGCGAAATTCCCACGTTTGAGGCAAAATAGCTGCTACTGTAATCATCCCCAAAGGGGGTAATGAGACTTTACGCCCAATCAGTTCTAGTGCGCGGTCAAATGACCAGAAAGATTTGGGGAAAAGCGGATATAAAAGTAGTACGCGCATTGTGTTTTAGAGCTAGTGGTTAGTAGTTAGTGGTTCGTGTCAAGAGTGCTTAACAGCTAGTAACTAGTCACTAGCCACCCCGATCTTCGATCTCTGACCGCTAATTTTTGAGTGCAGTTTGCGTGCGGAGATGATCTGGTAATGATTGGCGCAAGCGATCGCCGTATAATGCCAAGGCATTTCCTCCCAGCAGTAAGCCTAAGTGTTCGCGATCGTAATCGGCTACTGTTGCTGCATCATGGACGCAATTTTGTAACACGCCATCCCAATGACCGTAATCGCCAGAGAAGCAAGCAAGGTGTTTGCCAATTTCACCCATGGCAATGTGGAGATACGCAGGACCTGGATCGTCGGATTCAAACGAAGTGAAAATTTGTCCGCGCTCGAAGTATTCTAAAGGATCGCGGTGGCGCAAGTCATAATGTTCGTACAAACTTGCATCTTCAATCTTTGTCGGATCGTGTTGCTTGTTCCACAATAAATCGAACAAGTTTTTCGCTTGACTAATTAAGTTAACGTTATTGTGCGTCCCGCGTTCTTGAATCATTAACTTGGTAAATTCCATCAGCGACGGGCGGTAAGGATGTTTTGGATCGAAATCGCGAATGCGCTTTTCCCAATGTTCGTGGAATGCATGGGCTAAATCGGGAACCCAACCGCAACCACCTTCTAGAAATCCGACACGTAAGGTAGGAAATTGCTCAAATGCCCCATCAAATACCATCCGTGCTAATGCTAGCTGTTGTTGGTTGCGTTGTACGAAAATGTGGGTGAGGACAAAAGTTTCGGTATAATCTGAAATTCCGCCTACCATGTAAGAACCTGGTCCGCCGTGAATTCCCAAACCAATATTTAAATCAACTGCTGCTTGCAGAATCGGGCGAAAGTCTGGATGGCTAATTGTCTTGCAACTGCGGATATCGGGAAACGCTTCCGGTGCTTTGGGGTGCGGAATGGGCATATTAGGCGCTACCGCAACGCTAATCATTCCTAGTTCGTTTACGCAACGATGCATCTCTGCAACTGCGGCGTCAACATCTTGTAGCGGAATTACACCGATGGGTTTGAGGCGGTTATCGTAGCCGCGACAGTCATCCGCCATGTAGTTGTTATACGCACGACAAAGCGCGATCGCCAAGTCTTTATCGAGAATGCTGGAAAAGATTAAGTTCAACGTACCGTAAATCACGTGAACGTCAATACCTTCGCGATCCATGTGTTCGATCCGGATGCGATTAAACATGGCGCCTAAGGTCGTTTCTGGATGCAAATTGCGAAAACCGCCTTTACCCATTCCCTGCGGTTGGGGAAACATCCGCATCAAATCGTTTTTTCCGGTTGCGGGGTTAAAGTCAATGATTCTTGCTCTTTGATCGCCAAGACTATCGATAACTAAACCAATGCGATCGCGATATTCTGGCTCGATATAATCGCGCATTACCAGTGGATTTTCGAGCTTATGAGCATCTGCATCAATAACAGGTAAACCTTGGTACATGAATCGTCCTTTAAGTCAATAGCTAATTTTTACTTAAATTAATCTGTTGCAAAACTTGGCGTAAACCAAACCAATTCTCAAATGACCACTGCATTGCAGCTAAAATTGCTATCCCTGGGTACTTGACAAACGCAGGTTCATTCTTTTCGAAAAAAGCATGACCGCCTAAAGCAAAAACTTGAGTTAAAACCAAACAGACGATGGTGAGTCGCCAATCGTAGAACAAAAAGACGACAGCGGCGATCGCAACTATATTCGTCAAATGATGAAGAAACTGATTAATCGGGTGCTGGTGGCTGGCAACAAAGTGAGCTTTTGCTTCTTGGAAATATTTCACAGCGTATGCCCCTATCTTAGAGAAAATTGCCAATGTGTTGTAGGAACAATACCACCCCAAGTCTCTACAGCCAACAAAAATAACAAATTCTTTATTGATTAGACGTTTTTTGTAGTTAACGGCATTCTCATTATCATGCCCATCGCTCGTCTCCAACAAAACACACAACTAGCCAAAGACGGTACGACGGCATATTCAGCCCTTCCCAGATGTCTTGACGAATTCGATCGAGGTAAGAAACTCCAGGAATGACAAACGAGTCATCGACAATGATATTGACTTCCACATCCAGTGAATTACCATACTGAGATGTATGTAGGCGAAAGCGCTCAAAGCCGTATTGGGAGCCAACTTTTGCTACAGTACTGCGAATTTTCTGTTGGATTTCTTCGTCAGGAGCAATCAGCAGAATGTCGAGCAAGTTTTGATGTAGAGTTTTAACAGGAAAAGGTAGCGTAATTGCCACGATCGAGAATACCAAAATTGGATCGATCAGCGCTGCAATGCGCATAAACCCACGTTGCTCTAACCACAAGGCAACTCCATAACCCGCCAAGATGCCCAAGCTAGATAAACAGTCGATCCACCACTCCTGAGCTTCCAGTCGAATACTCGTCGAGCCGGTTCGAGCCACATAGCGCATTTGATACGTATAAATCAAAGCAGAAACCATGAGAGTTACGAGGGCGTAGGCTAAGACCCAGCCATCAGTAATTGAGCGACCTCCTTGCCTGATCTGCACCACAGCCGTCAAGACAGCATATAAACTGACCGCAACAACGATCAGACTGCGCACAAAATTGACTAATGGCTCGATGTGTCGGTATCCAAACTGAAATCGTTCATTTTCCGGTTTCAACACCAATCGAGAAGCAATCACGCTCAACCAAGTGGAAATTAAACTAATGGCGGAAGCAATTCCATCGAGAATGATGGCGTTGGATTCACTAATGAGTCCAAATACAACGCCAATTCCTGCTGTTATGCAAGATACACCTAGTGACAACTTCAGAATAGATGTTTCAGTCGGCTGTCGCTGTCGTGCAGATGACTTATACATTACTGAGCGATCGCACCTGTGAATTCAAATCATGACCATCCTATCGCGGGGCAGAGCGTATCATTGAGGAGAGGCTTAAATATAAATTCCGTCAGTGTAATTACCACCACCGCAGTTGTAAATAACCGCGTTCTGGTTGAGATAATTCTTCTTCAGTCAGCCATTCTACAGGCTTGTAAGTTCCAAAAACGCGATCCCACCAATCGACAGCTAAACCAAAGTTGTGATGCCACATACCGTACTTATGATGGACATAATGAACGGGCATTTTCATCCAAAAGCACTTTTTCGGGTTTTCGTGCTGTAGTTGATGCGCATAAGCTGAAAACGCAGCATAAATTAATCCTCCCAGAAACCAACCGATTCCGGCTTCTAAAGAAAGGAAAAAGACAGCAATCATGACAACGAAGCTACCGCGCACATAATCGCGAAATTCCCAAATCACGCCTTGTCCTTCATTGCGACGGTGATGATCGCGGTGACGTTCGCCAATTCGCTGCGAAACGTGCATCAATCGATGTAGCCAGTATTCCACCAAACTTGCTAAGACGAACGCCAAAACAAAACAGATGACTCCAATCAATACACCGCGTACAGCAAACATCGCGCCTCCTAACACCGCTTCAACTTCATTTAAGTTCTCGTTAAATTTGAGACTATTTTAGGTAATTTCTGGTATAAATCAGTATCCTTACTAATCGTGCAATCTTACTTCTGCTCCTTCGCTGCCAAATAGAGCATGACATCAATGGAAATATTACCTTCACTTTTGACCGCTTTTGCTCGACGTGTCAAGGCAAACTTTGTGAAAAAAACTCTTGCTACAGATGCTATACAAGAACAGTTTTTACGCGATTTGCTGCTTGTACAGAGTAATACAGAACTAGGGAAACAGTATAAACTTGCTCAAATTAAAACAATTGACCAATTTCGCGCACAAGTTCCAGTTCTACCTTATAGCAGTTACGAACCTTTCACTGAAAGGATTGCGCAAGGTGAACCGAATATTCTAACTCCCGATCCAGTCGTTTACTTGACACTCACCAGTGGATCGACAGGTAAGAAAAAACTGATTCCCACAACCAGGCGATCGCAAAATATTGTCCGTCAAGCAACGCTAACAAGTATCGGGTTTTTAAGTGAAGCACTCGCCAGACAAAATCGCCAATTTGGCAAACTCTTAGTCACTAACTCTGTACAAAAATGGGGACGTACCACTGGCAATATCGATTATGGACCATCAAGCGCGGGTGTTTTGCGGATGGATAAGCGACTTTATCGGCAATTTTTCGCGCATCCTTACGAAGCCCTGCAACTGGGTAATAGCCTGGCAAGACATTACGCGTGTTTACTATTCGCCCTGCGAGAACCGACGATGCGGGGTACGATCGCTAACTTCCCCATGCTGATTTTACGCACTTGTCATTATCTAGAGCGTTATGCTGAAGATTTGATTCAAGATTTAGCAAAAGGAACGATTGCACCTTGGTTAGAAATTGAACCAGAAATGCGCCATCAGTTAGAAAAAATGGCGATCGCATCACCAAAACGCGCCGCCCAATTAAGCGAAATCTTACACGCACAAGGACGACTGACGCCTAAACTGGCATGGCAAAATTTATCTTTCGTTGCTACAGCTAGAGGAGGAACTTCAGATTTTTATTTTCAACGATTTCCCGCTTATTTTGAAGATACTCCAATATTTGGTGCTGTTTATTCTTCTGCTGAAGGTATATTTAGCATTTACCCTGATGTTAATCAAGATGGTAGTGTTTTAGCAATTGAAAGTTGTTTCTTTGAATTTATACCAGAAGATCAGTGGGAAGCAGAACAGCCCAAAACACTTTTAGCGACTGAAGTTAAAGTAGGCGATCGCTACCGCATTTTGATTACAAATTATTGTGGCTTTTACCGTTATGATATTGGTGATGTTGTTGAAGTTGTTGGGTTTTACAACACTGCTCCACTCATTGTATTTTTGCATCGTCGTGGCGGATTTGTTTCTTCAACAACTGAGAAAACAACAGAATTTCATGCCACACAAGTTATGCAAGCTTTACAACAAGAGTTTAATTTACTGCTAGAAGATTTCTGCATTACCTTATCTGAAAATGATTTTCCGGCACGTTATATAGTTAATATTGAGTTAGCGCCAGGATACAAGTTAGACGATCCATTAGCTTTTCTTAAAAGTTTTGACTGCAAGTTGCAAGAAGTTAATACGCACTATGAAATTAGTCGTAGAGATGCAATTCCCAATCCACAATTACAAATCTTAGCTCCTGGAAGTTTTGCAACTATCCGCCAACGGCAGTTACAAAGAGGAATTCCTGATTCGCAATTGAAGTTTCCTCACATTAGCGAAGATCGTAATTTTCTTGCTGGTTTATCGGTAGAAAAGAGGTTTGATTTGTAATAGGAGGTATTTGGTAATAGGTAATGGGTAATAGAATAAGATAGCTTGGTTTTAAATGGTTAAAAAAGTGTATTAATTATTATGAATAGTTTAACACAATCGAATTTTATTAACTCTATAAAAGACAATCAAGTAGCAAGAGTTGATGCATCTTATCTTACAGCAAAAAGTTTTTTTGAGCAATACCAGAAAGTAGGTAAGCCAGTTATTGTTACAGGATTACTTAAAGATTGTGACTGGAACTTAGAGTACTTACGTCAAAACTTAGGCGAACAAGAGTTCCTCTTGAGATATTACGGTCATGCAAGATATCAGTATGATAAACGGCAGTGGGAAAACATCGGTAGCGGCGTTGAAGGACAAAAATTACCTTTTAATAAATATGCTGAATTGATACGCGATCGCCAAGCACGCGAACATGATATTTATTTAGCAAAGTGTTCGATTAAAAATACATCGCTTGACCCTGAAAATATTTTAAATAGTGTTGGCGAACATCTAGGGTTGCACAAAGCTATGAGTGATTTTAATATTTGGGTAGGTCCAGGAGGTCACATTGAATGTTTGCATTTTGATGCTGTTGATGGCACTTTGATGCAAATGCATGGTGCTAAAAAAATTGTGCTTTTTCCTCCTTCGCAGATGTATAATCTTTATCCGTTTCCACTATCAATTCATTTACGACATGGTTTAAAGTTGCGTTCTTGGTTTAGTCAGGTATATCCTGAGAAACCTGATTTTGAAGCTTTTCCTAATTTAAAAATAGCCCTGCAACACAAGTACGAATTTATTCTTAATCAAGGAGAATTACTTTATATTCCTGCGGGTTGGTGGCATGAAGTTACTGCACTAGGAGATGAAATGGTATGTTCAGTCAATCGTTTTTGGCATATAGTTCCTACAACTAGAGCCGTGTTTTCTTGGAGTGTGTGGCGTACTTATTTAGGAAATTTGCTTGCTGTACCGCATATTTTAGCAAGTGTAGCGATCGCACTTTGTAGTTCAGATCGCCAACAAAAACTCAAAAAGATTCGCCAGATGTTATAGATACTATTTACCGCTGCGGCGCTAACAAGATCGTTCCTGTGCCGACCGCAATCACAGCAGCAGCATAAAATACTGCTTCTATACCAGCATAGTTGAGGACTGGTGCAAGCAAAATCGGTGAGAGAAATTGTCCTAAAAAGCCCATTCCTGTACCAATTGCTAAGATACTCGCGCGTAACTGATCGGGTGCGAGATTCGCTAAAGCATTGTAAAGATTGGGTAGCACAATCCCAAAGCCAACGCCGAAAATAATCGCGCTAACGACAATCCAACTCACTTGGTACAGTAGCGGAATGACGGCTAAAGTCACTGCCATTAATCCAAATCCTAATGCGATCGCGCGTGCAGCACCTAAACGTCTTGCTAGTTTACTTGCACCAAACGCTGATATAACCCCAGCACCAATCGCCCGCGATGCTAAAACGATGCCATTTAGCAGTGTATCTGCATTGATCGTTGCATCGAGGTACAAAGGAGCATAGATTACTACTGCATACATTGCTACAGAAGTTAAACTGAGGGCAATTAATACCTTTAATGTGTGGCGTTGTAACAATACCTGGCGTAATCCAGCTTGAACTTGAGGCGATTTTGTTTTTCGTGGTTGTTCTTTAAGAATAGCAGCAGCTAAGAATGCGATTGGTAGCCCTACTCCATAGAGATAAAATGCATTTTGCCATCGACTTGCACCTACCCAACCACCAAGTAAAGGATCGGTAATTCCTGTGATTGTCAGTGTACTTGTTGCAAGTCCTAAAGCTTGCGATCGCGCTTGTCCTTCATACATACTTCCAAGTAAACCAAGACTCGCTGCTGCAATACCACCACTGGCTGCACCTAACAAAGCGCGTAAAAGTAGGAGTGACCAAAAATCGTGCATGAATGCGCCTGCGACACCAAACAAAGCGTAAAAAATGAGTGCAGGTACTAAAACTTTTAATCGCCCGATACGATCTGCCAAAATACCTAATGGTGGACTAAAGAGTGCAATTGTCAAATTATGCACGCTGACTAAGTTAGCGGCTAATCCAGCATCAAGTTGCAGGTGTTCAATAATCTCTGGTAAAACTGGTGCGACAACTCCTCCTGTCATTGTTGTCAACGAGCCAGCTAGCAGCAGTACTAAAAGTTTGGGGTCGCGTAACATTCATTCAAGATCAGCATCTTTAGCAACTATAAGCTAAATAGCAGAGGTCAGGGGTCAGAGGTCAAGGTTAAACTCTAGTCAGATAAGTCACTACGAGCTTTTATAATGTTCTAACTCTGTTAACTAAAGCTATATAACCGGCGCTAGACGCCCAGTCACAATTCGCGCCAAGCCATACTCGCTTGCACAAGAAGCGCTTTCATCGGTTTAGTATCATCTATCGAAGCTGTTCATAACAAACATGCAGATTAGTTTTTGTATCTTATGTAACGGTTTTCTATATTAGAAACATAAAGTAATACTAATGGAGAAAACTGATATGAGAAATCTCAACAAAGGCTGGACAACCGAACAGTTAATCAATCTCAGCCAAAGCTGGGCGTACGTTTTTCCTGCCAAAGCTGCTCAGGCTAAAGCAAAGCAAGATGCGTGGACAACTGAGCAATTTATCCGCGTAGGCAACAAACACATTAATCTATAACCATTACTCAGTAACACCAAAGGAGAAAATCAATATGAAACGCAACAAAAGTAACAACCAAGGCTGGACAACCGAACAGTTAATCAACTTCAGCCAAAGTTGGGGATATGTTGTACCAGTTCATACTACTAACCGTGCAAAAGCCGAAGATGATGCGTGGACAACTGAACAGTTTATCCGTGTTGGACACCGATACATTTGTCTATAAGTTCATCAGCGAAAAAGGCTTTTCTAAACCGTGTGCTTCCATCAACTGCTGATTGCTCATAATGTCGCGAGGATTGCCATCAGCAACAATTTGACCTTCACCGAGAAGAAGTACGCGATCGCACACTTCTAAAATCAGTTCCAAGTCGTGGGAAGAGATCATCATTGTCTGCGGCGATCGCTGAAGGAACTGAATCAAACGCCGCCGAGAACGCATATCTAAATTAGCCGAAGGTTCGTCATACAAAACAACTTGCGGACGCATCGCTAAAACTCCGGCAATTGCAACCATACACTTCTCACCGCCGGAGAGATTATGCGGAACCCGTTCGATTAAATTCTGCACCCCAGTCAGTGAGACAGCTTCTTGAATGCGTTCTTCAACTTCGGTTGCAGTTAATCCCATATTCTCAGGACCAAACGCAATATCATCCCGCACTGAAGGCAAAAATAATTGGTCGTTGGGATTTTGAAATACTAAACCAATTTCAGGACGAAACTCTCCCACCGCGACTGGTTTATCAAAAAGTATTATGTTTCCAGCGGTAGGCTTCAAGACACCGCACGTTAGCAAAAAGAGGGTCGTTTTCCCAGAACCATTAGCGCCGATTAAACCAACTCTTTCACCAGCATGGATAATTATATTGATATTTTGTAAAACCTTCAGTCTGTTTTGATACGAGAAAGAGAGATTTTGGATTGCGATCGCTACTTGAACGGGGACTTGCTGCTTCATGATGCCAAGACGATCTCTGCAACGACAAACCCTATTGCAACAAAACAAGTCACAACCAAGGCGACAAGATCGCTAGCATGAGTTTTGAAGCGTTGACGGCGTCGAGGAACGCAACCATACCCCCGTAAAATCATGGCTTGATAAACTTGCTGAGATTGGTCGTAACTCCGCACTAATAAGCTACCGATGAGCGATGCTAAAACGGTTAAATTACGCCGACTTAAGTTGTTAACTCGAAACCCGCGTAAGCGCATTGCTGTTTGCATTCTTCTTAAATCTTCGCCAAATTGTTCGATATAGCGGTACGAAAGCAGCGTCATATCAGCTAAAACGGCGGGTAAACCAAGCTCGCGCATTGCTTTAATACTCGTTAGAAATGGTGCAGTACCGAACAAAATCAAACCAACGGTCAAAATACACAAAAATCTAGTAATGATTAATATTAGCGCGAGTAATCCTTCTTGTCGCAGTGCCAAGAAACCTGCTTGCCAAATGACTGTATCGCCAACACTGAAGGGTAAGAGAATCGCGATCGCCGCCAAAAAAAAACCAGGATAACGCAACCGCTTCAGCAAAAAAGCAACTGGTAGACGCGAAATACCGTAGTAAATCAACGTCACGACAACCATTGCTGGTAACAAAATTAACTGCTGTACAAAAGCAAAGGCAAAAATCAACGCCAAAAGCGAGACAAGTTTGCATCGCACTTCCCAGCGGTGAATTGGAGACTTCAGATAAGCATAGGCGTCTAATCCGCGTGTCATTGTTCCAACAATTCCGGCTTAACGCGCATGAGAAATAAAGCGACGGCTGCGGTAAACGCGCCCTCGATGAGCATTAATGGAATATGAGCAAGTACAAGTCCATAAATCGCATTGCGTTCCACCGTTGCATCAATATTTGCCGGAATATTCGTAATGATCAAAATGAAAAATAATACGACGGAAAGCCCTAATCCACCTGCGCCAGCGAGAAACGCAAATATCCCTGTCCACACGCGATTATTCTTGCCAATTTTGTAACGCAACTGAAACAGGTGATACGCCAAAAGCGCCGGAATTCCAAACATACTAGCATTGACTCCCAGCGTTGATAATCCCCCATGCTGAAACATCACGGCTTGAAAAAATAAGCCAATGAGAATTGCCGGAAACGCATAGTATCCTAAAATAGTTCCCAATAGCCCATTCAAAATTAAGTGAACGCTCGCTGGTGGTACGGGAATATGAATCCAAGAAGCAACAAAAAACGCTGCTGTTAGTAACGATGCTTTAGGAATATTTTCTTGTGGGTTGCGATCGCGCTTGATTTGACGCAGTGAGTACCACGTGACCCCGCCAGTAGTCGCGTAACCTGCAACAATAATCGAAGCGGGAAGGATACCGTCAGGAATGTGCATAGATAATAGATAGTAATTTAGAAGCTGGTAGCTGGTAATCGGTAATTGGTCGTTGGCAACGAGAATTTATCTACGGTTACTTATTACCCATTTTGGGACTCCGAACGTCGCAGGTCAGAATTACTCTTATTACCGCGCATAAAAAACAAAGCTGTGCCAATGAACCCCCAAACGCCAGAGGCTCCCATTAAGATCAGTTGTAAGGGGGTAAAATTAGCCGATTCGTTAGTCACAACACGCGGAGTGTTTGTTTCTGGTTCTGGCGCTGCTACAGTAGTATTTTCTTCCGTCGGCGCTCGATCGCCTTCTACAGGGATATTGACAATACCGCCGTGACCTGCTTGGCGCACTTGAACTGACCAATTTCCAGGCTGGGAAGCGTCTGGTGTAAATATGAAGTTTCCATTTTTGTCGGTCGTACCTTCTAACCAAGGAGTCGCAGGGTCGTTAGGCGCATAGACAATCACTTGGGCTTGTGCCATTGGTTCGCCCGTGTCATACTCTGCATTCACCTCAATTGCTTGCGTTTCTCGTGCTTGCATTCGCACGCCGTGTGCGATCGCGCTAGCTGATGAGCCAAAAACTGAAAGCAAAGCGAAGGGAACAATTATTTTCCACTTAAAATTCATAATAAAGTAATTAATTTGTAAATCAACAACGAGGGAAAAACACTCTTCCTAATTAATAGACGTTAGCCAGTAGTCTGCGTTTTAGCTTCTCGGCAATGACCTTCGCCAACGTGTCCGAGCGATGGCAAGATTTCTTGAAGTTGCTGATAAACTTGCGGAGCTTGTGACTGCAACTGTGCCATATTAACTTGCACATTCCCGTTTTGCGCTAACGCAGCTATAGGGTCAAAACCCAATGCACCTTGATTTATGGAATCGTCGGGACTAGCTTCGCCATCACCAAACAGGTGATCTAAATGAAAAGTTGCTTCTAAGTCAGCCGTTCCACCTGCTTGAACGATTCCTTTGCGTTCGTCACCAACATACTCTCCACAAATATATTCAAATTCTCTATCGATATTTAAGACAAAGTTAACTGTTTGCCCTGCTCTCTCTGCTGTACCACGCATAACTATAGTCTGACCTTGCGCAGGACCTTCTGTGGCTGGAATCATTTGCCAAGAAAGCGCATTATATTGACCAGTTGGTACATTCGCTGCTTCGGCAACTAAAACTGAATCTTGACCGTCACCAGGTTGCGCTAAATCTACCGTTGTCGCTTGGTCAAGTACGACGACTTTTTCTTGAGCTTGAATCTCGCCTCCTTGTTCTGCGTCAAACGGTGGTTGACTTTGATAGGCAGTAACGTTTGCGATGGTAGCGTATACATGGTCAAAAGTTATTCTCCACCCGTCTTTGCTGACTAAGCCTTCTCTGGCTCTTTCCTCACCATTAGCGCGAACTTGAAGTGTTCCTGTTGGTTGCTGCGGTGATGGTGACTGAGTTGGTGACGGAACTTGCGCTTGAGGTTCACCTGGAGTTTGCTCCGGAGCGCAACCAGTGATTATTCCTGGGGCTAAAACTATTAGCCCTGCTAAACTCAACAGCTGTATCCTCATTACTTTTTGATAAAGTTGACACAATTTGACTCTCAATCATTCATCACATAAGTTTTCCAAAAGATTTGCAATGCCCTCTAGGGGCATCAACAATCGAAGCATCATGTAGCGACTGTGTGTTTTTATGTCAGGTAATGGCTAAATGGGTAATAGGAAATTTATTAGCCAATCGCTATCAACGACCAATAACCAGTTACCAATCACCAAGCTTCAAGCTACATTTAGTTTCACCCCTTTACCTCACTTGAGAAACTGATGACAGACATGATGGTACAAGCCAAGGGACTCAAAAAGCGTTTTGGCAACATGGTAGCGCTGCGTGGAATTGATTTAGCCGTTCCTGCTGGCTCAGTACTAGGCGTGCTAGGTCCTAACGGTGCAGGTAAAACGACAACAATCAACTGTTTAACAACACTACTTAAACCGGATGAAGGATGGGCGGCGATCGCAGGCTATGATGTCGTCAAGCAACCTGCGGCTGTCCGTGCTTTGATTGGCGTGACAGGACAATTTGCGGCTGTCGATGAAGAACTCACCGCGCGGGAAAACTTGATTCTCTTTGGCAGGTTATTACGCTTATCAGCTAGACAAGCAACTCGCCGCGCCGCTGAACTGTTAGAACAATTTGATTTAATCGAGGCAAGCCATCGTCGCGTTAAAGAATTTTCTGGTGGGATGCGTAGAAGACTCGATCTCGCCGCGAGTATCGTCGCTGAACCCTTAGTGCTATTTCTCGACGAACCAACTACCGGACTCGATCCCCGCAGTCGCCGTCAGTTGTGGGAAATGGTACGCGTTTTGCGATCGCGTGGAATCACAATTTTGTTAACAACGCAGTATTTAGAAGAAGCCGACGAACTAGCCGATCGCATTGTTGTGATTGACCGAGGTACTGTGATTGCGGAAGGAACTTCTGACGACCTCAAAAACCGAGTCGGCGGAACGTTTTGTGAGTTAGAGTTAGCCGATCCTAAAGACGAACCGCAAGTGCGACGCCTACTCGCAGATCTTGGCGATCTTCAAGGTAGAGGCTCAACATTAACGCTTCCTGCACCCAAGGGAGTTGCCACCTTATCAGAAGTCGTACAGCGGGTTAGCGCTACAGGTATTGTTTTAGCTGATATTTCCCTGCGTCGTCCGAGTTTAGACGATGTCTTTTTTGCCTTAACAGGTCACGCTACAGGAGATGAAGCATCGTGAATAGCGCTGATTTACACGCGAAAGCACAAACACTCGTCAAACTACGACACGAGTCAGGAATAAACCGCGCGATATCTGATAGTCTCCTGATTGCTTGGCGGAACTTGATTCGTCTGCGTCGCACTCCAGCTGTGATTGTCTCGGTGGTTCTGTTTCCGATTTTATTTTTCAGCGGCTTTTTGCTAGCCTTTGAACGCTTGATGAGCTTTCAGGGAATTGATTACGTTCAGTACCTCGTTCCAATTATCACGCTGCAAGCGATGTTTTTTACCGCCATGGGTTCAGCGGTGACGTTAGCGAAAGATATCAAAACAGGAATGCTACAACGCTGTCGGGCAATGCCAATTTCACGGGCGGCGGTACTCGGTGGGTTGATTTTGGCGTATTTAGTGCGAGCGATCGCTGCCACAATTATTTTGTTGACTTTTGTGCACTTATATGGATTTCGCTTCCACACAAATTTTATCGCTGTTCTTGGCTATCTGGCGCTAACGTTACTCTTCACCACAACTGCTGTAGCAGGTTATGCAATCTTAGCTTTAGCTTTGCGTCAACCTGATTTAGTCAACTCGTTGTTGATTGTTCCCTATGCACCTTTACTGCTATTAAGTACAGGTTTTAGTCCCGCCGAAAATTTCCCTCGCTGGTTGCAACCATTTGTCCAAGCACAACCAGTAAGTCACACTGCTGCTGCACTCCGCGCGTTAGTTAATGGTACTGAATTATTAGTTCCCTTACTGTGGTCACTCGTGTGGCTAATTGGGCTACTCGTCGCTTTTGGCTTCATTGCAGTTCGACTTTACCAAAAATCATGACAACACTTCCTACTGCATCTCAATTAGTCGCAAAGCGCCGCGAGGGTGGAATAACTCGTACCATTAACGATATTGCCCTCATCACCCAACGCAACTTGCTACTCGACATCAGAAACCCCGCAGTCATTGTCGGTGCAACTGGGTTTCCTGTGTTCTTAATGCTGATTTTCACCGCCAGCTTTGCTAGAGTCGTCGTCCCACAAGGAAGTTACGCCGATTACGCGCAGTTTCTCGTTCCCTTAAGCATCGTGCAAGGATTACTGTTTAGCACCGCTAGTATTGGTACAGCACTATACAACGATCTTGATAGTGGCATGGATACACGGCTGCGAACTTTACCAATCGCCCGATTTGCCTTACTTGCTGGCAGAATTTTAGGCGGTGCAGGACGTTTATTAGCGCAAGTCATCATTATCACATTCGTCGGCTACTTCATTGGGTTTCGCTTTCAAACTGGTATCGTGTCAATCCTGGCGTTTTTACTTTTACCAGTCATTTTTGCATCAGCCTTTTGTTGGATTGCCGTCTTTTTCGCCGTCAAAGCTAAAGCCCCCGAATCGGTACAAGTTTCTATGACATCATGGCTATTACCACTTACTTTTCTCAGTATTGGTTTGGTACCGCTAGAAGGCTTTCCGCAATGGTTGCAAGGTTTTGTTGCCATTAACCCCGTCTCAGCTGCTGCACAAGCACTGCGAGGATTGGCGACAGGTGGATCTGCAATAGGATTTGTCCTCGAAACTTTGCTATGGAGTGCTGCAATTACAGTAGTATTTAGCATCTTAGCAATCCGTGCCTACCAGCACCGCAGCATCTGAAATTACAACCAGCCACAACCACTAATCACTACTTCCTCACTCCTAAAATAGACTTACATCGACACCTCTTGTTGGGAGCGTCTCAATGGTACCTTACGAACTGCGCCAAAACCTACCCACGAGCGATGAGCTACATTGTTCTGACGATACTCCGGTGGATAACGAAGATCAAAACTTCATCCCAAATTTTTTATTGTTCTTACTAGAAAGCATCTGGAAAAACCGCAACGATTGGTTTTTTGGCGTTGATAGGGGAATTTACCATACTACTGGAGACAACGTCCGCGTCCCAGTTCCGATGGCTTTTTAAGTTTAGGTGTAGAAAGACGCAAGCAAGGGAAATCGCGCAAAAGTTACGTCACTTGGGATAGAAAACGATGTTGTCCCCAAGTTTGTTTTAGAAATTGTCTCTTGGTCTTCTGGAGGCGAATACGACACCAAAGCTGAAATTTATGCCAAATTGGGACTATTGTATTACGTAATTTATAATCCAGAATATTGGCGCAGAGACTCGCATCAACCTTTTGAGGTTTATCAGCTAGTCAATGGCGAGTATCAGCTGCAAACTGAGGAGCCATTTTGGATGCCAGAAATTGGTTTGGGTATTGGGCGAGGACAATATATATCTGGCAATGTGCAACGCGAAACTTTATATTGGTATAATGCGCAAGGCGATCGCTACCAAACGCCTCAAGAAATAGCAACCGCAGAACGTCAACGGGCTGAACGTTTAGCCGCAAGGTTACGCGAATTGGGAGAAAGTATTGATTAGATAGTGACAAGGTGCGCAATATATTAATTCAGGAGTAATCTTGTGCCACTTTGAGATGTTGTATGTGGGCGTGAATCATTTGCATAGTTAGTCCGCGAGCGAGAACGGCATGATGTCGTACCTGGTTCAATCGAGCAGGGAACAGCTTGAGTGCAGGTGCGAGCCGTCTGGCGCCGTGTCCCAAATCAACTTAAAAAACTCATTGAGCATAAAAGAGTAAACTTCTTATGCCATCCTGGCGACAATTGGTTATACAGCGAACGCGCGGTTAAAGAGGAATTGCCTGGTAGCTAGCTGTTAGTTTGAGTTGTTAGCCTGCGAGAATAGCTTCAAATTGGCAACACCTTTCCTCGGAGGTTAGATGGTCGCGCGAGTTGATAGCGATGCAGTAGTGTAGGCAAAATGTCATAAATCTGAGCATTTTCGATAACTTTTCCCTGCGCGGGTTGTTGGGAGTCGTAGAAAATCATTAGTCCGTACTGCGCATGGTTAGCATCATCAGGTCCAGTATCGTTATTAGCAGTATAGAGTAAGTTGCTACCTACAGTGCCTACCGATCGCCAAGCCAAATCGTCAAAGTAAACAATCAAATCAGGAGCAATTCCTCGCACTTTTTGATAAATCTGTTGAGGCTTAAATACGCGAGTATTGAGGGGTTGCCCGTTAGGAGCAGGAATAGCAGCTAGCTTTTTGGCAAGATGCGATCGCTCCCGTTCGTAGTCTGCTAGGGGAATCACGCCTTGTGGTTCTCGTCCCTGCACATTTAAAAAAACACGACCGTAGTAGCCTCCTGCGCCCCAAGCTTTGGTACGGCTCCAATCGACCTCAACCTCGTCTAAGGAAGTAGGAACATCAGGCGTTTCTTTCAAGACAAGATATCCTTCAGCGATTAACCATTCATTTAGGCAAATACCTCCGATCAACGGACGCGCTCCATGATCCGATACAATGAGGATTGCGGTTTGATTGCCACAAATCTTCAGTAATTCACCCACACGCCGATCGACATAAACGTAATAGTCACGAATAGCATTTTTATAGGGCGAGTTAGGCTGATATTGGGGATGACTCGGATCCATTGACTTCCAGAAACAATGGTGAATGCGATCGACGCCCATATCCACCAGCATCAAAAAATCTGGTGCTTCGCGTTCTAATAGTTTAGCTGCCAGGGTGAACCGCTGGTCGCACAGGGTATAAATATCTTGCAGAATGCGGTCTTTCTCATCAGATCGAAAGTCAGGTACGTCAAGTATAAAGTCAGGCATCCATTGGCTAATTTGGTTTGCTAATTCAGAAGGATAGGTATGAGGCACGCTGCGATTAGGCGTCAGAAAGCAGGATACTAATTGTCCCTTGACCGGATAGGGGGGTGAAGTTCCTGGAACGCTGATGACTGCTACCTTCCAGCCTGCGTCGCCCAGCAGATCCCACAGACGGGGAACCTTAACAGCACGACCATCGGCGATCGCCATTTTTTGATATCCTCGACTAGAGCGATTGCGAAAGCCATAGATGCCCAATTCACCGGGGTCGCGTCCACTCATCATGCAACTCCAAGCAGGCACGGTAATGGCAGGAATGCTGCTCTCTAGCCGTCCGTAACTGCCCTGTGCCATTAAACGGGAGAAATTGGGAAGATTATTGCGCCATTGCTCAAACACTAAAGATGGCTCCATGCAATCTAATCCAACGATCAGCAGGCGGGGCAAAGACCTAGGTGACATGCGCTTCAAACTCAATGAGGACTGCGTGAAATTGATTTATGACGTACCTGAATAGGAACTTTGTCCAGAGCCATGACGACGGTAAAGGACGATCGCAGAACCTACAACCGCAACAAAACACAAAATATGCACCACATTAAACGGAGTCCCTGCAAAAAACCAGGAATCGGTTCTCAAAAACTCGATAAAGAATCGTCCAGTAGGATACCAAATTAAGTACAGCAACGTAATATCGCCATCACGTAACTGTCTGCTAAAGCGGCGAGAAATCCAAAAAATCAGTCCAAAGCCAATAAAATTCCACAATGACTCGTAGAGAAATAAAGGATGAAAACGAGTTGTCTCTGGATAGGTAGTTAAGTCTTGATAAGGACCAATGCGACGATTCGGATCTATGCGTAACCCCCAAGGTAAGGTAGTGGGTGGTCCGTACAGTTCCTGATTGATGAAATTACCCCAACGACCGATTGCTTGTGCTAGGGGTAAACTTAACGCAATCGCATCCATAAAGACAAGCAAGGGTAACCGTTTGATGCGAGTGTATATCCAAAGGGCGATCGCTCCGACAATGAATGCTCCAAAAATGTGAAGACCACCCTGCCAAATTTGTAGAATCATCGCTGGATTTTGCAAGAATTTACCCAACCCATTCTCACCTCGCGGTGACTGAACAAATACGTAATACAATCGGGCACCAATAAATGCTGGAATCAAAACCCAGATCGTCATGTCCCAAAAATCATCGCTTTTTTGTCCGCGTCTTTCCACTTCGCGACTGGCAACTGTAACTCCCGCAACGATAGCAGCTACTATCAATAGTCCATACCACCGTAGGGCTAGAGGTCCGATTTGGACAATGATGGGGTCAACAGGGGGGTACATAGAGCATGAATAAATTACATGAAGATTAGTCTTCTAGATAGCCTAAATTGCGTAACCTTCTTTGCAATTCAGGGTCGTCGTAACTGAAAGCGCGTTCCAAGGTAGTAATTGCTTCTCCATTCGCAGCAAATAGCTGCAAACATTCCTGCAAAAACTCAACGCTTTCAGGAAAGATGTCTGTGAGATTCAAACTTTCTTGCGGGTCATTGCGAACATCATACAATTCCAGGCGGTCGCCTCCTGTTTCAATCAACTTGTGATTGCCAATCCACACCGCACGTCGGGGTTGATCGCAAGCATGGGATAGCACTAACTCTGGTTGGCGTTTGTAAAGTAGATTCACAACATTTTGTGGAGGAATGGCTTCGGCAAACACTTGGCGATCGCTACTCGCAGAGGAATGCGCTAACGACAGCGGTTCTTCTATTTCACTTGCCAACCCTGCAGCCGCCAATACAGTATGGAACAAACATCGGGTTGAAACGACATCTTCACGAATCGCTCCCCTAGGAAATGTACCGGTGGAATCGCGGATAATTAGAGGCACTCGCACGAGTTCGTTGTAGAGTGAAATTGAATGTCCAACGAAGTGTTTTTCGCCTAAATGTTCTCCATGGTCGGAGCAGATGATCGTCAACGTATTGTTCAATGCCCCATTTTCCTGCAATTTCTGCAAGAACGCGCCAAGTTGGTCATCTTGATGGGCAACTTCGGCATCATACATCCCATCTAATGTCATTTTCTGCCGCTCATCTAGAGCATCTGCTAGGGGAGCTAACCAACCATAAATATCGCTATTAAATTGTTGCAAATAATGCTGCGCTGCTTTGTCTTGCAGCACGTGGGGCGCAAACCGCTCAACATACAAGCGTGGAGGATGGTAAGGCATGTGAGTGCCCATGAGATTAATAAACGTAAAAATTGGCTGCTCGTCACCTAATCCTCGCCGATTAATCAACAATTGCGCTGCATCATCTAGTGACTTTGAGGTATTGCCTTTGAAGCTAAGTGCTGTTTGCCACAGAGGCACCATTAGGGGTGTAAACGAAAATGCTAGCAGCAATTCCGAGCGTGCAAAGGAATCTTGTACCCAGTTTAAGGCTCCAGCTAGCAACCGCTTAAACGCCTGACGGTAACGGTCAAGCAGTTGTGGCGAATATCCAGCTTGATTGGGTCGTGAAGTGAGTAAGCCACTGTAGTTCAAAAAGCTGTAGAATCCTCGCCGTAAGCCATTATTGATAACCCCTACCAGCGGATTGTTACAAAATCCAGCAGTGTAATAACCATTAGCACTCAACCGTTCTGCCAGAGTTGTAATATGACTGGGCAGTACTGAATAGGATTGCAAGACTTGATGTGCCGAAGGATACAACCCCGTAAACATAGAAGCGTGGGAAGGCACTGTCCATTGCGCTGCCGAAACTGCATTTCTGAATAGAGTTGCACTGGCAGCAAACGCGTCTAAATTGGGAGAGGTTTCTTTAGCATACCCGTAACACGAGAGGCGATCGCTCCGCTGAGTATCGAGGACTAAAAGAACAATATCGGGGCGTCGAATGGACATGAACTGACTCTCATTTCCTTCCTACGCCTTGATCTTTAACATTCCAGACGTTTGTCAGGATTAAGAGCAGGTTAAACATAGTTCGCGAACAGGTAAAAATTACGTTTAAGTGCAGCGATCTGCTGTTTCCGGTAACAGTATAAATAATCTAAGATTGATTGACTTTCTCTGGGCGAGAGGCTAAATATTGTCACATACAAAGCCAACAGCACTCGTCTATGGAACTGGCGACAACACTCACAAGTCACACTGTGCAAAATGCTGTCCGTGAGGTAGGAATTAACCCAAATCATTGGTATGCAGTAAGTTGGGCAAATCAACTCAAACCTGGGGAAATTATACCTGTCGTTATCTGGCAGCAGGCGATCGCAGTTTACCGCGATATCGACGGTCAACTTCACGCCCTCGAAGATTTTTGCCCGCACAAAGGCGTTGCATTGCACAAAGGTAAAGTCCACGGTTGTAACCTTGCTTGCGCTTACCATGGCTGGGAATTTGATAATCAAGGAAATTGCGTAAAAATTCCTTACTTACCAGAAAAACAAAAGCTACCGCGTGCAACCGTTCGCAGTTATCCCATCCAAGAAAAATACAATCTGATTTGGATTTTTCCTGGGGAACCTAGTCTTGCTACAACTTGTCAATTACCTCATATTCCAGAGTTCTTTGAGAGTGAGTGGTTAGTCGTACCAATTTCTGCTCACTTTCAGGCACATTTTTCGATCTGCAATGAAAACACAATGGATGTGTTTCATGGATTTCTGCATCAAGGATTACAAGGCTGGTTCGATCCCGTTTTACTCAGCCTCAAAGAAACTGAAACTTCCGTTTGCGCCAAGTACAATGTTTCCTATAAAGGACAGATGGCGAAGTTTCTGGGATTGAGCGATCGCGCTGATACTGTTACTACATTGCCAATTACTGTAGAGTATCGTTACCCACACTATGCAACCTCACTGCAAGGCGTTTCCTCTTTATACTTGATGCGCTTACCTATAGGACCAAAAGAAAGTCGTTCATTTGCGTTATTCTTTTTTAAAGTCCGCCTGCCACAATGGGTAATACGACCGCTCAAACCTTTGCTAGTACCTTTACTTCAACGCTTCGTCTTGTCTAAGTTTCTCGCACAAGACATCGAAATGATCGAAAGCGAACAGCGCAACTATCTTGCAAATCCCCAACGCAGATATGTAGAAATTAATCCAGCAATCATTGCTATTCAAAGATTAATTATCCGGCAATATGAACAATTTATGCAAAAATCAATACAACCGTCCTTAAAATATCAGGAGCGAGAAACAATTACCAATTCTACAAGTACGAATGGGTCTTAACAATTTATTCATAAATTACTATTACTTTTTATCCTATGCTACGTTTTTTTAAATCTGGATAGCGTTAACTACCTAACCAAAGGCAATTTCTTAACTCAAACAGGATAAGCTATCTGGGATAAAGGTGAGGGGAGTAAATTAGTGCAAGTTATTAAAGAGTACGTTCAAAGGTGGTACGAAAGCGGACTCGATCCTGATGAGTACGTTTGTCATCGCAAGCAAGGTAATCTCGTCGATATTTCTGACGCAGATACAGGTGAAAAAAGAACTGTTCTGACTTTCTGCACCAACGATGTTTTGGGACTTGTACAGTGTGAAGCTGTGAAGCAAGCAGCGATTGATGCAATTTTACAGTATGGCACATCGAATAGTTCTACATCCGTTTTAAGTGGACGAATTACATTACACCAACAGCTAGAAGACGAAATCTCTGCGTTCAAGCATCTACCGCATACACAGCTATTTCTTAATGCGTGGATGGCAATGCAAGCAATGATGGATGCCTTTTGTCATCAAGCAATTCCTGTTCCAGGATTTCAAAATACACGCGAGACACTGATTTTGACTGATGTATTAAATCATGGTTGTATTGTTTCTGCTGTTGTTAATGCAGGAACGCGTTCGGGAAAAGTATTTAGCCATAGTCCTCAAGTCAGAGTAAAGCCTTATCGCCATTGTGATGTCGAAGACTTGCGGCGGAAGTTGCAGCGCTATGCTCGACCTAGCGATCGCATTTTAGTCGTCTCGGATGCCGTATTCTCGATGGATGGTGACATCGCACCACTCCCCGATATGCTCAACGTGCTACACCACTACGAAGGTAGCGTGCTATTAATGGATGAAGCCCATGCTAGCGGCGCCTTAGGAGCCACAGGACGCGGAATTTACGAACATTTTGGTATTTTGCCCTCACAGGCAATTGAACGCGGCGTAGCACCGCTGATTATGACGACTTTTTCAAAGTTTGCCGCGTCAGCGGGTGCAGCAATTAGCACGCACGTTGCTGAGTTAAAACCCCTCCTCAATGTCTCGCCAACGTCAATCGGGACAATTTCGCTTTCACCACCACTTGCAGCAGCGGCGTTAGAAAGTATTCGCCAAGTGCGCCAACGTCCTGAATTAGTCCAAAAACTGCAAGAAAATACGCGCTACTTGCGATCGCGTCTTGCGGAACATGATTTTGTCGCGATTGGTGAAACTAATGTCGTTCCTGTTATTTTACCATCAGAAATCAATCCGAAAATCTTTGCGCGACAATTGATGCATAACTATGGAATATGGGTGTCACCGATCTGGTTTATCGCCAAACCTCGCTTGCGCATTACTGCAAACGCTTTACACTCGCGTGAAGAGATGGATCGCTTAGTTGCAGGTATGGTAGCTACCAGAGATTTATTTTATAAACCAACGCTCAGCGCCTAACTTACTGGCGATTAGCTAAATTGCTTGGTGAATTAAAGTGCTTACACAATCAACAAATTTCCAGATTCGGGCGGTAACGACTCCAAAAGAGCAGGAGTTATTTCTGAATCTACCAGCGAAACTTTATGGTAGCGACCCAAATTGGGTTCCACCGATTCGCAGCAGCATCGCCAAAGAATTTACTTCTGAGTATCCTTTCTCTCAGTATGGAAAGCTGCAACAATTCGTTGCCCTATCGCAAGATGTAAATAATCCTCAGCCCGTGGGTAGAATTGTCGCCGCAGTTAATCAGCGGTTGATCGAACGCGAAGGAGATAACGTCGGGTTATTTGGCTATTTTGAATGCGTTCCCAACTTTGACGTTGCGCAAGCATTACTCACAGCAGCAAGCGAGTGGTTGCGCGCACAAGGTATGAGTCGCGTTCGAGGTCCCATCGACTTATCGACACATAACCGTTGTTTCTTTTTAGTCGATGGATTTGACTCGCCACCGCTAGTAATGATGCCATATAATCCGCCGTACTATCCAGAGTTTATTGAACGTGATGGTTGGCATAAAGCAAAAGATGCTTATGCGTATGATTTCCCCTTAGATAAACCTTTACCCAAAGAATTTGAAAAAGCACATCGCGTAGCTTGTAAATCGGGTGTTAACTTTCGTCCGATTAGAACCAAGGGAGAAGGTTTTGAGAAAGATGCGATCGCCATCTATCATCTTTTCAATCGCGCGTTTGCGCATAGCTGGAGTTCCACACCCCGCAGCGAAGCCGAATTTCTCGCAGAAGCGAAAGAATTACAAAGCATCGTAGACCCTGACGTGTTCCCCATTGCTGAATACAACGGCGAAATGATCGGCTTTTTCATGGGTTTGCCTGATTACAATATTCCCCTAAAGCACGTCAACGGGAAATTAAACTGGTTAGGAATTCTCAAGTTTCTGTGGTATCGCCGTCAAATCGATCGCGGACGAGTGATTACAATTTGCTCGCTACCAGAGTATCGCTTGAAAATGGTACCTTTAGCTTTAATCTATCTGGGAATGCAAGGCGGAATTCAAAAAGGTAAGCCGTACAAACGTGCAGAACTATCGTGGGTGTACGAGGATAATTATCCCTCGCGTAAACTCATTGAAGCCGCAGGTGGCAAAATATATAAAACGTATCGTATCTACGAAAAAGCCCTATGAAGGCACTCGTCACGGGAGCTAATGGCTTTACTGGTTCCCATTTAGTTCAAGCGCTACAACAGCGCGGCGTACAAGTTGTTGGTTTGGTACGCCAGTCAAGTAACTTATCGCGCCTTGCTGATTCTCAGTTGCAACTCGTCTATGGTGATATCGCAGATCGCGATGCTTTGCAAACGGCAATGCAAGGTGTTGATACGGTATTTCATTCCGCCGCGTATGTTGAACTAGGGTTAGTCGATGCAGATAAAATGCAGCGCGTCAATGTCGAGGGAACTCGCGCAGTGATGGAAGTTGCCCAAGCATCAGGGGTATCAAAAATTATATATTGCAGCACGATCGGCATTTTTGGCGATACCAAAGGCGAAGTTGTCGATGAGACATTTCAACGCCGACAAACCGATTTTTCCTCAGCTTACGATCGCACAAAATATCAAGCCCAGCAAATTGTCGACGAATTCGCATCCCAAGGGCTTCCAGTTGTTAGCGTTTTACCATCAGGAATTTTTGGTGCAGACGATCCGCATTTTGGTCCTGTGTTGCAGCAATTTCTCAAAGGGCGCTTAAAGTTGTGGGCGGGAGGCGATCGCATTACCGGAATCGTTCATGTCGATGACTTGGTTGAGGCGATGCTGCTAGCCGCTGAGAAAAGCCCATCTGGAGAACACTACATCATTTCTGCGGGAGAACTTTCGATACGAGAAATGTTTGAACTTTTAAGCCAACAAACAGGAATTCCTGTTCCTAGGGAAGCGCCGAAATCTGTTGTTAGGCTAGCTGGAAATCTTCTCGATCCCATTGGACGCTTGTTACAATGGCAACCACCTTTAAGTCGCGAACGCGTTCACTATATTTACGATCGCTGCGTGCGCGTTGATGCGACAAAAGCACGTCAAAAGTTAGGCTGGGAACCGCGTTCAGTTGAAACAACTTTATTAGAAATCGTTAAAGCGCTTCAGGGATCTTGTTAGGTAAAGATCGGAAATCTGCATTTTTTTACCTTCATTCTTGCCGTAAAACTCCATCTTCCATATACGCAACGCGATCGGCGACATCAATAATTCGCGGGTCGTGCGTTACCATGAGTACCGTACAGCCTTCTTCTTTGGCTAAGATCCGCAGTAACTCGATGACGTTGTGTCCGCTACGCGAGTCTAATGCGGCTGTCGGTTCATCTGCCATAATTAATTGCGGATTACCTGCTAATGCACGGGCGATCGCCACTCGCTGTTTCTGTCCGCCAGATAAATCTCCTGGTTTGTATTTCGCGTGACTACCTAAGCCTACCTGTTCGAGTAGATATTTTGCTTGATTGCGTGCTATCCGTCCTTTAATTCCTTTAATGTTCAGGACTAATTCGACATTTTCGGCTGCTGTCAATGCTGGAAACAAGTTAAAGCCTTGAAAAATAAACCCAATATTCTCTAAGCGAAAGCGTGCTAACTTTTCGCGAGACATTTTTGTAATCTCTTCACCGAGTAAATAAACACTACCCGCAGTTGGTGTCAGCAAACCTGCCAAAATCGACAGCAATGTCGTCTTTCCCGATCCCGATGGTCCCATCAATAGTTGAATATCGCCAGGAGAAACGTCTAAGTCAATTCCTTTTAGAACCTGAAAGCATTCTCGTCCAGAGCGGAAAGCCATCTCTAAACCTTTTGTCAAGATCGCTTTTGTTTTCCGTTGGTTAGTTAGTTTTATCGATTTGGGATCAACCAGGGTACGGCTTATTATAGACACAATCGACTACTTTGAGAATTATTCAGTAATAAACTACTTCAGTTTATTCAGTTTTAAGGATCTTAATAGTATTAGACGCTGCTCGCTACGAAAAAGATTCTACTAAGAGGAACAAATCTCGGTAATACTTGGGCAAGAATTGGGTGTATAGCTTGGTAATGGGTAACTGGTAATAGTAACCAACATAGGATCGATAACTCACCTTCACTTTGACCTACACTAACGTTTACGTCAAAGATAGGCGGGTAACACTCCTTCACAATTACGGCTGTTCCCACTGTGGGAGTTGTTTGCATAAAGTTACATTAAACATAACTATATGAAAGTTTATGTAAGGGTTAATAGCCCTACCTAAACAAGCTCGGTAAAGGAAACCACGATGTTTGAATACTTTACAGATAAAGCCATCAAGGTAATCATGCTATCTCAGGAGGAGACACGTCGCCTGGGACACAACTTGGTAGGAACCGAGCAGATTCTTTTAGGCTTGATTGGAGAAGGTACGGGAGTAGCAGCAAAAGTGCTGACCGAGCTAGGAGTATCCCTCCAAGATGCACGCACAGAAGTAGAAAAAATTATCGGTAGGGGAAATCGATTCGTCCCCGCTGAACTTCCTTTCACTCCCAAAGTTAAGCGTGTTTTTGAGCAAGCTCTAGCTGAAGCTCGGCAACTCGGAAACAACTACATTGATACAGAACACATTCTACTCGGATTACTTCGCGAAGGCGACGGTGTAGCAGCGAAAGTCCTGAGTAATTTAGGTATTCACCCCGAACAAATTCGCACCGCAGTTATTAAAAAGCACGGAGAAGTAGCAGCGGTTTCTGTGGGTAATACCGATCGCCGCAGTGGTCGGAGTGCCAGCAAAACAGCAACTTTAGACGAATTTAGCACCAATTTAACGAAACTCGCCGCCGAAGGCAAGCTTGACCCAGTTGTGGGACGCGAGAAAGAAATCGAACGCGCAATTCAGATTCTCGGACGGCGGACAAAGAACAATCCTGTATTAATCGGCGAACCTGGCGTTGGTAAAACCGCGATCGCCGAAGGACTCGCCCAACGCATTGTTACCCAAAACGTTCCTGATATCCTCGAAGATCGCCAAGTCGTCAGCCTAGACATGGGCTTACTGATTGCGGGTACGCGCTTTAGAGGTGACTTTGAAGAACGCATCAAAGCCATCATGGATGAAATTCGCGCTGCGGGTAACATCATCTTAGTGATTGACGAAATTCACACTTTGATCGGTACTGGCGGTGTGGAAGGTGGTATGGATGCAGCGAACATCCTCAAGCCAGCTTTAGCCCGCGGTGAATTGCAGTGTCTTGGTGCTACAACTTTAGACGAATACCGCAAGCACATCGAACGCGATGCTGCACTTGAGCGTCGTTTCCAACCGATTATGGTTGGCGAACCTTCAGTCGATGAAACGATTGAGATTCTGCACGGTTTACGCGGTACTTACGAACAACATCACCGCGTCAAAATTACCGATAACGCACTCGAAGCTGCTGCGAAGCTATCAGACCGTTACATTAGCGATCGCTTCTTACCTGATAAAGCCATCGACTTGATTGACGAAGCAGGTTCGCGCGTTCGGTTGAGAAACTCGCAAGCATCTGCAACCAGCGAACTCAAACGCGAATTAGTCCAAGTATCGCGCGCTAAAGAAGCTGCCGTCAAAGCACAAGACTTTGATAAAGCTGGACAACTACGCGATCGCGAGTTAGAACTCGAAGCCCAAATCAAAGCGATTTCTGAAAATCAAAACAAAAACGTCAACACTCCGGTTGTGGACGAAGAAGACATCGCCCAAATCGTTGCTTCCTGGACTGGCGTACCCGTCAATAAGTTGACAGAAACCGAATCTGAGTTGCTATTACACTTAGAAGATACGCTTCATCAGCGGATTATCGGTCAACAAGAAGCTGTCACCGCAGTTTCGCGAGCAATTCGCCGCGCGCGAGTCGGCTTAAAGAGTCCCGATCGCCCAATCGCGAGCTTTATCTTCTCAGGTCCTACGGGAGTTGGTAAAACCGAACTAACCAAAGCACTAGCTGCTTATTTCTTCGGTTCAGAAGATGCGATGATTCGCCTTGATATGTCCGAATTCATGGAGCGTCACACAGTATCTAAGCTAATTGGTTCACCTCCAGGATACGTTGGTTACGACGAAGGCGGACAACTAACAGAAGCAGTGCGTCGCAGACCTTACACTGTAGTGCTATTCGACGAAATCGAGAAAGCACACCCTGATGTTTTCAACATGATGTTACAAATCATGGATGATGGTCGCTTGACCGATGCCAAAGGTCGTACAGTCAGCTTCAAGAATACGCTACTGATTATGACTTCCAACATCGGCTCGCGAGTCATCGAAAAAGGAGGCGGTGGTTTAGGTTTTGAGATTACTGATAGTCAAAGTGAATCAAGCTACAGTCGCATTCGCAATCTAGTGAACGAAGAACTCAAGCAACACTTCCGCCCTGAGTTTCTCAACCGCGTAGACGATATCATTGTCTTCCGTCAGTTAACCAAGCCAGAAGTCACGCAAATTGCCGATATTCTGTTACGCGAAGTTTCTACCCGCTTAGCTGAACAAGGAATCGAGCTTGAAGTGACCGCTAAATTCAAAGACCGCGTAGTCCAAGAAGGCTACAACCCCAGCTACGGTGCAAGACCATTACGTCGCGCCATCATGCGACTACTTGAAGACAGCCTAGCCGAAGCGATGCTAGCAGGTTCAATCAAAGTCGGAGACAAGGCTATCGTTGACGTTGACGATCGCGGCGAAGTAAAGGTAGAAAAAGTAGCCAACAAAGAGTTGTTACTATCTTCCGTCAGCTAATCATTTAGCATAGTTTCTCAAACCCCTAGCAATCACGCTGGGGGATTTTTTATATAGCGATCGCCACCTCAAATTTGCGCTTTTTGGGCATACTAGTTCCCTCAATGGCGGATACTTTTGCACGAGACTAGCTTTTCTGTGGTTCGTTAAAGTAAATAAGTATGTGGGTATCACTGTATATCGGGTAATAGGTATTTTTTCTAACAACCAATGACCAGTTACCAACCTTTCAGTTACATTTATTTTTACCCACTTACCTAAAACCCAATCCCTGCTGCTATGAGCAAACGAGATCTCAAATCTGGGAGATTTATTACCGATTCCGAGCCAGTTATCAGTAAACCAATCAGCATTCGTCTTCCCCCTAGTTTAGAAGCCGAACTACGAGCCGTTGCGGGGAATGCACTAGCACCTTGGATTCGAGAAGCGATCGCCGAAAAATTGGCACGAGACAAGCGTTAGAAAGTTAGTATTTCCACACTTTAAGGAGTCAGGGGTGTTTCGCGCTTCGAGTGTTGCTGACACACCGCTGAATTCATTGCCATAGATTAATCGCTGTCCGTTCAAACTGACGAGAACTTCAGAGGATGTAATTTATTCGAGGCACTTGAGCTAGCAGCCACAGCAACACTCGTTCAAAAAAATCTAGAATCTCAATTCTAGTGCTACAAGTTTAAATCAAGCGATCGCTTGATTTAGAAATCACAACAATTCATAATATTCATCTGAAAAATAGGTTTTTTGAGGTGCTAGCACTTCAAATCTTATACATAGCTGATGCTACAGCGTAACAAAAAATCAATTTCAAGGATATTTGTAGTTCTTTGTAATCGGTTTTACCCATGGAAGAGCGCAGCCCATGCTGTATCGCTGTCCTTTGAAGGAAGTTGGGACTGTATCTGACAAAATATTACTGTCGTTGACAACTTTTAAATAAATATTCAGATAAGTTTATTTGGTTTTTGACAGCATTTTCATAACTTTACGATCGCAATACTTGTGCTTTAGATAATGTTTGCTATTAATACTTTTTGCTCTATCATGTCAAACTTCAAAATGAGCCTAAAGTAGGGTATTTACCTCTTTGCTCCTCCGGTTTACCTCACCAGCAAATCTGTACAGATTCGGCATTATAGAAATGTGCAGCAAATATGATTAACCAAAGTTAAGAGTAAGAGAGAATTTAGATATGGCACTGATTCGTTGGCAACCTTTCCAAGAAATCGAAACGCTACGCCGTCAAATGGATCGAGTGTTTGACGAATTAGCAGGTAGCAATCAGCAATTAGAAACATTTTGGAAGCCAGCAGTAGAGTTAAAAGATACTGAAGATAACTTGATTCTGCGGGCTGAAATTCCTGGAGTAGAAGGTAAAGATTTAGACGTTCAAGTAACAAGAGAAGCAGTCGCAATTCGCGGTGAATATCGTCGCGAACAGCAAGCTCAAGAACGCGGACTTTTCCGTAGTGAATTTCGCTATGGTAAGTTTCAGCGTGTTGTCGGTTTACCTGTTGCTATTCAGAACGATCGCGTACAAGCAGAGTTCAAAAATGGCATTTTGACCTTAACGCTACCCAAGGTGACAGAAGCGCGTCGTAAAGTTGTTAAAGTCAATATTGCAGACACTTCTACTCCTACTCCAGAAATTGCTAACGAGCAAGTTGATACTAACGGTCATGTAAACACTGAAACTGAACCAGCAGCCGTTTAGTAACGCAATAAAGCTCAATATTGAGCCAATAATTTCATAACTTAATCAATTGCTGAGTTGTATGAGATTCTCTCAATATAGCTCAGCATTTTTTATATCAATTTGGATAGCATAGCTATTTAATATTTCGTACCACTTCTCTGAATAAGAACCACAATTTTCTCCTCTGATCCCTCTACGGTCTATTTGTAGAAACTTCAAAGCGAAATGGTATTATAGCAGCGTGACATTATGAAAGCGCGAATAATCGAGATAGCGATCGCCATCCAAAGTTCGCAACATAATATCCACAAACCGCATATTCCATAGAATATCGCGTGCAATATAGACGTGACGCGCGTGAATTGTTTGGGAAACTGTCTCATCAATACCAATTAGCGTAATAATAATCGAAGCTTCCTGTTGTGCAAGGATTTCAGGTGTAGCGCCATACAGTGGGCTAGATTCGTCAATTGGGTGCATTGCTGTCCAAGAAAGCGCGAAGCTAGGATTCTGACTGCGCACAAGCGGTAGATCGTACACTCTGCGCATAAACAGCCCTTCTGCGTTTACTTACATCTCGCGCCAAACGGACGCGTAACTCAGCCTCTAAAATTTGATTGCGGCGCTTATTGGCGGTGCGAAACATCAGCGTTGGTACTCCGTTATGCGAATCAACCACTGCTACACGGCTGAAAATGACTCTGGCGGTAGGTTGTGACAACTGCGCAAACGCTAATCCTGTCCCCATTGCTAACCCCATCAAGCCGAGTAAAGATTCAATAGTGACTAGGATGTTTGCATAGAGCGTTTGCGGGTACATTGCACCATAACCAATCGACGCCATCGTTTGAATGCTAAAAAAGAAAGCGTCAAAAAAGTTACCAGGTCGCGCATTAGCAATTCCATTACCTCCTACCAAGTAAGCCAAGGCAAAGAATGCATTAGCAGTAATGTAGCCTAGGGTAACGATCGCCAAAAACCCAATCCACGGAACCGTCAGCAACAGATGGTACGGGTCGCGCCAGTAGGAATACCATTTATTACTACCAACAACATTTAATCGCCCGTCCTTATTGACAACACGGACTACACGAGATGAACGACGCTTTTTTTGGATCGTGAGTCGCTCCTAGTGATTTTCATAGAATTTAGCCGATTGCGATCGCGATGGGATAACTACGCTGTTGAGTTAGTGACGATTTCTGCGACGCGGCGATCGCCGTTTAGAACCACCAAAAATGCGACTTAGAAAGTTGGAACGCTGACGACGAGGACGCGTACTTGCTTCAGACTGTTCGTCGCTAGATGTCAATCCTTGTTCGGCGCGGTCTTTAGGATTTAAAGGAACAGCGTTTTTTGCAGGAACAATTCCCGAACCAAATCTTCTAGCATAAACTTGAGTAAATTCTGCACCCAAAAGTAAAATTTGGGAAGCATAGAACACCCATACAAGAATCACGACAAGCGAACCCGCCGCACCGTAAATTGAACCAAGAGTGCTATTACCGATATATTGACCGAGTAAAAATCGACCAATGGAAAACAAGAATGATGTGAGAATTGCACCAATCCAAACATCATTCCAAGCAATTTTCACATCTGGTAAAATTTTGTAGATAGCTGCGAATAAAAAGGTCGTCACAACAAAACTAAAAAGAAACGAAAGCAGCTGTAAAAAAGAACTCAAAAAAGGAAACCAATTACCGAAGAGATTGACAAGTGCTGCTACAGCTGCACTCAGTACGAGCGAGACGAGAAGTAAAAAGCCAATTCCCAAAATCATGGCAAACGATAAAAAGCGGTTGCGAACGACAACGAGTAACCCTTGATTTGGTTTAGGCTTTACCTCCCAAACTGTATTGAGTGCATCTTGTAATTCAGCGAATAATCCTGTTGCACCAAAGAGCAACACAATAATGCTAATGAGCGAAGCAAACGTTCCTTCAGCTGGTTGACTAGCGTTTTCAATTGCTGTTTGAATAAATTCAGCACCATCTCTGCCCACTAAACCTTCGATTTGGGTGACAATCTCATTTCGCGCCGCCTCTTCACCAAACACCGAACCTACGATCGCAATAACGATAATCAGCAGTGGTGCTAGCGAAAATATCGTGTAATATGCAAGCGCTGCGGCAATCCGAGCTACTTTATCTTTATTCCACTCAGCGAAAGTTTCTTTCAACAAACTAATAATAACTTTAACGTTCACAAATACATCTCCTTAGTGTTGAATCTAGCTTGAAAAATGAGTAATTGGACTTGATAGAAAAACCTCGACTATAACAATGGTTAATATGATTAGCACATTATTAAACTTTTGATTTTTGCATAAAGCAAGTTATGTAACTGTTCTTCGTCAACTCAAAGCTTTAACTCCTACAACATATGCGATGATATCTAATTTTTTCAATTGTTATTCTTGCAGAATACATTTACACAAAGTATCTAGAAAGTAGTTGCCATTACTTCCCAGCAAGTGTTTCTTTTGCTTGCACAAGTTAGTAATATTGTCAAGGATTTCATTGTTATTTATTATCGTCATCTTCTGTCCTAGAATCAGTTAGAGTCATCAGTACTTTGCCACTTTGCTTCGGCGGAACCTGCGACAACTGCATAAACGCGGTCAAAAGGGGAGTGAGGCTTCTAAACGACTCAAAGTGCCTTATACCATTTCTTTGAATAAGAACTACAATTAATTTTTCCTGAACCACCTCTGCTTTTCTGCAGTCTGTTTGTAGAAACTTTAAAGCGAAACGGTATTACAGGTGGGAGAAATAAGAGGTGATTTATTGTAGGCGCTAGCGGTCTAATCTGTAAGGAGTAATATTACTGCATAACCAAATGCACCAAGCGCAAATGCCCAAAATCGACTCTCGCGTTCTTCTGGTAGTTCTTCTTTCAGCACGTTAAGAATGACTCCACCACCAACAAACGCAAACAAGGCACTGACTGCCATTTCCTCAATTTTTGTCGCTCGTCCGACAGAGTAGCCAAGAACAATTGCGATCGCAAGTATCCAGCGCCCTATGCGGTCGTAATCATGCTTGTGGTTTGCGCGCAGACCATAATCGTTAACAATAAAATGTAGTGCCATAGCAAAGGAAAACAGTAATAGATTCGCGACTTCTGGCTCTTGCCGATGAACGAGTAGATAGCCAATGAGCGCGTTATAAAGCGAAAAGGAAACGATGTGAATCAAAAAAATGTCCCAGCTAGTCGTATCTTTTTTCCCTGCTTTACGATTACTTCGACGTGACAGATTTGCTGCACGCTCTAAACCATAAAATGCAGCAAGACCAAACAACGCGACGAGATAAACGTGGTCTTCAAAGTAAGCAAGAATGCCATTCGTGCTCTGCTCAAACGCGTGTTGTCTTTCGTTGAGTTCGGGTAACAAATGCACAAATACATAAGCAACCGAAACACCTCCCGCCATCGATAACCAACGACTGCGGGGAATCGTATCAAGAAAACGTAACTTTCCTGCAAAAATGTGTACCAGGGCAAGTCCGACGGCAAGCAGTGCTGCTAGGAAGTTCATATTTTCTGCCTTTTGGAGCTTTCCTACCGATTAACGTAGGATGGCAAGAGCGCGTACTTCTATGTAAATACGTGCTTTCTTGCAGTACAACCAACTTAGGGGATATTCAAGGTTATAGATTATGAATAGTGAGTTTAGCGAGGGAAACTATAACGATATGACACAGTCAAGATCTATGGTTTTATGAAACACTACAGACTGAGAAGAAGTAGTGTCATTGATTCATTATGCATAAACAACTGCTACTAAAAAGACGTCATTTTTTGATGGGTTTGGGTGCATTAACAGGTATGGGAGCCTGTACAACAGCATCTCGAATAAGACACTTCAATCAGTTTGTTCCAGAAATTTCAGCAGATCCTAGTGTTACCTTAGCAGCAGAAGCGATCGCTTTACGCACCTCAGCCAGAACAAAAGGATTACTTTTTGGTGCAGCAGTCAACTACAACCATCTCTCCACAGATCGAGCATACGCCGATCTTGTTGCCCAACAGTGCGCTATTTTAGTACCTGCACTCGAACTGAAGTGGCAAGTATTACGTCCTAGCCCAAGTCAGTTTAACTTTACGCGTGCAGATTGGATGGCACAATTTGCGCGACGCAATGGCATGTTATTTCGCGGACACACTCTGGTATGGCACAAAGCTTTGCCCGACTGGTTTGCTAACACGGTGAATAAACGCAATGCAGAAAAAATTTTGATAGAGCACATTTCCCGTGTTGCTGGACATTACGCCGGACGAATGCACTCTTGGGATGTGGTTAATGAAGCAATAGAGCCACGCGGGCAACGCGGTGATATGTTACGTAATACACCTTGGTTGCGCTTTTTAGGACCCGATTACATCGAGCTTGCTTTTCGAGCAGCCGCTGAAGCCGATCCCCGCGCGATATTGATGTATAACGATTTTGGTATTGAGCATGACACTCCGCAAGCCGAAACGAAGCGCACTGCAACACTGAGATTATTAGAACGCTTAAAATCTAGAGGTGTTCCGATTCAGGGCTTAGGAGTTCAAGGGCATTTATTTGGTCATCCTGATGGCGTGACATTTAGACAGATTGGTAGATTTCTCCGGAATGTTGCGGATCTGGGGCTTGACATTATGATTACAGAACTCGATGTCAACGATCAGCAGCTACCTAAAGAGCCTGAACGTCGCGATCGCGCTGTTGCTAAGATCTATGCAGACTTTCTCGAGGTAGTCTTAGCCCAGCCCGCAGTTACCGCAGTGATTACGTGGGGAATCAGCGATCGCTATACGTGGCTAGCAAGTAGAAAACCGCGCGAAGATGGTGCAAGATTACGTCCTTTGCCCTTTGACGCACAGCTGCAACCTAAATTAGCATGGCAAGCACTTGCAGGTGCGATCGCCCAAGCGCCAACGCGTCCATCGCTACCAGGATTACCCACCCCGCCAACAACGTTTGCTGATATTCAAGGTCATTGGGCGCAGCGTTATATTCAAGCTTTAGCCGACAAAAACATTATCAGCGGATTTCCCGACGGTACTTTTAAACCCAACGCCCCTGTAACTCGTGCTGAATTTGCAGCAATTGTTACCAAAGCTTTTCCGCAAGCATCGCAAAACAATCCTAGTATCGAATTTGTTGATGTTCCTCGGAGTTTTTGGGGTTATAGTGCGATTCAGACAGCGGTAAGAAGAGGTTTTCTTGCAGGTTATCCAGGAAGAATCTTCCAACCTAGTCAGCAGATTCCCAGAGTTCAGGTAATTGTAGCACTTGCAAGTGGTTTAAATCTGAGTAGTGACAATACTAGCGTGCTTTCCTATTATCAAGATGCTGCAGAAATTCCTACCTACGCTGCGAATAAAGTTGCAGCCGCAACGCAACGGCAAATGGTTGTTAACTATCCTACCGTACGTCAATTAAATCCCAACCGAAACGCGACTCGCGCTGAAGTGGCTGCTTTCGTTTATCAAGCTCTGGTCGATGCAAATCAAGCTCAATTTATCAGTTCTCCCTATTTAGTACGAGTGTGAATTGTATCGTAATACAAAACGCGAGTTATCTCCGTTACAAAGCGTGTTTTACTTCTTCAGTTAGAGACGGGTAAATCCTCGGAATATTGCTGAAGATTGATTTAGGACTTGGTAAAAATTGATAACTTCAGCTATAGATGAGTTTACTGAGCTGTATCAAAAAATAGCAGTTTCAGTTTCATCAAAAATGCCACTATTTATTCAAGTTGACTCGCGTATGAAACCTTCTTTTTCCAAAATTGCTGGAGCAAGCATTATTGCCCTCAGCGTAGCTGTTGCACCGTTATCGCTTCCTGCTAACGCCCAAACAACAACTACCCCCAATACAACAACGACAACAACTGTTCAAGAAACAAGAGACGATAACAATAGCTGGGGATGGTTGGGACTGCTTGGCTTGATTGGTCTAGCTGGTTTATTTCGTCAACCGAAGCGTACTGTTGCTTACAGAGATCCTGCAGAATCAGGAACGACAACGACAAATCGGTATTAATCCCAGTAGGAGGAGTAAATCAAAATACTTCTCCTATTTCAGGACACAAGTAAGTTGAAGCGAGATTTATATCTATTAACGAGTTTTTTTAAGCGCTCTGGTACTGGTAGCAAAACTTACTCAAAAATTCTCGACTAACGATTGATGCTTAATCGTGTCTATGAACGCGTAGACCGCAGGCGCGTGTAATGCGTCTGCTAAAATTGCGATACCAATAATTCGTTCGAGGGGAACTGGCAAACTAAATACTTGTACATTCGCTGGAATCGGTTGAGCCGCTAGGCGTGGTAATATAGTCGCACCTAGTCCTTGCGCTACCAAACTCACAATAGCAGCATCTGTTTCAACTTCATAGGCAGCGTGCAGTTGGTAACCGCAAGCTTGCACGCGAGCATAAACTGGCTGCATCATTGTATTTTCGAGCGGATGCATAATTAAGGGATAATTTATTAAGTCTTCCCAAGTTAACTTGGGTTGAGAAAGCTTGGCATTTGGAGGAAATAAAGCTACGTACTCATCGCGAAGTAACTCCCATGTCTCTAGGCTTTCACTTCCAGGAAGTAAGATAAATCCTATATCGGCTCGCCCTTCACGCAGTGTATGCTCTACATCAGTACAATTGTCATGTTCAATGAGATGAACCGCGATAGAGGGAAAACGGCGATGAAATTCAGCGATCGCGTGGGGCAAAATATGGGTAGCAACGCTACGAAACGAAGCGATCCGGACTTGACCTCCTTTTAATCCTTTCGCTGACTCGGCTTCTTTGATGATTTCTTCAGTGCGATTGACAATAACGCGGGCGTGTTCAACAATTCTTTTGCCTACAGGAGTCAGACGCGCACCGTGACGCCCTCGCGAAACTAATACAACACCTAAATGATCTTCCAAAGTTGCGATCGCGTGACTAACTGCTGACTGTGATATTTCAAGTTGCAAAGCAGCTTCACTAAAATTTTCCCACTCTGCAACGGCAACCAAAATCCGTAACTGTGACAACTTCATTTGGTTTTGATAATTTGCTTTCATGCTCTTTGCTAAGTGTCAAGAGAATTGTGAAACTATTCACAATTCGTAGCTCCTTAATTATGAGTTAAAAACAAAATTCAAAATGTTGAATCTAAAGCAGAAATTGTACATACTTGCAACCCTACAGGAGTATTGATAATCGTAGCTTCAACGCCAAACACTTGAGCAATATTATGTTGCGTCAGTACTTGTTGCGGTGTACCGACTTCCCATAGTTGACCCTCTTTCAGCAGCGCAATTCGCGAACTGTAACGTGCGGCTAAATTTAATTCGTGTAAAACTGTAATAATTGTGAGTCGCTGTCGATTCAAAGCTTTGAGTAATTCGAGTAATTGTAGTTGATATTTGATATCTAAGTAAGTTGTTGGTTCATCCAGCAACAAAACTTGTGGGTCTTGGGCAAGTGCTAGTGCTAAAAAAGCCCGTTGACGTTCGCCACCAGAAAGTTGTTCGACAGCGCGATCGCTTAAGTGTTCTAATTGAGTTTTTTGAATTGCAGTTTCTACTTTTTGTTTATCCTTTGCATTCAGTTCCCATCGCCACCAAGGTTGATGTGGCGTTCTTCCTAAGCTGACTAATTGTCGCACTGTTAAACCTGCAGGAATTGTTTGCTGTTGTGGTAACAATGCCAGTTTCTGTGCAACGACATTCGCAGGTTGCGTATGAATCGCTTTTCCGTCGAGTAATACTACACCGGTTTGTGGCGAGAGAATGCGACTGAGTAATTTTAGCAGTGTTGATTTACCTGAACCATTAGCACCAACTAAACTTAGCCATTCTCCAGTTTGTAGCGTCAGGTTAATGTTACAAACAACGGGGACAGTGGTATAACCACCAGTGAGATTTTGCAATGAAAGTGGCATTATCGCAGGGTCACAGGTCAGACTTAGTTATTACTTTATTTCATTAGAGCGGCGGTACAGCAGCCAAATAAACAGCGGCGAACCGAGTAACGCAGTTACTGAACCTACAGGAAGTTCAACAGCGCCTAATCGCGAGAGTAAATCAGCAAAGATGAGTAACCACGCACCAAAAAGTGCAGAGAGTGGTAAAACAACGCGGTGATCTGTACCCACTAACAAGCGTACGCCGTGGGGCACGACTAAACCGACAAACCCAATTAAACCACTGATACTGACAGAACTTGCTGCTAGTAAACTCGCAACACCACCGATCAGAATACGCGATCGCATCAACGAAATCCCCAAACCGACAGCTAAATCGTCTCCCAACGCCAGTACATTGACAGATCGCGCTAGCAAGCATCCTCCGAGTAAAGCAACAGCAATATAAGGTCCCGATGTGGTGACTTCTTGCCATCCTCTTCCGTTTAAACTGCCTACTAGCCAATTGAGCGCTATTTGCACTTGACCATCTTCTGCAAGTAAGAGGAGTGTACTTTGTACCGCACCAAATAAAGCACTCACCGCGACTCCTCCTAAAATCAGTCGTTCAATCGCGATTCCTGTGCCAGTACGTCCTAGAAAGAATACTATAGCTGAAGTAGCGATCGCGCCGATCCAACTTGCCAGCGGAATCCAAGCTTGATAAATTTGCAACACCACCATCACAATGACAACTAATCCTGCACCTGCGGAAATACCCAAAATAAAAGGATCGGCAAGACTATTGCGTAACATTCCTTGCAGGAGTGCACCTGACATTCCTAATGCTGCACCGACAGTAATTGCTGCAGCAATGCGCGGAAGACGTAAATCCCAAAGAATTGTCTGCTTAACGGGATCGCCTTGATGCAACAGTGCTTGCCATAATTCGGTAATACTCAGCGGAACCGCACCTTGCGATAGCGACAGCCAAAGCGTGAGCAGAATTGCTGCACCTAACACCACTACAGCCAAAATTGTGCGGGAAATCGAAAACGTGTTGAGTCCTCGCAGATAGTTTTGCGAATTTGTCATGAATCGAGCCCGTGTTTATTGCTAAATTATGTCAAATAAATAGCAATGTCAAACAACGCTTTCGCACAATAAATGAGCGTTTAAGTTTCATGTAGATAAAGAAACTCTTAAAGTTCTATGCTAGCTTCTATCCGAGATTTTGGGGCAATCAGTTAGTCTTTGGATTGAGGCACAGTTGGCACTCTCAACGTTTGATAATTACATGAATTTGAAATTCTACTTAGAGGATCTCTTAGGAAGAAAAGTTGATTTAGTCGAAAAAGAGACACTTCATCCATCCTTACGTTCGGTGGTAGAAAGAGAGTTAGTTGAAATTGCGGCAGTACCTACTGTATCTAGAAGACATATTAGAAAGTAGTAGCAAGGTACAGCGCTATACTGCTGGAATGGAATTTGAGGAATTTATTGCCGATGAACGAACTTTTGATGCTGTCATGCGTAATTTGGAAGTGATTGGCAAAGCCGCGAAAGGAAGTACGCAATCGCTATCCTGATATTGAGTGGCGCAAGATTGCTGGTTTACAAGATGTACTCATCCACACTTGTTTTCGCCTCAGTACGCCAATTTTATGGGATGTTGTACGCAATAGAGTACCACCTCTACAAGAGCAAATTAGACAAGTCATCGCTATCGAAACACAAGGAACCAATAGCTAATACATTTGACTTATTGAAGAGAGCGATCGCGCAAAGCACCTTGTGGCGGTAGCGTCTAGCGCAGGTAAAGCCCAATCGCGACTCATTGCTTCATCAGCATAGACATAGTTGTCTTGGCTAAACAACGAAAGATTGATGAAAATACTGTTGTGGGTAAAACATTTTATACACAGACATCTTTTTGAAGGATCGTGAAACCCCGGAAGGTACTGTGGATAAGCGTTACAACGTTGTGTATCAAAATTGCAGCGAGAAAGTCAAAAAAAATTTCTGGGGGTGATATGTATTTGGTCATAAGTGGGCAAGTTATATCTAGAGGTTAAAAGTTAAACATATACCGAAAGGAAGAACTCACCATGAAAACCGAACTAAAAGTAAAGTTTCTACAACACTTAACTGGCAAGAAAAAAGAAGAAGGTTTTACGCTAATCGAATTACTCGTAGTCATCATCATCATTGGTATTCTATCTGCTATCGCATTGCCTTCCTTCCTCAACCAGTCTGCTAAAGCACGTGCATCTGAAGCCAGAACAAACGTAGGTGCAATGAATAGATCGCAGCAAACCTACTATCTTGAAAATCAAAAATTTGCTGAAGGTAAGGGCGCTATTGATAAGTTAGGTATCGGTATCAAAGACTCTACTAATTACGCATACGAAGCAGTAACAGCTTCTAGTGCAGATCAAGACGTTATTAACAAAGCTAAGTCACTTAACAAAGACCTCAAAGGTCATATTGGCGGTGTCTTCAGTGTAGGTGGGCAAACTCCGTCGATTCTATGTCAAGCTAAAGAGCCTGCGCTTGAAACTACGACTCCAATGAATGCACCTACTAATACCGATGGCACTTTAGCTTGTGGTGCCAATACAGAAAAAGTTGGTGGATAACTTAAGTATATCAAACTTTAGTATCAAAGCTTTTGTTGAAGGAGGGTAGAGCTTATCTCACCTCCTCTTTTTATTAGTCAATAAGATAGAGTTTGACATAAATAAACTTAGACTCAAACTGATTCATAAATAATTTAATACAAAAAACTGTCTCTAATCTTTAGATATGAAATTTATATTTCCCTCTTTTTTAAAGAATAAACAAACAGGATTTACCTTAATCGAATTACTTGTTGTCATCATTATTATTGGCATTCTTTCTGCAATTGCGATGCCTTCTTTTCTTAGCCAAGGAACAAAAGCACGGCAATCAGAAGCTAAAACTAATGTTGGTGCAATGAATCGCGCTCAGCAGACATACTACTTTGAAAATCAAACATTTGTAGAAGATACTGGAGGTACAAATGCTATCGAAAAATTAGGTATTGGCATAGAAAATAGCGCCAACTATCTCTATTCAGCAACAGCAATTACTAATATCCAAAGAGGCGTTGCTAACAAAGCACAAGCCAACAATGCTGAACTGAAAGGTTATGCAGGTGGTGTCTTTACCGCGTCAGAACTTACTCAAGCTATTTTGTGTGAGGCAGATAATAAAGGGGTGGGAATTGTCGCGAGTCCAACTGATGCAAATAATTGTGGTAGTGGTTCTAGTAAAATTAGGTAGTTTGTAATAGGTAATTGTGTAGCATTTTGCTGTCGAGAAATTAGAAATACTTTCTTAGATATATTGTGCAGACAATAACTTTAGGTAGTGTTAGGCGCGATCGCCGCGAGTGTTGCAATATGCGCGATCGCTTGTATGTAATATTTTTCTTGTGGGTACGATTGGGCTTTGCCCACGCTGCGCGATCGCTTTTAACGATATGCTAAGCACAAATGCATATTATTTGACGAGTAAAGCGATCGCCGGATGTTCTAAAATTGGAATCAAACAAAGCCAAATTAAGGCACAATCCTTCGCCTAATTAACAGCCACTACCAGCGAATTCTTTCTGCGCTCGCGCAATCGCTTCATCGAAACCAACAAAGATTGCCTGTAGATAAGACAGCAATGAACAGTAGCCTGACTATAAATTCATTAAAGCTTTCGGATGCAGAATTTGAACGCATTGTCCGAGCTAACCCAGAGTGGAATTTTGAACAAACGGCAGCAGGAGATTTAGTTGTTGTGCCACCGACAGGAGGAACCTCTGGAAATAGAAATAGCAACCTTAGCTACCAATTAGAGGCTTGGAATTTGGCTAGTAACGCAGGAAAAACTTTTGACTCCAACACCTTGTTTGTCTTACCCAATGGGGCTAAGCGAATGCCAGATGCTTCTTGGGTGAGGCAAGATCGCTGGGATGCTCTTACCCCCCAGCAGCAAGACGGCTACCCACCTCTATGCCCTGACTTTGTGGTAGAACTACGTTCTCCGACCGATAGTCTTGAACAGTTGCAAGCCAAGATGCGAGAATATAGGGAGAATGGGGCACGTTTGGGTTGGCTAATTAATCCGCAAGACCATCAAGTTGAAATCTACCGTCAAGCACAACCAGTAGAAGTTTTGCAAGCTCCTTCAACTTTATCTGGTGAAGACGTGTTGCCAGGATTTGTGTTAGATTTACAACGCATTTTCACCTGAGTTTGCCTCTATCAGGAATACAAGTATCTAAAATTTGGGCATTTCTACCACGTACTCCATACTCTAGCTCAAGAATTACAGTCTTACTGTCTGTATCAAGACTTACCAATATAGCTCAATTTAAATACAATCAACTTTACGATTAACGTTTCAATAGAAGTTTGCTACTTTTGATTAGCTTGCTGCTTAACTTGTGCTAGTACGTTTTGATAGTCCTGGCGCTCGGGGTGTAACTGTACGAGTTTTTCTAAGGGTGCGATCGCCGCATTGGGGTTATTCATCTGTAACTGTGTAAGTGCTAATCCTTCTAAGGCAGCTTGGTTATTAGGTTCTCGTTGCAAAACAACTTCATAGCCTTGTGCTTGCGCTTGTAATTGCGATTCGGGAGAGACAACTGGTGTAGTGGGCTTGACGGATTGATTGATTGCGCCAAGAACTCCATAGAGGGTTGAACCAAAAAAAGCAACAATCGATACCCAGGTGACAATTTGCTGAAAACGCTTGCGCGAAGTATGTTGGTAAGCATCCATAACTCAATTAATAACAATTTGGTATTGTGTCTATTGTTAAGCTACCCTGTTGCCTGCAAAGTGCGATCGCTGCAATGCTCGTTATTGTGTATTGCCATTCTGATTCTGACGTGCTTTAACTTACGAATGTTCCAAACAAATTGCAGCTTGCTTGAGCAGATATACTACGTTCTCTAAATAAGAACTATAATGAATTTCTCCTCTGCTTCCTCTGCAGTCTATTTGTAGAAACTTTAAAGCGAAACGGCAATACTCGTGGTAGTGATTCCCGTACTTATGTGCAAATTGACGTTCCATATAGAAATCTTTGTGGTACTGTAGGTAAATAGAAAATGCTTTTCGTGCTAGGGGAAGCTTGAGCATTGCAGATTAAATCAAATTGAACGCGCTTCTCTAGTCGAGAATTGACCAAACTTTATTAATAACAAATCGAGGTTATGTCTCAGCAAGTTATTCACCCGATGGTGAAATTGCAACATCACGTGCGATCGCTGGTAGAATCTAATATTCTTAAACCAAGCGATAGTATTTGGAAAATCGCCTTGCTCTACGGTAATGAATGGCATTACTGGAAGCAAGAATTGCTAGACTTCGGGTTTACAATGCAAGACCCTGTGAGCGAACTCCTTGCCGTTGAAGCATGGGATGAGGATTAAGAAGGCAGAAGGTAAAAGGCAGAAGGAGAAGGCATTAAGTAGCTGACTTGAGGGCAGCAGTCAGTTCGAATGCGGTAGCATAGCGATCGCTCGGAATTGGTTCTGTTGCCCGTTCAATAACTTTTCGCAGTTGGGGTGTAATTGTCGGTACGCCAGAAAGGTCAAAGCGGTATCCTCGACCGCGTTGTTTGAGAAACTTAAAAGGAGTTTCTCCGGTAAGTAGGAAAATGAGTGTAGCGCCTACAGCGTAAAGATCGGATTGGGTTAACGGTTGTCCGCGTTCTTGTTCAGGGGCGGCAAATCCTTCCGCACCAATGCGAGTTCCAGGAGTCGTATTGCTTTCTTTAACCGCACCAAAATCTAAGACAACGATAGAGTTATTAGCGCGGCGTACGAGTAAATTTGCAGGTTTAATGTCGCGGTGGATGAGTGGCGGCTCTTGCTTGTGGAGATAATCCAACACGTCACAAGTTTGCACCATCCAGGCGATCGCTTGTGCGGATGTCACAGGTCCGCGTTCTAGTATGCGTCGTTCGAGGTCTTGACCGTGAATCAATTCCATCGCTAAATACTTCTTACCGTCTTGTAAGAAGAAATCGTAATACTTGGGAATTCCTGGGTGTTGGAGAGTTGCGAGAGTACGTGCTTCGCGCTCAAATAACTCTTGTGCTTTGGCAATTTTTGCCATATCCGCATTCATTTCCTTCAAAACGAGAAGTTGCGGATGTTGGGCATTTGTTCTCGCTGTATCCCATGCCAAATAAGTCGTTCCCATACCGCCTTGTCCAAGGATACGTAGCACTTGATATTGTCGAATTTGGCGCAAGACAGTAAGAGGTTGACCGCAACGGGTGCAGAATAAACTGTTGGGGAGATTACCGCTATGGTCGCATTGCAAGTTAACAGGTAGACTGAGTTCTGCCTGGTGAAATTGGAGGATTGGACCGCCACGCGCTAATTGAATAATCGCGCGATCGCGCACAAGACCTCGTGTCATCAAGATTCCATCGACGAAAGTGCCATTCGTACCGCGATTTGTCAAGTACCAACGTTGCGGTTCGGCATGAACGCACTGCAATTCGAGATGATAGCGAGAAACCATTGGCTCGCTCAATACAATATCGTTATCTGGCGAACGACCGATCCGAATTTGCGACTTGGAGTCAAATTGCCACCGTTGTAGTGGAGTTTTTTTTTGAGGATCTAGTAAATACAGTGCGACCACACTAAGCCTAATTGATAGATTAAATTATCTTCACAAACATCATGCCAAAGGCATTGTCGGATCTGAACCATTACTTTTCGGACGAACTTTGGCACGGATAACAATGGCAGTGATATTATCGTGACCATTGCAATGGTTTGCTAAATCGACTAAATTAGCAAGACCTTGCTCTAAACTCGTCTCCGAATTGAGCAATGGTTCTAAATGCGTCTGCCAGTGATGCTCTAACAAATTATTATCCGAAAGACCATCCGAAGTGAGGAGCAGTAATGTATCTTCGTTAAGTTCGAAAAACTGAACATCCGGATTGACGTAATTTGCTTCTCGCGGTCCTAAGGCTTGCGTTAATTGGTAAGCATCAGGACGTCCGTACGCAATTTCTGGTTCGACTCCGCGCAAGATTTCGCGTTGTCCAACTTCATGGTCTGTCGTGACTTGTTCGAGTTCGTGTTGACGCGATAAGCGATAAAGGCGACTATCGCCAACGTGGGCAACAGCAACGTTGGTATTGTGGAGCAAAGCCATGACTAGGGTTGTTCCCATGCGTCCTACACCGGAACGGGCTTCCTGTTGATTGTGTTCGTAAATCGCTTGATTGGCTAATCGTACCGCTTCGCGAATCGTGGTTTCATCGGGTAGCCTGTCGGGTTGCCAGTGTGTTTCAAAGTATTGTTTGAGTGCGTGTACGGCAAGTTTACTGGCGACTTCACCACCAGCGTGTCCGCCCATACCATCACACAGAATGTATAATCCACGTGCTTGGAGTTGGCGATCGCCTGGAGTGTCTTGTTTGTGAATCGTTGTCGCGATGCCAAAAAAGTCCTCATTGTGTTCGCGTTGGCGACCGACATCCGTCTTACCTGCGTCTTCGAGGCTTAATAATGTCATGGGTAGCAATACAGTTGGTGCATTCTCAGCTTGAAGAATTTGGGTGTCTTCGACTTCTGCTTGCGAGTTCTGAACAACGTTTATCGCTTTACTTGGCACTTGCAGGTCTGTGGCAATTGCTTCTAGACGCGATTGCAACGCCTCGATTGCTTGCACTTTACCGCTTTGTAACTCATCGAGAAGTTGAACGATCGCGCTAAGCTGAGTTTGTTGCGATGCTTGAAATAGCTCATTCCAGAGCTGTCCTATGGCTTGTAAACTTACCTCAGTTTCTTCAGCGTACAAGCGTTGTAACGCCAAAACGCCGTCTTCATCGACGCGCAGATTATGAGGTTCTAACAAGCTTTGCCGACATTGCCAAGGTTCGAGTGCTACCCAAAGTTGCAGCATCTCGTGTAACCAATGCAGAATTTGTAGCAAAGAAGTATCGCTATCTTGCCACAAGGTAATCATCGGTTGCCAATTTGAACGATCTTCAATTAATACAAACTGTCCGTCATCACTTTGCCACGCATCGTGAATCGCGGGTAATGTTTCATGCAGCTGCGCTTGGAGTGTTAAATACATTTGGGCGATCGCAGGAATTTCGGCAACGGTAGCAGCACCTGCAAGCAGAGGTGATACTTGCAATGGTTGACAATCAAGAACGCGCAAGCAAATGTCAGTTTGATTTGCAGATGTGGTTGCAGGTTGTATATCAAGGATGCGATAGCGTTGTTGTCGATCTAAAAATGCTCCAACTGCGAATTGTGCTGCCAAGGACGCCGGAACGTTTGCTGCTTCTGACTCAGCCGTTTTATCGACAATTGTTACTGGCTCTTGAACTTCTGTTTTGGGAATGGTAGCTTTTTTCAATGGCGACGGCAATTGTTGCGCGATCGCAAAGTAGATCGTTCCGGTGAGAGCATGACAATTGTGGCATCGCTCTTGATTTAATGCCACAGTCGTACCGCATTCTGCACAAGGTTTATGTGTCAGCGATGTACCGCACTGTTGGCAGAATTTGTTGTTATTAGGATTCTCAAACTGGCACTGGGGGCAAATCAGCATAGTATAGCAGGGGTCAGAGATCAGCAGTTGGAGGTCAGGGAGGAAAGGAGTAAGGAGGAGGCTAGGCAAAGGTGCAAAAGTGTCTTCCCTAACTCCTAACTCCTCGTCAAGTGTCCCTTCTACAATGTCCTAACCTTTACGTCCATTGTTATGTAAATAGCTTTGAGGCAGAATAGCATTTTGTAATCAACTACAACATCCAACTTGCCACAATTTATTTCTCATGCCCACTACTTAGTAGCTACACACTGAGTTTTTTTACAATCGCGGGCAAAACCCAAGCTTCAAACAGCAGCGGTAATAAAACAGATACAAAGTGTTGGTGGCTTTATTAATTAGCTCTACTTTCTTTCCTAAATCTAGCATTAGGAATTCGCTGACCTCGAGCTTGCGGCGATCGCGGCGATAAGAGTTTTAGAAGCGAGCGTTCTTCTTCTGATGTTAAATTGCGCCATTGCCCTGGTTGCAGATCGCCAAGTTTGAGATGGGCGATCGCCACTCGCACTAATCTTAAAGTCGGAAAGCCTACTTTTGCCGTCATTTTCCGTACCTGACGGTTTTTGCCCTCGGTGAGTGTCATTTCTAACCAAGCGGTGGGAACATTTTTGCGAAAGCGAATCGGCTGCGATCGCGGTGCAATTGCTGGTTCCGTATCTAATAAACGCACAATTGCTGGTCGCGTGTGGTAGTTATCAATTACGACTCCTTGTTCTAGCTGCTGCAACGCCCCAGCATCAGGAATTCTTTCAACTTGTACCCAATAAGTTCGGGGATGCTCAAATCGCGGATGTGAAAGACGATGCTGCAGCTGTCCGCGATCAGTTAATAGCATCAAGCCTTCGCTATCCCAATCTAAACGCCCAACCGGATACACCCCAGGAACCGCAATATAGTCCTTCAGCGTACTTCTTGCTTCGTTACTACTATCAGTAAATTGGCTTAAGACACCGTATGGCTTATTAAACAGAATGTAGCGATACTTGCCCATGCACCTTGATATACCAGATCTATTTCCAAGATAGATGAAAATGATTCTTTACGAAAAAATCTGGTAATCCTCATGTTGACGAGCGATTGACAAAAAAATTACTCAATTTATGCATAAAGCTAGGAGGCTTCGATTGTGGCTGACTTGCACGTTGTACAGTTTGAGGAATTGGAAGATGACTCACCCGATACTCATAACCAAATTTTTCGGCGATCGGTGCTACTTCACTTTCAAACTCGGCAATTTCAGATGTATTCCACGTTGCAACTGTGGGAACATTAGTCAATGTGTTAGGGCGACTTTTGACTAAGCTATTGTACGTATCTAGTGAGACTGTTGACTGAAACCCAAGAAACTGTGCCAGGCTTAGATAACGGTCATAAGACAGTTCTTCAATCTTCTCAATTCGCCAGTGAGTTGGCGGTATATTCTCAAACTGTTCCAGGACTTTTGCATTAAGTGTATTCCAATACCAAGCAATTTTTCCTACACGACTCATCTGATTCCACTGCATAAACTTCTCATCAGAAGGCATAATGCGTCCTAAAAAGTGATGAAATCGATAGCAGTCTTGATAGCTTGGTATGAGTTTTGGATTAGCTCTTACTGCTGTTTTTGCATACCATCCTTTACGTAGATAGGAATTAACTACTTGTTCAGGACTTCTGATTAATAAAATAAATTTCGCTGCAAAACGTTGATAGAGTTCTTGAACTGAAAGCGATAAAAAACTACTAGATTCAAATGATATTTGCTTTACTTCTAGATCTTGCTTGATTTCAATTTCCTTCGTTTGTAGAAAACCTTCATGATCTACTGGTAATCCATACCATTTGCAATATCGATGAAATGACTCATTCAAAGGATTTCGCTCGTGTACTGAGGCAATACTAGGTTCTAAGCTTGTAATTTTATGTATAAATTTAGTTCCACAGCGACCTGTTCCTATGGCAAAGATAACTTTATTTGAATAATAACTCATTCAACAATTTTACTCCAATCTTAAAAGAAAGATTAAAATCGCGTCTTTTTTATAATCTACAAACAGATGTTCTAATACCTTTTAGAAATGAGATTTTTTGTTCGCCAATCCAAGTACCAGCTTGTTTGATAGGAGTATAGCTTGGTAAAATTCCTTTCCACTTATCAGGCTGGCGGGAACCAACAAAAAATAGATAAACAGCAGCATGTGTATATGGGCTTTCAGCTTCGTACACAACCTCTAAATTATTTTCTTGAAAAAGTCGTCTAATAACTGATGGAGTAAATCTCCAATAGTCATCATAAGACATATTAATAGCATGTTGAATTTGAGCAAAAGGAACGACAATAATGACTATATCTCTAGATAATTCGCAAATAGTTTTAAAGGCTTGGAATACATTAAAAACATGTTCGAGAGTTGTGTGATTGAAAGCAACATCAAAGCGATGTTTAAGGTTGATAGGCAATTCTTGTGTAATATCAAGTAAAAGTTCATTATTTGTTTCTTGGTAGCCATTATCTCCTATATAGTTAGTAATAGAGTAAGAATGTTTGTTGATGAAGTAATCGCAATAATATCTTCCTTCTTTATCTTCGTCTCTATTTCCAGAAATATTTACAATATCTCCAGAAAAATGATGTGCAATGCGTGCTAGCTCGCGATTAGACCAAATTCGAGCTAAACGGTACTTACGCTCTACTTGAATGCTGATAGTATTCATAGGGTAATCCTTATATGCGATGTTTAGAGTATTTAAATTAATAGTAATTCTTAAAAAGATGCGGGATGTAGTTTATCGTATTGATTGTTTGTGCTGGCGCAGTGTTTTGAAGTTGCTTTTTGGCAAACTGAAGAATACGCTCAGCACGCTGTTCCCAGGTATAGTAATGAACATCTTGAAAGGCTTGTTGTGCAATTACTTCGCCTAGTTCGGGATTAATGAGTAATTCTTCTATAGCTTGCTTGAATGATTGGGGACAGTCGGGTTTGGCTAGAAGGGCATTTTTCTGATGTTGTAGAACAGTTGTAATATTCGGTAAGGCAGAAGCGACAATTGGTCGGTGGGTTGCCATATATTCAAATAACTTGAGTGGTGAAGTTGTTGCTGACCAAAGATGCTTACCACTGTTGGGCAAAATCAGCACATCGCTTGCATATAAATACGTTGGTAGTTGCGTTTGAGGGACGTGTCCAATAATTTTTACATTGGAAAGGCGATCGCGTTGGCACACTTGTCGGGCTTGTTCAATATCATGTTGCCAGCCTCCTAATAATAAAAACAAGCAATCTGGCATCAACCGCGCGACTTGATAAAGTGTTGGTATTCCTTTAAAGTCATACAAGTGACCTGCATATACTACTACTGGTATAGTTAAAGAAAGTTTTAATTTTTGTCGAGCTTCTTCTTTAGATTGGTAGGGAAGAAAGTGTTCTAAATCAACGCCATCATGCTCAACTAGTACCTTCTCAACAGGAAGACCTACTGTAACATATTCACTTGCTAGTTGTTGAGAGATAGTTACAATACCTAAAAAATTGCGTTTATTAAAAGTGTGTTTAGAGAAAAAGTCATCAACTGGTAAATGCCATTCATAAAAAGTATTTAAGCCTAAACTTAACGCAATTTTTGCTGCTTGTTTTGACCTAGTATATACTAAATCAGGAGATTTCATTGCAGCATAGAAAGCTGCCAAACGCGAGAAATGCTGACTGCGAAAGCTATTGCGATATTTTCGAGGAAATGGGTAATTACTTCTAAAAACTAAAGGCAGTTGGGTAATCTTATATTCTCGCCTTAGTCCATACCAATTTTGAAAATCAAATTTATTATTTCTTACAAAAGACCATAAATCACCTAGAGTAATGAGTTCAAAGTCGTCAACCTTTTGAGCAAAAGCTTGAGACATTTTTGCAACTTGTATGGAATTTGCTTCTTGGGAAGGTAAGTTTCCTTCAGAAATGTAGATTATTTTCAAAGCTATCTCCAAGTAGTCTGGCTGAGTTGTTTTCAATATTTGAAAAATCTTAATCTTACCTATATAGGTAGCTTTTTCTTTCTGGCATAAATTCCAAATGAACCACTAGTTTGCAGGCGGTGTCTGAAAGCGAAGTCATTACCTCGACGTAAACGCAGGAATGCATCGAATAAATCTTGTAGCTTGTAAGTATATTTTTTAAATTTTCTTAAATTTAAAGCATGTGAAGAGATACTCGGTATAAATCCCCAGCCAGACCATAAATCTTCTAATGTAAGTCCTACCGAATTGCAAAGTATAAAGAACCCATTAGGAGTAAAGTGAAAGCAAGATTGATCGTGCCAACTTTCCCAGAAGCTACCTGAAGCAATTAAAGCGCCACCAGGTTTCAAAACCCGGTTAATTTCAGTAAAAGCAATAAATGGATTGTAAAAATGCTCTATAGTAGCTGTCGTCAAGACGAAATCAAAACTAGAATTTTTAAATGGAAGACGGTGTACATCAACCAAAATATCTGCTTTATCCGATGAGTAATCTGCTGAAATGACATGAGTAATTCCTACAGAGTTAAGATATTTTTTATTACCACCAGACCCACACCCCAAATCTAAAACTGTTAGATCTGTTCCAAATTCAGTTTTAATCTTGTCAATGTAGTATAAAATTTCTTTCTGTAATTTTGTTTGATATTTATTTCTAATTTGTTCGCGTGATATGCACTTGTAGTTTATATTTGTTGCATATCCAAGTTTTTGTATTTCTTGCTCAGTCAAAAAAGGTTGTGGTATTTGAAACTCAATTCTAACTTTAGCTGTTTGGTTATTACAACGAAAATCTAGGGGATTTGACTTTGAATCAATTCCTGATCGAGAAAATTTTAAGCTGCAAGCTTTACAAATTAACCCATAATGCTGTGGTAAAAGTTCACTCTGATCGCAAGGGCAAACTAATATTTTATTCAGCGTCTTCAAGTTTAAATCATTAGAAGATTTTTTTGAAGAAGTAATGTTGGATTTGTTTTCTATTTTGTTTTGCTTACTATAAAGTAACATTGATTTTTCCTTCTACATACAAAAATTAAATTGACTACTTTTTCTGACAAAAGAATCTCTAAATATTCAAAACTATTTACTTTATTCAATATGAATTTATTGTTTTAATCTATTAAAAGCTTAGGTAGGTTAATATATAAAATGCAACTATATAATCTGTAATACTTGCGTACCAATCTAATATCATCTATTATCTATCAACAACTAATTTGCTTGTAGCATTTTTATAACCAACTGTTGCAGCCTATCAACCCTAACTGTTACACCTTTAAACTTCTCTTTATACTGATTTTGAAAATTTGTTTCTGATACTAAACATCCATACTGAAAACCCAAGGCTTGTGCTAGTAAGAAATAAAAGGGAGCAAGCATTGAACCAAAAATTTCAATTACAGTTAGATTCTGAGCAAATATCATGTTTGTCAGACCAGCACCATGTACAGCAACTACTATTTCAGCTTGTGAAAAGAGGGCTACTTGCTCGGAAAAACTCATATTTTCTAAAGTGTACGAAACAAAGCCAAGTGGAGTTAAAGCTTTTAATACTTCCTCTTCATTAATGACTTGGCGACCTGCACTTTTTGGACGTGATATATATATTCTTGAGGAATAAGAATTTTTCTGTAATTTAGGAAGATTACTGAGTACACGCTGACGTAGCCAGTGACACGCTGCTGGTGATATGAGGCTTTTTTCGCGACGGAAAGAGGATACGACTAATCGTTCAACGTTGACACTAACTCCGTTCCAAAAGATATAATCTTCAGGCTTGTATCCCAAAAGTTTTAGAGACTCTATTTTCCACGCAGGAGGATTTGACTCAATAATTAAAATGGGTTTTCGTCCTGTTTGTGCGCGGTAATATTCAATTCCTTCGATTCTAAGTAGACAATCGACTACCCAGTGGAAATAGTTATTTTTGTAGATATTGACTAAAGAACTTGCTATATCTATTTTAGACGTTTTATGACGAATTATTCTTTTCGAAAATATAGTACTTATAGGTAAAGTTTTACTCAAGCGGTTTGGAGAAACTGATTCTACAATGACGCTACCTTTGTTATTAAAGCCCACGGCTGAGGAGCCAACAAGAGTTGCTTTAGCGAATTCGGATATAAATGGCTTTTGTAATGTAAAATTGCCAATGTAGTTTGTCATTAGTGTTGGTAACTTATCTGAACCTTCGGCTGGCTCTTTAGCTACGATTGTTTCTTTTTCACCAAACTTTATCACGTTATATTCATTGATGTTTTCTAGTATTTGCTCTTTTGAAATTACCTGTAATCCAAGATTAGCTGTAGCTAAAGAAAACATCCATTGACGTAAGGGATAGTTAATCATTCCAGGCAATGTACGAAGGCGATCGCCTATAATTTTTCGCTCAATATACTTCAGGTGTAAAAATAACATCTACTCATCTCCATACAACAATAAAAATAAAAAGTGTTTGCAACTCTATTGTTTATATGTTGTTGAAGTACTCCTTTAGGTGCTATTTAGTTTCTTTTATCCTCTGCTTGTCATCTAGATTTGTCTATATAGAAAAGGTTAGGTTTATTCAGGAGTTATATCTAATCTAACTATTTATATAAAATGTAGTTAGATATCACTTAACTTTTCTCTAATTACCCTAGAGCAATTTTTCGTAAGATATTAGTTACTCATGTTAATTCATCGCCTTCTTTATTGATAAAAACAATGAAACAACTAACAAGTTTAATCTATCTCTCAAAAGGTAATTTACCTTCAAAAATGGCTCATACAATCCAAGTAGCTAAAATGGCACAAGCTTTCTCTCAAAATATTAAAGACTTTGAATTGGTAACTTCTGGGGATATTTTATCGGCTATTCAAGGAATGAATTCAGATTTTCAAAATTGGTATGGCTTGCATCATCAATTCAAGCTTGTCCGCCTGCCAATTCACTTTAAAATAGAGTATCCATTTCCTCAAAATTATGAAAATGAAATTTTCTATAAACTAGCTGCTTTATATGCTTGCTTGAAATCTCCGTCAGTTATATATACTCGTACTCCTGCTATTGCTGCGCTTTTATTAAAAATGAGCGTACCTGTTTTATGGGAATGGCATGAACCAATACCTGAAGGAGCAAGTTCTTTTTATCAAACAATTTTAAAGAATAAAAAATTAATTGGTATTGTGACTACTTTACCTCAGCTAGCTGAAAATTATATTCAACATGGATTTTTAAAAAGCAAAATACTCGTTGCACCTAATGCAGTTGATCTGCAGAATTTTCTACCTTATCAAGATAAACAACTAGCCCGTAAGAAACTGTCGCTTTGCCAAGAAGACAAAATAATCGTCTACTCAGGACATCTGTACGAGTATAAAGGAATTCCAACAATTTTAGAAACTGCTCGTCTTTTACCAGAGTGTAAATTCGTCCTGATTGGCGGTTGGGCTGATGACGTTCAAAGAGTACAAGCAATTTGCCAAAAGAGTGGTTTAAGTAACATAACACTTGTTGGTCATATCAACCAGATCGACTTAGCTTCCTATTTGCATGCAGCAGATGTACTCATTCTTCCTACAAGTAGGTACTGGGAGTTAGCAGGAGCTACTTGCCCGCTTAAGCTTTTCGATTATATGGTTTCTCGAAGACCAATTGTCGCTTCAGCCTTACCAACAATCATGACAGTAGCAAAAGATAAATATAATGCTCTGTTGGCTGAGCCAGATAATCCTATTTCCTTTAAAGAAGCTATATTGTCATTGTTTGAAAATCCTGCGCTAGCTAATGCTATTGCTGAGTGTGCTTTTCAAGAGGTGCAAAACTTGACTTGGGAAAATAGAGCAAAGCAAGTTCTGCAATTTATTACAGAAAGATTACAAGCAGTGGATGAAGATGTAGTTAGTTATAGAATAGGTTTAATGAAATATATTAAACAGAAAGTTTTTTCACCCATAAACAATTATTTACCTTCACTACAATCATCGCAAGTAAGGTAAATTGCTCTGCGTACCTTATTCTTCAACTTCTCTACCGCCAGACATACATCTCTAGCTCAATCTTAAAATTGTGCTTTTGTCATAGCTTTCCTGAAGCAGGGAACTTTTTGGTATTTCATAGGGAATTTATGTCTACCAAATTTAGGAATTAATTTTGTTCTGAAATCCTCTTATTTAGGCAACAATCACAAATCATAGCCCTAGTCAATAGAATTAGGACATTATAGAAGCTCATAATAATTTCCTTGAGGGAGGTTTACCCCTGAACCCTGTTATAAATTTAATGTAGTTTATGCTATTAAAGCGATCGCTAAGGATTTGGAGAACCAAACCCTTATTACTGTTGATGTGCGATCGCTGTTTGATGGGACTGCTGGCTAAGATAACTCAACGGCTCCTAACGCTTTTAAAGCTGTTTTTTGCGCGTCAGTTAGACCCTCGGTATCAGTAATATTCATCCCTTCGTAAGGTCTAGCAGTTCTTAATGTTTTCTGACATTTTCCGCTGTTGAGGTGCCAAAGCTTGATTGTTTCATCTTGGCTGCTACTTGCTAGCAAGCCATCAGAACTAAAAGCGATCGCCCGTACCCAACTTTTGTGTCCTTGTAACGAGTTGAGACATTCGCCAGTTTTGACATTCCACAACCTCACGCTACAACGATCGCCATTCGTTGCTAGTATCTGACCATCAGGACTAAATGCAATAGTCCAGATCGTACTGGTATCCGCTTGCAACGACTGCAAACATTGACCTGTATGAATATCCCAGACTTTGACGATTCCATCATCACTACCGCTTGCTAAGCATTGATTATCAGGACTTAAGACAACCACCTTAATATCGCTGGTATGTCCGTGTAGGGTTTGGTAGCACTGTTGAGTAGAAACGTGCCAAAGCCTTATAGTTCTATCTTTGCTACCACTGACGATGACTTGACCATCAGAACTTAGCGCAACTGTACGTACCTGGTTGGAATGCAGCATTGTACTCAAGCATTCGCCAGTTGTGGTATCCCACACCTTTATGGTGCAGTCGTCACTACTACTCACAAGTGTTGAACCGTCGGGATGAAACGCGATTGATCGCACTTGATTGTGATGTCCGTGTAAAGTTGTGAGGCATTCACCCGTACTGAGTGACCAAAGTTTTATTGTTTGGTCGTTACTTGCACTTGCTAAAGTTTGACGGTCTGGACTAAAAGCAACCGCTTGGACTCGGCTATCATGACCTTGCATGACTCGGATTTCGCCATGTTGAGGATGCCACAACCTCACAGAAGCATCATTATTACCACTTGCTATTAACCCATCAGCGCTAAAAGCAAGGGATACAGCCCAATTTGCATAGGCGTGTAGCGTTCTGATACATTCACCAGTACTCAGTTCCCAGATTTTGATTGCTTGGTCATTACTACTACTAGCCAGCGTTTGACCATCAGGATTGAACGCAACGGTGCGGATTTGTCCTGTGTGTCCTGTAAGTGTTGCAAGACATTCACCAGTGTTGAGTGACCACAGTTTAATTGCGCGATCGCTACTTCCACTTGCCAAGGTTTGACCGTCGGGACTAAACGCTACCGATTGGATCGCGCCGGTATGATCTTCTAGCGTTTTGAGACATTCACTCGTGCTAAGTGACCACAGTTTAATTGCGCGATCGCTACTCCCACTTGCCAAGGTTTGACCGTCGGGACTAAACGCTACCGATTGGATCGCGCCGGTATGCTGGTGTAATGTTGTGAGGCACCTTTGCGAGCTAATCGACCATAACTCGATTGCACCGGTGCTGCTACCACTAACGAGAATTTCACCGTTAGGACTAAACGCCAAGGAAGTTATAGAGTTTGCCTCTCCGCCCCAGGTGGTAATTGATTCGCCCGTATCAATAGACCATAACTTGATGCTGCCATCGTAACTTGCACTTGCAAGCATTTGACTATCCGCACTGACCGCAACTGCGCAAACGGGATAGCGATGTCCGTGTAGAGATTTAAGGCATTGACCAGTATTGATATCAACCAACTTCACCGTGCGATCGCTAGCACAAACGAGCGTTTGCCCATCTGGACTCAAAGTTGCGACGCGCAACCACGTGTTGTAGCCTTTACTCAGTTGCCGTAGCTTCATTTGCGGCACGTGCCAGATATATGTTGCCCCACTTGTGTTGACTGCACTCAAGAATTCTCCATTGGAACTGAATGCAATCTTCACAAGACTACCAAAATTTGCCAAAAAGACCGATTTATCTAAATCTGATGCTGCCAAGTTCACCTGATGTAAATTAACGTCAAGACGTGCTTGCCAGATTTTGAGGTGTGATAAGTCATAGCCACTGAGATCGACTTGCATGTAGCAAAGTAGATTAAGAATGTTACCGCTGGTGTAACCAGGTTGCAGTGGCGATTGCTCTTGCAGATTTTTGATAATTTTGTTGAGGTAATGCGCAATACTCTTGCGGCTTCCCATATCCGCACAAAGCTGATTAACTATTGGTTGCAGAATGTAGCGTGTTTGCGCGTTTCTAATATACTCTTTGGCAGAAGCTTTAACTAAAGCATGACTTTTGAAAAGTACTAATTGTTGTGTCTTCAACTCTAAACAAATTTGCTTAATAAAACGATCGGTAACGTATTCAGCGATCGCGGGTTGTAGGGTAAATAGTCCTGATACTTTTTCGATCAGCGCGCGTTGTCGCAGCGACTCTAAAGCTTCGGCTAATTCTAAGGGGTGTACTTCTTGGAGAAGATCTTCGGTTAATTCTCGCAAGGATACTGGCTCGCGGTTAATTGCCAACCAGTACATAATATCTTGCTCCATTGGTGAGAGACGTTCAAAGTCTTGATCGAATAAATTTTTAATATTGCTAAAGACTGTTTTCCCCGAATTTAAAAACTCTGTAAGCTCGCACTCAAAAACATCTTGAATAATAGGAGAAACTATTTTTAATAATAGTGGATTTCCACCATAAATTTTCATAATCTTTGCATAGCTTTCCATTGTTCCATGCAATTGGCTGTCTTTAAGAATCTGCTGTCCTGCTTCTAGATTTAAGCCACCAAGTTGTAGAGTTTTTAAGCGCTGTTCGCCTTCTTTAAGATAAAAATCGTTTAGCTTCTCGCGACTTGTTAACAATAAACAACTTTGGTGCGTCGTTTCGCTTACGCACCGAATCAATTGCGAGTAACCTTCGTATTCTCGCTGATAGTCTTCCCGGTCTCGACGACGTAAAATCGCATCCAAACCATCTAGGATAATTAGACAGCGGTGTTTGCGTAGATAGTCAAGTAGACGTAGCGATCGCAAACTTATGTTCTCTGGTAAATCGGTTTCTGTATTGTGCGAAAGAAAATGAATGAGTTCTGCTAAGATATCTTTAACTGGCAAAGCTCGATCTAGAGAGCGCCAAATAACATACTCAAACTTGTCCTGAATCTGCTGAGCTAATTTGACTGATAGGGCTGTTTTGCCAATACCTGCCATGCCCAAAATCGTGACGACACGACAGCGATCGCTGACAATCCATTGCTCTAATACAGCCATCTCTTGGGTACGGCCATAGAAGATTGTCACGTCGGCTGCTTCTCCCCAATCTCTGCAAGTTTCGGTAACTTTTTTTACTTGAGGAGGCGTCGATTTGACTTCTTCTAGTTTTCGTTGCAATGCCGTACGAAAGTTCTTTTTACTAACTTTTTCTCCTAAAGCATCGGATAAAATTTTCCACAATCTAGGTCCAACGTCACGCTTTAAGTAGTTGTCGCTGTATCCTTCTTTATCAGCAATTTCTTCATAGGTGTAACCTAACCACGCACCTTTAAGAATAATTTTTTGTATATCTGTTAAATAAGTGCCTTTGACAGCAAAAACAGCATTGTCAGCAGCTTTAAATTCTTCTCTTTTGTCTAAATCCAAGTCAGATTCCGAATAGTTCATCTTTACCTCTATCTGCCTAAATTTTATTACTTTTCTGAAGAACAAAGAAATCGAATTTCTATGCTTCAGCTTGCTAAAATAGATTATTTGAATTTAGGAAATCTTTGCTCCATTATCGTAGATAATGACGATGTTTGTACGGGAATTTACAAAACCTTTGATCGTACTTTAGTAAACAAGAATATAGCAAATCTGTTCGTTTGGAAACAATTATTAAGCAATTTCGTCTAAATTCATAAAAAACCTCGTAAATCCCAGAATTTAGCAGTTTTATTACTAAAAAATGATCAAGTAATTAATCAGAACTTTTCATTCCCCTTTTGTTTTTAAAACTCCTGTACTTAATTATTAAAACTTGTTAAGCTAATTTCCAGAACTTTATTGACTAGCCATTTTTATAAAATTGATACATAAGAAAGTAAGTGTTTACAGAAAAGACGCCCAATGTATCCTCCATATTCAGAAGATAAAGCTATGATTAATGGTTACGGACGACACAATCCTGATGCAACAAGTCGCCCTACCTTTTACATGTCAGAAGAATTACTAAGAGCTATCCAGGTGCAAGCACAACGCGAACGCAACTCTCGTTCTGGGTTTATATCTGGCTTGTTAGGTTTTCTACTTCTATCACCTATCGGTCAACAATTACGAGAAAATGCCCGTATTAATAACCGCACTTTGGCTCAAGAGTTAGAACAATCTTTGGCATTACTGCAACAGCAAATACCTCTTGACCGAGTCAATGAGCTTGCTGCGGCTAGCCAGCGATCGCAAATAGAAATGCTTACTCACTTAGTTTTACTGGGGTTACAAACATATTCGAAAGAGTAATGCTTAACTATGAATAAACACTAGTTATCTACTAAAGATAGCTAATTGGTTATATACTCATATTTATTTCATGCCTGTAGTTACTAATGTCACTGAATCGTTGCAATGAAATAAGAACGTATTACCAATATTTTCGTAGGTGAGAATCGAGTTGAATTTCAAGATAGCAGTTTCATAGGTCTTGAGAGAATGAGAAGAAAATAGGTTTACTACAGCCAAACTTTTGTACATTTATCAAACAAATAGAGCACGATACTTAGCTACGAAATGCCGTAGATTCCATGTTTCTGAAGTTAAGTCGTACATCGCTAGATTAGCTGAAGTTGTCTTCAACAAGTTTCAACTGAGCTACTACTTCTATCAAAATCCAGGATGAAATCCTAGCATTACTACTTTCAACTCGCTCACCACCACCTCAACTTCTATGTTAGTTTTCTTTTAAGGTCAGTGATCTACATCACAAAGCTGGTAGATGATAACTTGATAGATGCGTGTTTTGAAAAGATTAACGAAGCAAGAATTTACTTCTCAATCCTTCCTAAAAGAACTCTAGTTTGATAGTAGAGATTGATTGTCTGAAGTTTTACGAGCATTGTTTTATCAAAATAGTTTTCAATTCAACCTAATAAGTACTACATTAAGCCGTACTGCTTTTGTAAGTATGTTATCTAGATAACTTTTTGCGGATTTAATAAAGTTTAATTGAATTCTCATATTTCTTACCTTAAAACAATAAATATTTAATAACTATATAGTTTGCATAGTACTATAATTAACAGTCAGAATATTAATAGCTTCTGCTCGCTTACAAACACCTAGATATTTAGCTTTGCAACACTCTATCGCTCGCAAAATCATGTTTTTTCCCTACATACATAAATTTATTCTTATACTTTTTCTAGTTATATCATTAAAAAGTAATAATATTTTATAACTACAAAATTATGAACTTTTTAAAATCCATTGAGTAAGTCGTACCTTATAAAACTAGGGTTGGAATATCAACACATTATCAGCAGTTAATATTTTAATAAGAAATAAATAATTTTACACCTACGCAAATAGGTAAGTAGATTGTAATTCAAAAGAGAAGCTCATCGTGCTAAATGTTGGGTTTTCTTTTTGAGCGAACAAAAGTATGTCTTAAGTTCAGTAGCGTCAAAATGTGTTTTCTGAACTTCTCTGTATAGACAATTATATATTATCACTAGAACATATAGAAGTTAATTAATACAACGAATTGAGTCATATTTCTTAAGTAATCTGTAGGTAGTGAATCTGTTGCAGTCGTAACACTATCTTAAGTCTAGTTTTGAATTTCAATACGATTTCGCAAGCACTTTAACTGGGTAGCAAACAATGAAAGTTATGCTCGTTTGCTCTACTGGAGGGCATTTTCAAGCAATGCAAAACTTATATCCTTTTTGGAGAAATCATCAGCGAATTTGGGTGACGTTCTATAGTGAGAATACCAAAACAACTTTAAATGCAGAAACAGTGTATTGGGCTTGGAGTCCGACAAATCGCAATCTAGTAAATTTGATACGTAACGTTTATTTAGCTTGGCAAATTCTTTCTCAGGAAACACCTCATTTAGTCATTTCTACTGGTGCAGGAGTAGCAGTACCTTTCTTAATTTTGGCCAAGTTGTTAGGGAGTCAAACAGTTTTTATCGAGTCTATTACACGAGTAAGGCAGTTAAGCTTATCTGCCAGATTAGCCTTACCATTTTTAGATACTTTATATGTACATTGGCCGCAATTGCAAGCACGGTATCCAAAAGCAGAAATGATAGGTTTTTAAGTAGGGTTTTTCCTTTTCTAGCTACACTATGATTCTTGTTACTGTTGGTACCGAGCAATTTCCTTTTAACCGCTTAATGTCATGGATTCAAATCTCGATCGAGTATGGTTTTATAGCTGAAGAAGTTATAGTTCAATATGGTAGTTGTACTACTGTGCCTACTGGAGTTAAGAGCTATTCCTTAATTCCACCAGAACAGTTTCATAGGCTTATCAAGCAAGCTCGTATAATTATAGGACATTGCGGAGAAGGTACAATTTTTCTTTTGTCTGTTACTGCTAAACCATACATTTTAGTACCTAGGAGCCAAAAGTTTAATGAACATATTGACGATCATCAGATTGAGTTAGCAGAAGCTCTTTCTCAATTTGATGTTCCAATTGCTTGGTCTCCAGGTGATTTAGTGAGATTTTTGGCTTTACCGCGAAGAGTTCCTGCAACATTCATTTCAGCTACTAATATTTGCAAGCGTCTACATGACCGCTTTAAATAAAAGGAAAAAGCTATGGTTTTAGAAATATCTTCATTAAGTAAAGATATACATTTTTCAGTATTGAACAAAGTTCCTTTAATTCAGTTACCTGTTAACTTAAATTTAGCTTATGCCATATATTTAGACAAAGTTTTTCATTATCTTTTATTACAAAAGTCAAAATATATCATTCTTGACTGCAGTCAAATTACCTTTATTGACAGTAGTGGTGTAGGATTACTAATTAAATTTTTCCAGAAAGCTCAGCACAAAAATACTAATGTGGTGATTTGGAGTATTAATTCGCACATTCAGAAGGTATTACTAGAAGCTGGAATCAATCCAATTTTTTTTGATAACAAAAGTAGTGCTATTTCTTTGAGCGAGCGTAAACAGATAAAAAATCCGCTTATTAAAGTGCATTTATCAGTAGAGTCTAGGCTTAAAAGAGCGATAGATATCATAGGTGCATTAGTTGGCTTAGGATTAGTGTTAGTTCTGTTTGTACCTATTGCGATCGCAATCAAAATAGATAGTCCTGGTCCAATTTTTTTCAGTCAAACTCGCTGTGGTTTACTAGGAAGACGTTTTCGCATTTGGAAGTTTCGCTCAATGGTTATCAATGCTGAAGATTTGAAAAAGCAGGTTGAAAATCAAGTCAATGGTCCATTTTTTAAAAATAAAAGCGACCCTAGAATTACACGAGTTGGTTATTTTTTGAGGCGAACAAGCTTAGATGAAATTCCTCAGTTCTGGAATGTTCTTAAAGGAGATATGAGTTTGGTAGGAACTCGACCTCCTACTTGTGATGAAGTAGAGCAATACTCTTTACAAATGTGGCAGCGTCTTAATGTTAGACCAGGGATTACTGGTCAATGGCAAACCAATGGGCGCTCACAAATCTGTGACTTCAATGAGGTACTAAAGCTAGATCTAGACTATCAAAAAAGGTGGAGCGTTTTCTATGATATTAAGCTAATTTTAAAAACTTTGTTAGTTGTTTTTCGCGAGAAAAGTAGTGCCCTATAAGGAAAAGATTGTCAGTGCGATCGCATTTACTTTCTTGCCAACATTACTAAGCTAGTAATTTTTATGCCAAAAGTTTCAGTTATTATTCCAGTATACAATGTTGAAAAGTATATTGCAGCTACAGTAGCTTCAGTATTAGCACAAACCTACACAGATTTTGAACTTCTAATCATTGATGATGAATCTCCGGATCAAAGTGTACAAATTTGTCAACAGTTTGCAGATACTAGAATTAAAATTATTCATCAAAAAAATCGCGGGTTAGCTGTAGCAAGAAATACTGGTATTCGCCATGCACGAGGAGAGTATCTGGCTTTTTTAGACGGGGATGATTTATGGTTACCAGAAAAATTAGAGCAACATGTTGCTCATTTAGATAATTCTCCTGCTGTTGGCGTTAGCTTCAGTTGCTCTGCCTTTATCAATGAAGCTGGGCAGCGTTTAGGTATATATCAAATTCCCAAGAAGTTACAAGGCATCAATCCACCATATATCCTTTGCCGTAATCCAATTGGAAATGGCTCTGCCCCAGTCATCCGAAAACAAGTATTTGAAGCAATTAAGTTTGTTAAACTGCAGGGCGATCGAGTAGAAAGTTGTTATTTCGATCCGCAATGCCGACGTTCAGAAGATATTGAATGTTGGGTACGTATAGCCGTTCAGACTTCCTGGCAATTCGAGGGAATTTCTCAAGCTTTAACATTATATAGAATTAACTCCTCTGGGCTATCTGCAAACTGGGTAGAACAGTTTGACTCTTGGCAACAAGCTATTGAAAAGATACGTACTTTTTCTCCAGAGTTAATTTCTCAATACGAAAATCAGGCAAAAGCTTACCAGTTGCGCTATTTGGCACGTCGAGCCATTACTCTGCGATCGCCATCAATAGCAGTAAAGCTAATTAATCGTTCTGTGGCTACCTACTGGCGTATTTTATTTGAAGAACCACGCAGAACATTTCTTACTTGGGTAGCAGCTTCTTTTCTTTTCCTACTTCCTGATTTTTTTTATAACCACATAGAAGATATCGCTTTAAAATTCACAAAAATAGCTCACAGATTCTACCTTTATCATCTAGATGAATTTAGCAAATCTTCGATATAAAACTAGATTTAGAAGTAAGCTCAAGAAATATTTTCTACGTGAAAATTTGAGAAATAAAATGCCTAAAATATCTGTTATTGTTCCTGTTTATAATGGTGAAAAAACTATATTACAAACTATTAAATCAGTTCAGCAACAAACATTTTTCAATTTTGAACTGATCGTCATTAACGACGGTTCAACTGATTCTACACTAGAGCAACTAGCCAGTATACGCGAACCGCGCATGAAAGTGTTGTCTTATGAAAATCGTGGACTGCCTGAAGCTCGAAATCGTGGAATCGCCAATGCAACAGGAGATTTTATTACATTTATCGATGCTGATGACTTGTGGACGCCTGACAAACTAGAGTTGCAATTAGCTGTTTTACAACAACATCCAGAAGCTGATGCAGTTTATAGCTGGACTTTATATTTAAATGAAGAAGGGACAGCTTTTCATCAAGGAGAGCAACTCTATTTTCAAGGTAATGTTTTGCCTCAATTGTTGTTGAGTAATTTTATCGCCAGCGGTTCTAATATTATGATACGCAAGCAAGCGATCGCATCGATAGGATACTTCGATCCTGCATTACGCTCTTGCGAAGATTGGGACTATTGGCTGCGTTTAGCAGCTAAATGTGCTTTTGCTGTCGTACCTAAGTATCAAATTATCTACCGCCAATCCACCACTGCCATGTCATCAAAAGTTGAAGTTATGGAGAAACATCTCTTGACTGTTTGCGAGCGTGGATTTCGCCTAGCGCCTTTAGAACTCCAGGTTCTCAAAAATCAAAGCTTAGCTAATATATATGAGTTTTTAGCTCATTTATGCTTGAGTTATATTGCTGGTAGTAACGGAGCTAAACAAGCATATCAAAAGCTTCGGCAAGCAATTCGTTTGCATCCTTCACTATTGTTAACTAAAAAAACGCAAGTACTGCTAATAAAAATTTGTTTATTGTTGCTAGTCTCTCCAAAATTTTCTGAGTTCATTCTGCAGGAAATTAAAATGCTTCGAGCTAAAAAACTTGATTTTATTAATACTTTTACATAGCCTTAGCTGAATCATATCTTACATGGGTGCTTAAACATGAAAAAAGTTTCAGTAATCATTCCAATTTATCAAGTAGAAAAATATATAGAAAAAACAATAAATTCTGTTCTTGCACAAACTTATCAGAATTTTGAAGTTATCGTCGTTGATGATGGCTCGCGCGATCGCAGCCGAGAAATTTGTCAGCAGTTTGCGGACGCACGAGTAAAAATTATTACTCAAGAAAATGGAGGACCATCCAAAGCACTTAATACTGGTATTCGTTATGCTCAGGGAGAGTATTTGGCTTTTCTTGATGGAGACGATCTGTGGCTACCAGAAAAACTTGCTAAGCATATTGCTCACTTAGAAAGCTCTGTGGATGTTGGAGTTAGTTTTAGCCCTTCAGCTTTCATTGATGACACTGGGCAACTTCTAGGGAGCTATCAAAAGCCAAAACTCAAAAATATTACAGTATCTGATTTATTATGTAGTAATCCCCTGGGTAATGGCTCGTCCGCAGTATTTCGCCGCGAAACCTTAGAAGCCATCAAATTTCAAGACGAATTTGCTAATTCTTCAGAAAGCTGTTATTTTGAGGAACGTAACCGCGCATCGCAAGATAATGAAATCATACTGCGGATTGGACTTTTAACTTCTTGGAAAATTGAAGGTATACCTGAAGTGCTAACCCTTTATCGGGTGAAACCTGGGGGAATTTCTGCGAACTTTCTGCGAACTATTGAAGTTTGGGATGAAGTTCTCGCGCGATCGCGCCATCTCGCACCAGAAATCATCGCTAAATGGGAAAACAAATCCAAGGCATATCAGCTTAGCATCACAGCACGTACAGCAGTGCGGATGCAATCAGGTGCTGTAGCAGTAACATTACTGAACAAATCATTACTAACTTACTGGCACATACTTATTGAGGAGCCACAACGTATTCTTTTAACATACATAGCTGCCTACTCACTTTGGCTCCTTCCTTTGCCATTAAATCGCCTGCTAGAAAAGCTAGCTTTACAAATAGTCAGAACTCCCCAAGCGCCTGTACTTCAAGATTATTCGGGTCAGTAGCAAGCTATATTAGTTGTCTAAACCTAAGACAATCAAAGCATAAAATCCATTGTGAATCTTATACTTCTTACAATTTTCAGAAACCATATCATCACTCATGCAAGCTAACAAAATTAAAGTACTTTATATCGCTGGCTACTCATTTAGTGGAAGTACTATTCTTGCTAATGTCTTAGGAGAAATTACAGGCTTTTTTTCTGCTGGAGAACTGCGTTGTATTTGGAAAGAAAACTTAATTAAAAACTTTCGGTGTGGATGTGGTAGTAGATTTTATGACTGTAGTTTTTGGCAACAAGTCTTTGATAAATATCCTGGAGGCATGCAAAACATTAATGCTCAAGAGATAGTAGACTTACAAGAAAAGCGCAAGCATTTTCCTTTAATGTTACTTCCTGGAAATCAACAACTATTAAAATCTAAGTTTAGGAAATATTTATCAAGTATTGAAAAGCTCTATCAAGCGATTCAGTCAACGACTGGCAGCGAAGTTATTATTGATTCTTCTAAATCTCCTTTGTATAGTTACACACTTAGTATGCTGCCGACAATTGATTTATATGTTGTTCATCTCGTTCGCGATCCTCGTGCGGTGCAATACTCATGCATAAAGCGCAAAATGCGTAAAAAACATCGCTGGGAAGAGCATAGTATTGTTGAGGGATGTCTGACTTGGAATGCTTGCAACTCAGCAATAGAGCTATTTTGGCATTCTTCACCCAAGCACTACTTAAGATTACACTACGAAGATTTTATTCAAAGACCCAAAGCAGCTTTACAACAGATTCTTCAGTTAATTCAAGTGGAAGTTACACACCTACCTATTGAAGAAGAAAATATAGTAAATCTTACAACTAATCATACAGCAATAGGAAATAATAATCGCTTCAAAGCTGGAGTCACTCAGCTTCAAATTGACGAACAATGGAAAGAACGAATGAATCTTGAAGATCGGCACAAGGTTACTTATTTAACATGGCCCTGGCTTTTGTATTATGGCTATCTAACTCAAAATAAATTCAACTCAAATTAGCTTGACAGCGCATAAATACTAAATAAAATAGACATGGAGGCATAATTATGCTGAATACAAGTTTGTTGCCTCGCATAAAAAATAGAAACTTTTGGATTTCTTTTTGTATAAGTCTATTAATCGTAGGATTATTCGCATTTAGCTCTTCACCCTCTTTAGGTGTGAAGGAGGAGCGCTTTACACGCCTCACCCAAGGTATTAATCTTTCACATTGGTTTGCTCAAGCTCCTTTAACGCATAAAAATTTTCAAACTCGTGTCACAGCTCAAGATATCCAGCGTATTAAAAAGATGGGATTTAGACACGTGCGTTTGCCGATAGATCCTAATGTTTTGTTCAATGAAAAGCAACCAGAAAAACTCAATCAAGAAAATTTAGAGTACCTTGATAGAGCATTAGATACAATCCTGGCAGAAAAACTTGGTGTCATTGTCGATCTTCATCCACAAGCTCGATTTAAGCAACGCCTCTATCGTGATGTTAATTTTGTCAATAATGTAGCCAAATTTTGGAAATCTCTAGCGCAGCATTTGAGTACTAGAGATCCAGAGCTTGTTTTTCTAGAAGTACTCAATGAACCAGATGTTAAAGATCCCAAAGTCTGGTATAAAATTCAACCGCAATTACTTGCTGCAATGCGCTCTGGTGCGCCCTTCCATACTTTAATTGCTAGTAGTAATCTTCGCGTAGGTAGAAATTGGGATAATATTGCAGCTTTGCAGCTTTTGTCTCCAGTTAAAGATCCCAACGTCGTTTATAACTTTCACTTTTACACGCCAAGACCATTTGTGAGCCAAGGCGCGACTTGGGGATGGAATATGTTGCGATATTTTCATAATGTTCCTTACCCTTCAAATCCAAAGTTAGTCGCGGCAATTTTGCCACAAATTAAGAATGAAACGGCAAGAAAGCGCTTGCGAGAATATGGTAAACAACGGTGGAATGCTCAAAAGCTTGAAGAACTTATTAGTAGTGCTGCTGCTTGGGCAAAAGAACATCAAGTGCGCTTAACTTGCAATGAATTTGGTGTTTATCGCAGAGTTGCGCCTCCAGACGATCGCAATACATGGATTCGGGATGTGCGATCGCTTCTAGAGAAATACAATATTGGTTGGTCTATGTGGGATTACAATCACGGCTTTGGCGTGATGAAACGAGTTAACGGACAGTCTGTTCCTGACTTAGGTACTTTACAAGCGTTGTTTGCTTAGATTGCTGAAGATTTATCTATTCGCTTTTTAGCGCAGCAAACTTAAAATTTCCTTACTCATATAGTCCCGATCGCTAATCTGCGTTAATTAGCTTGTATCGTTTTCACAAAAATTAGAGGGAAACCCTTGAATAAAGCTGTGCGCCTCAAACCATCTTTGTTAAGTTACAGACTACTAAAAGCTACAAAATTCTGGAGAAATAATCATCTTATTCTCCGTGAGTTTAAACACTTCCGCCTCGTTGCGATCGCTGCTATTTTGTTTTCTTTACTTGCAGCAGTCTTTGAAGGAGTTACAATTGGTTTAATCTCGCTGTTTTTATCAAATTTTGCCGAACCAGATAATCTAACAAATATTCAAACAAAAATTCGCTGGTTTGATACTTTATTGTTAAGTGGAAACCTATCACCCCTCGCTAGGCTCTATCGAGTTACTGCTTTAATCTTTTTTACTGTATGGTTGCGTTCTAGTTTTGTCTATTTAGGAAACTATTATACTAGCCTTTCTGAAATAAATTTAACGTATCATCTCCGCAAACAATTATTTGAACAGCTACATAGCCTTAGTCTCAGTTTTTTTGCTAAAAAGCGCCTCGGCGAACTCCTCAATAGCCTTCACAATGAAGTCAATCAAATTCGCTTAGCTTGTAATGTTGCCTCTATTTTTATTGCTAAAGGATTTACATTAGTAGTCTATATAGTATCAATGTTTTGGTTATCTTGGCAGCTAACTGTTGTGTCGCTTTTCATGTTTATTTTATTAGCTACAGGTTTAGCGACACTGCGAAGACAGGTAAGACAAGCTAGTTTTGATAATGTCCGAGCATCGCAAAAATTTACATCAATCTCAACAGAGTTTATCAGTGGTATACGTACTGTAAAAGCATTTTCATCACTTCAGTATGAACGCAAGCGATTCTATAATGCGCTTGATGAATTATTTCAGGCAAATAATAAAGCAAAGGCAGCAGCTTCGTTAGTACAACCTCTAACCGAGGGAGTTTCTACAACTGTTTTATTAATTATTTTAGCTGTCGCCGTTACACTCTCATTTTCAAATCGAGATTTTCAGCTGGCATCAATCTTAACCTTTGTGTTTATTTTATTACGCCTAGCACCCGTCGTTGCACATTTAAATGGAGCTTGGTCTAGATTTACAAGTTTTCAAGGTTCGTTAGTTAACGTTAAAGAACTGCTGCGAACTGATAATAAAACTTATTTACAAGATGGTCATATTCAGTTTAATGGACTTAAAAAAGCAATTGAATTTAGAGCAGTTGATTTTGGTTATAATCCTCAAAACTTAGTATTGCACAATATTACATTAACAATCAAAAAAGGACAGACAACTGCGTTAGTTGGCGCTTCTGGTGCGGGGAAAAGTACGCTAGCAGACTTGATTCCGCGCTTTTACGATCCCATTCGTGGCAAAATTTTGATCGATGGCATCGAGCTACCAAAATTTAAAGTGAATTCGCTACGGCGCAAAATGGCAATAGTGAGTCAAGATACATTTATTTTCAATACTTCTGTACGCGAAAATATTACGTATGGGACAGAGAATGTAGATGAAGCAGCTGTTTGGGAAGTGGCACGACTTGCGAATGCTTTGGAGTTTATTCTCAAGTTACCCGACGGTTTTGATACGCGGCTAGGCGATCGCGGAGTCTTATTATCTGGAGGTCAGCGCCAACGGATTGCGATCGCGCGGGCTTTGTTGCGTAACCCAGACATTTTGATTCTTGATGAAGCAACGAGCGCCTTAGATTCAGTATCAGAAAGATTAATTCAAGAGTCCTTAGAAAAACTTTCAGTCGGACGTACTGTAATTGCGATCGCGCATCGTCTCTCTACAATTGTTAAAGCTGATACTGTAGTAGTCTTGGAACAAGGTCGGATTGTTGAACAAGGAGGTTATCAAGAACTATTAGAAAAAAGAGGTAAATTGTGGAAATACCATCAGCTTCAGCACGAATTTGGTCAAGTATAACTTGATTAAAATAACTTGATGGTGGTGAAACTAGTCTTACTATTTTTATAACACAGATCAAAAAGCTAGATATAGCAAAATCACAAGCTTTTATACTGTCCTGACTTTCTTCAATTGTTATATTATATGAGAGAGAATCTTTTTATTAAAAACAAAAACATACTTTATATCCACAGATAAATTTTAAATTCTCTCCCAATTTCCTGAACTTACATGTATTGAAATATATTAGCTGTTTCAAGACTATATTGATAGTTGCAATAAGTCTCGTCATTGAAACAATCGTCTATCAACACAAATTTCTTTGTCTAACTTGAATGCGTTGATTGTGATTCTGATGTTGACACAAACAGCGATCGCAACTAGATAACCTATCGAAAAGTACATAGTTGTGTCAGTTTGTGAAAGCTTAGACAATTCCTACTCTCCATTTTTGTCTATATCTATCAAAAGCTTTATGAAGACTCCTGTAATTGCTATTGGCTTGGATGCGGCAGATAATTCCCTCATTGAAGCATGGATGTCTCAAGGGCATCTCAAAAATCTTTGTCGCCTTCGCCAGCAGGGAACTTATACTCATTTACGAAACTTTGACTACTATAGAGCCGAAACGCCATGGACAACTTTTTTGACAGGTTGTTCTCCGCAGAAAACAGGTTATTGGGCACCTGTAAAATTGCGTCAAAACAGCTATGACATTACAGAAATTGGTGCCTATGATTTTACGGAATATCCTCCGTTTTATGCGCTTCAAGACAACTTTCGAGTTGCAATTTTTGACGTACCGCACTCCCGACCCAGCGCACAAGTCAACGGGATACAAGTTCATGCTTGGGGCGCGCATTCTCCTCTAGCATCGACCCAGTCGCAACCTCCACAACTATTGCACGAGTTAGAGCGTCAACATGGGAAACATCCTACATTACACAAGGATTTTGCTAGCTGTTTAGATGTCTCTGCGTTGCACCGTTTGCGTCAAGGGCTAATTACAGGGATTGCTCGCCGCGCTGCTATTTGTCAAGATTTGCTGCAACGAGAATCATGGGACTTATTTTTGACAGCCTTTGGTGAAACGCATTCAGCAGCACATTATTTCTGGCATCTTAGTCAACCTGACCACCCCTTGTACTCATTACTAGCCGATACGACTGACGATCCTCTACTTGCAGTTTTCAAAGCTGTCGATCGAGCGATCGGCAAAATCTTAGCGCAAGCACCA